>CAZWVM010000144.1:0-9039 GCA_964637705.1 uncultured bacterium
TCAAGTCCTCGTTGCCTCTGGAAGTCGACTTTCACCTGATGGGTGAAAGACTCAAGCTTCTTGTACTACGTCTGTAGGGGGATTGGACGGGGGTTCTCAGTGTCTCTGAGTCTCCGAGGCGAAAAACTCCGGGAATCGAGGCCACCAGGCACTTCTTGACATCCCCCTTCACGAAGCCCTATCATGCCCTCATGGACATCAAGATCGAAGGGCTGGTCAACAGGATCGGCTCCAAATACGCGTTGGCAACGCTTTGCTCCAAGCGGACCCGCGAGATCAACCAGGGTGGGAAAATCCTCATCGAGGAGGTCGGAGGCAAGTCCGACGTCGTCGCGATGAAGGAGATCGCGGCCGAGAAGATCAAGATCGGCCCGTACGTCAAGGAAGTCACGCCGCCCCCGGCGGCGCTCTGATCCGGGCGGGCGACCGCCCGTGAGAGATTGCCGGCCATGACGAAGCCCCTCGGCGTGATTCTCGGCGTGGCCGGATCGATCGCCGCGTACAAGGCGGCGGAGATCGTGCGCCGGCTGGTCGAGGAGGGCGCGCGCGTCCAGGTCGCGATGACGCCCGCCGCCACCCGCTTCGTCGGCCCCCTGACGTTCGAGGCCCTCTCCGGCCGCCCCGTCTACCTCGACCCCGTCTCCATCGCCCCCTCCTTCGGATCGGGCGGCACGGGCATCGCGCACACGGACATGACCTCGGAGGCCGACGTCCTTCTCGTCGCCCCCGCCTCCGCCGACATCCTGGGCAAGATCACTCACGGTCTCGGCGACGATCCCGTCTCCGTCTGCGCCCTGGCCCTCTCGCCGGGAGCCCCTCTCGTCCTCGCCCCGGCGATGAACCCGCGGATGTGGAACGCCGAGTCGGTGAAGGCGAACATGCGCATCCTGGAGTCGCGTCGCGCGGTCATCGTCGGCCCGGCGCACGGCGAGGTCGCGTGCGGGGAGGTCGGGACGGGCCGGATGAGCGAGCCGGCGGAGATCGTGGCCGCGACTCTGCGCGCGGTGGCGCTCGCGCGCCGGCGGACCCCGCCGAAGCGCGTCCTGATCCTGACGGGACCCACGCGCGAGCACATCGACGACGTCCGGTTCATCTCGAACGGTTCCTCGGGTCTCATGGGGCTCTCGCTCGCGGAGGCGGCCCACGAGAGCGGGGACGACGTGACGGTGATCACGGGCCCGGCGGCCCTGAGGCCTCCGGCCTGGATCCGCTCGCGAAGCGTGACGTCGGCCGAGGAGATGCTGGAAGCCGCGCGGACGATCGAGTTCGACATCGTGGTGGCGCCGGCCGCGGTGGCCGACTTCCGGCCCTCGACCCGCGCCGCGGGCAAGTCCGCCAAGGAACTCATCTCCTCGATCGACCTCGTCCCCACGCCCGACGTCCTGGCGACCCTGGTGCGGGAGGGGCGGGAACGGGGCGCGAAATTCCGTTCGGTCGCTTTCGCCGCGGAGGAGTCGGGCTCGGACGTCGAGTCGGCCCTGGAGAAGGGGGGGCGCAAGGGCGTGGACGTCGTGATCCTCAACGAGGCGCGCGCGACGATGGGCGCGGAGAACGCGTCCGTGACGATGCTCGACGTCGCCACCCGCTCCGCCGCCCGGCTCGAGGAAGCCCCGAAGAAGCGCATCGCCCGCCGCATCTGGGAGTCTCTATCCGAATCTTGATCGGTCGGGGGCGCCTGGGTACAATTTCACCATGATCGACGACAAGGAAAAGGAACTGATCGAGGCCGTCGCCACCGCGCGGGCCCACGGGGATCTCTCGGAGAACGCCGAGTACCACGCCGCGCGCGAGGCTCTCGCCCTTTATCGCTCCAGGAAGGAAGCCGTCGAGGCCGCCGAGAAGGCGAAGAAGGAGGCCGAGCGCCAGTTCAGCGAGGAGAAGCAGGCCGCGGTCCAGGAACTCCTCGACGGCGGAATGACCCTCGAGGACATCCGCGCGACGATGCCCTGGATGCTGGAGTAAGGGCGCGCTGAGCCGTGCGATGCGCTTCATACTGCATTTCGCGTTGATCCTCCTCGTCTCCTGCGACGCCGGCTCGGCTCCGCCCGGGATCGACGCGCCCCGTCCGTCCGCCCCCGGATCGCCGCCCCGGCCGTCCCTCGCCTCGCGCGTCCGCACCTGGGCCTGCACCTACGGCCCCGCCGACACGGCCTCCCTCGCCGGCTTCGACCTCGTCGTCATCGAGTCGCGCCGCTGGACGAGGGAAGAGATCGCGTCGCTGAAGCGGCGTTCCGTCGTCATCGGTTACGTCTCCTTCGGGGAGGCCGACGAGGCGGAGGTGCGCGAACTCGAGGGGGTGACCGGGTGGTTCATGGACGCCGACGGAGACGGGCGGCCCGACACCAACGCCTCCTGGAATTCCGTCTTCGCCGTTCCGGACCACCCGGCCTGGCGGGCGCTCGTCGCCGGGCGAATCCGCGCGGCCGTCGAGTCGAAGGGCTGTGACGGGATCCTCCTCGACACGCTCGACATGGTCGACGACTACCCTTCCGCCTCCGACAGCATGGCCCGGCTCGTCCACGAGATGAGAACGGTCTTCCCCTCGGTCTTCTTCATCGCGAACCGGGGATTCGCGATCGCCCCCCGGATCTCAGGCTCGCTCGACGGGATCCTCTTCGAGTGCTTCACGACCCGGATCGACTTTGCGCGGAACGCCTACCGGCTTCACGACGACGAGGGCCTGTTCTGGACCCACGGGATCTGGCGAGACGCGGTAAAACCGGTGGCGAACCGGGGGGGACTGGCGCTGGCCCTGGACTACGCGCGCCCGAACCAGCGCACGCTCGTCAACCAGGCCTGGAGCCGCGCGCGCGACTACGGAATGATCCCGGCGCTCTCGACGCACGAACTCGACCGCGTGCGCCGCTACTCTCCGGCGCCCGACCGGCGTTTTCTCTCCCGCTACGGCCGGGAGGCCCTGGAGAAGCGGGCGAGTCCCTCCCCGGCGAGCGACTGAGCCCGGATCAGTAGCGGTACCAGTCGGTCTTGTACGGGCCTTCCGCCGGGACGTTGATGTAATCGGCCTGCTTCTTCGTGAGCTTCGTGAGCGTGACTCCGAGCTTGTCGAGATGCAGGCGCGCCACTTCCTCGTCGAGCTTCTTGGAGAGGCAGGTCACGCCGATCGGCTGCTTGCGGGTCCAGAGATCGAGCTGCGCGAGCGTCTGGTTCGTGAAGGACGTCGACATCACGAAGGAGGGGTGCCCCTGGGCGCAGCCGAGGTTGACGAGGCGGCCCTCCGCGAGGAGGTAGATCGACCGGCCATCGGGGTAGGTGAACATGTCGACCTGCGGCTTGATGTTCGTGCGCTTGACGCCCTTCCACGCGAAGAGCCGGTTCACCTGGATCTCGTTGTCGAAGTGCCCGATGTTGCAGACGATCGCCTGGTCCTTCATCCGGGCCATGTGCTCGGCCGTGATGACGTCGCAGTTGCCCGTCGTCGTGACGTAGATGTCGCCCTCGGCGAGCATCTGCTCGACCGTGCGCACCTCGAAGCCGGCCATCGAGGCCTGCAAGGCGCAGATCGGGTCGATCTCCGTCACCACGACCTTCGCTCCGAACCCGCGCATCGACTGGGCGCAACCCTTGCCCACGTCGCCGTAGCCGCAGACCACGACCGTCTTGCCCGCGATCATGACGCCGAGAGCTCGCTTCAGGCCGTCGGCGAGCGACTCGCGGCAGCCGTAGAGGTTGTCGAACTTCGACTTCGTCACGGAGTCGTTCACGTTGATCGCCGGGAAGAGGAGCGTCCCCTGCTCCATCATCTGGTGCAGGCGGTGGACGCCCGTCGTCGTCTCCTCGCTGACGCCCTTGATGTGCGGCACCATCCGGTGCCAGAAGGTGCGGTCCTTCTTGAGGATCTTCCTGAGGATGACGAGCAGTTCCTTCTCGTCGTCGCCGCCCGGCTCGCGGTCCAGCACCTTCGGGTTCTCCTCGGCCTGGTAACCGAGGTGGACCATGAGGGTGGCGTCGCCGCCGTCGTCGACGATGAGGCTGGGGCCCTGGCCGCCCGGGAAGGCCAGGGCGTCCAGCGTGCACTCCCAGTATTCCCGGAGGGTCTCACCCTTCCACGCGAAAACCGCGGTGCCCGCCTTGGCGATCGCGGCCGCGGCGTGGTCCTGGGTGGAGAAAATGTTGCAGGAGGCCCAGCGCACCTTGGCGCCCAGGGCCTGCAGGGTCTCGATGAGGACCGCGGTCTGCAGGGTCATGTGCAGGCTTCCGGTGATCCGGGCGCCGGCGAGCGGCTTCTTCTTCCCGTAGCGCTTGCGGAGCGCCATGAGGCCCGGCATCTCCTGCTCCGCGATCGAGATCTCCTTGCGGCCCCACGCCGCGAGGCTCATATCCTTGACCTTGAAATCCTTCTTCACCGCGAATCCTCCTGGAAGCGGAGCCGCCCTCGAAGGCCGGCCCGCGATCCGAAGATTATAGCGCGGTCGGAGGTGCCGACAATGCTATTATCGCTCCATGGACCGATCCTACGCCCTGCTCCTCTCGCGGCAGCATCGCGACGTTGCGCCCTCCACCTTCTGGTTCCGCGCCACGGTGGAGGCGGCGCGCCGTTTCGCGGGGCGGATCCTCGTCGGCGGCGAGGGTCTCGTTCCGCTCGACGTCTCGGCCTGGGCCCAGCGGCGAGCAGGGGGGCGGGTCGAGACCGTGCCGAGACGCGGGCGCGGGAAGACCTCGTGGGCTTCCCTGGACGAGGAGGTCGCGAAGCGGGCTGACGAGCTCGTCGCCGTCGCCGTGCGGCGCGGCGGGATCATGGAGCGGCTGGGCCTCGAGGCGCTCTCCTCGGGAAAAACGGTTCATGCCGTCGTCCCGCCGCCCGGTGTGGATGAACTCGAGGGCAACTCCGCTCTTCTCGCGGCCGGCGCGACAGCCCTGGAGCTTTCCCTCCCGCCTCTCGTCGAGATTCCGGCAATCCTGCCCTTTGTTCCCCGAGATCCTCTCGCCTCAACCCCGTCATATCTCTGGCACTTCACGCGCTCGTCTCCCGGGCCCTGGCCCGGGGAGACACGGGAGGCGTGGTTCGAATCGCTCGCGGAGAACCGGCCGGGCGCCGCCCATTCCGTCGTCGACGCTCTTGCCCGGATCCTATCCGAGCGCCGCATCCGCGCCTGCTCCCGGCTCATCCGGGGTTCCCTTCCGGTCGTCTGCTTCACCGAGGAGGATCCCGCGGTTCTCGCGGAACGGAGATCCTTCCGCCCCTCGCTCCTGCGCTGGGATTTCGAGCCCGTCGCCCTCGGGATCCGGCGCGACGCCGCCCTGAGGCTGGAGATCCGTCCCGTGCGTTACCTGCCGGCGGCCGAGTTCGAATCTCTCTCCCCGGGCGATCGCCACCTCTTCCAGAAGCATGCCCCTCCCGGCGTCGATTACACCCACGAAAAGGAATGGCGCGCGCTCGGCGACGTCGATCTCACGGCGGTCCCGGACGCGGACCTGGCGCTCTGGACGCCTCCCTCATGACTCCGCACTCCCCTCTCGCATTCTTCTCCCGTCCCTGCTATCGTTCCCTCCCATGAAAATCCTGTATTGTGGTGACGGGCCGGTCGACGGAGCGGCGCGCTACCTTCTCGGTTGCATCAAGTCCGCCGGCTTCTCGACGACCCACCTTCCGCCGGCGCGCCGGCTGGCGCCGTCCGCCCTGAAGAGGCGTTACGACCTCATCATCCTTTCCGACATGCCGGCGGCGCAGGTTCCGGCGGCCGCGCAGCGCGAGATCGTGAAGCAGGTGGAATCGGGAACGGGCCTCCTGATGGTCGGCGGATGGGCCTCCTTCTCGGGCCCGTTCGGCGGATGGAAGGGGACCCCCGTCGAGGCGCTCCTGCCGGTGCGATGTCTCGGGCGGGACGACCGGACGAACTTCCCCGCCGGGGCTCTCGTCCTGCCGGCGCGCGAGCACGAGATCACCGCGGGTCTCTCCTTCGACGCGGCGCCGGCGGTCTGCGGCCTGAACCGCGTGCTCCTGAAGCCCTCTTCGCGCGTCCTCGTGAACGCGGTGCCGGTCGTCCAACGTCCGCTCCCGACCGGCGCCCGCCTTCTCCTCCTTTCCAGCGATCCCCTGCCCCTGCTCGTCGTCGACGCCAGCGCCGACCGCCGCGTCGCGGCCTTCACGTCGGACTTCGCTCCCCACTGGTCGGGCGGGCTCGTCGACTGGGGCCCGCGAACGACGCGGATCGTGGTGAAGGGGCCGGTCTCGATCGAGGTCGGCACGAGCTACGTCGCCTTCGTGAAATCGCTCCTGGGGTGGCTCGGCCGGGCCGCCTGACCCGCGCCGCTTCCGTTTCCACAGGCCCGTCCCGTCACGAGTCCTCGCTCCTGTTCACTCCGCGTCTCTTCTGATATCCTCGGCCATCCCTTTATCGCCTCGAGGTGAGCCATGCTTCTCATCGGACCCGGAACCGTCGTCACCTTCGGAGCCAGCAACCGCGTGCTCCCCGACTCCGGCGTTCTCATCGACGGCGACGTGATCCGGGCCGTCGGTCCGTGGAAACAAGTCAGCGCGGTGGAGGAGAAGGTCGAGCACCTCGACGCGGACGGCCGCGTGATCCTGCCGGGGCTCGTGAACGCCCACATGCACTTCTACTCGACGTTCGCCCGCGGCATGTCGCTCGGCGGCGATCCGGCTTCGAACTTCAACGACATCCTGAAGAAACTCTGGTGGCGGCTCGACAAGGCCCTCGGCCCCGAGGACTGCTACCTCTCGGCCGCTCTTCCGATCCTTCAGGGAATCAAGTACGGCGTGACGACCTACATCGACCACCACGCCTCTCCCTTCTACCGCGACGGGACGCCGGTGGGGTGCCTGGAGGAGATCGGCCAGGCGGTCATCGACACGGGCGTGAGGGCCTGCTGCTGCTACGAGGTCTCGGACCGCGACGGCGAGACGATCGCCCTGGCGGGCATGAGCGAGAACGAGCGGTTCCTGGAGATGTGCCGGGCGGGCCATGGCGCCGGCCGCCTCTCGGGCATGATCGGCCTGCACGCCCAGTTCACGTGCGGCGACGAGACCCTGGAGGCCGCGCGGCAATTGGACGAATACGAGCACGCGGGCGTGCACATCCACTGCGCGGAGGCGCTCTCCGACGCGGAGGACGCGCGCGCGCGGGGTTTCGGGGGTTGCGTCGAGCGGTTGGCCGCCTTCGACCTCCTCACGGAGAAGACGATCCTGGCTCATTGCGTGCACGTCTCCGAAAAGGAGCTGGAGATCATCGCGAAGGCGGGCGCGGCCGTGGTGCACCAGCCGACCTCCAACATGAACAACGCCGTCGGCGCCGCGAACATCGTCCGCATGAAGGAACTCGGGATCCTCGCCGGCATCGGCACCGACGGCATGGCCCCGAATCCCCTCGACGACTTCAAGGCCGCCTCGTGGCTCGCGCGCCACCGCGCCGGCGACCCGCGGTCGGGCTGGGGCGAGCCGTACGAGATGTTCGTGAAGGGCAATTCGGCCATCGCCTCCCGCTATTTCGAGAAGCCGGTGGGGGTCCTGGAGGAGGGCGCCTTCGGCGACGTCGCGGTGATGGACTACTACCCGCCGACGCCTCTCAACGACGCCTCCTGCTTCGGTCACGTCCTCTTCGGGCTGGCCTACGCGGATGCATGGGCCACGGTCTGCCACGGTAAGGTGCTCCTGAAGGAGAAGAAGTTGACGGGAACGATCGACGAGGAAGGGCTCGCGGAGCGGGCGCGTGAACACGCGGCCGACCTCTGGGAGCGGATTTGACGGGGGATGACGCGATGACGACGACGGATGCGACGATGAAGAGAATGGCCCTGGCGGCGACGGACCCGGAGATCGCCTGGCTCATCGACCGGGAGATCGAGCGGCAGGAGAACCAGCTCGAGATGATCGCCTCGGAGAACTTCTGCTCACGGGCGGTCCTGGAGGCGATGGGGACTCCCCTGACGAACAAGTACGCGGAAGGCTACCCCGGCAAGCGCTACTACGGCGGTTGCGAGTTCGTCGACGGGGTCGAGACGCTGGCGATCGAGCGCGCGAAGAAGCTCTTCGGCGTCGAGCACGCGAACGTCCAACCCCACTCGGGCACGACGGCGAACCAGGCCGTCTACTTCACCGTCGCCAAGCCCGGCGACACGATCCTCGGCATGAAGCTCGCCCACGGCGGGCATCTCTCGCACGGTCACCCGGTCAACTTCTCCGGCCTCATCTACAACGTCGTTTCCTACGGCGTCAGCCCGGAGACCGGATACATCGACTACGCCGAACTGGAGCGCCTGGCGAAGGAGTGCCGTCCGAAGGTCATCGTCACGGGCGCCTCGGCCTACCCGAGGCAGATCGACTTCGAGCGGGTGGGGCGGATTGCGGCTGAAGTGGGCGCGGCGCACATGGCCGACATCGCGCACTACGCCGGGCTCGTCGCGGCGGGCCTCTACGGCTCGCCCGTCGCGCACGCGGATTTCGTGACGACGACGACGCACAAGACCCTGCGCGGCCCGCGCAGCGGCCTCTCGATGTGCCGCGCCGCCCACGCCAAGGGCCTCGACAAGGCGGTCTTCCCGGGCCTGCAGGGCGGCCCCCTGGAGCACGTGATCGCGGCGAAGGCCGTCTGCTTCAGGGAGGCCCTGACGGAGGGATTCCGTGCCTACCAGAAGCGGATCCTGGAGAACGCGCGGGCGCTCGGCGACGGGCTCGTCGCGCGCGGCTACCGTCTCGTCTCCGGCGGCACCGACTGCCACTTCGTGCTCCTGGACCTCCGGGAGAAGCCGGTGACGGGGAAGGAGGCGGAGAAGGCCCTTGAGGAGGCGGGGATCACGGTGAACAAGAACGCGATTCCCGACGATCCGAAGCCCCCGGCCGTCACCTCGGGCGTGCGCATCGGCGTCCCGGCCCTCACCACGCGGGGGATGGGCGCGCAGGAACTCACGACCGTCGCCGGCTGGATCGCAGACGTCCTGGACGCACCCTCCGACGCCGCGCGCATCGCGGGGATTCGGAAGTCGGTGGCCGAACTCTGCGACGCCTTTCCTCTCTACCGTCCCGGCGGGTTCGCGGAGCTGTAGTTGAGTATGGTGTCAGGCATA
>CAZWVM010000145.1:0-5608 GCA_964637705.1 uncultured bacterium
GGGATCACGATCAAGGCGCACCCCGTGCGCATGACCTACGTCCCGAAGCCCGGCGGCCCCGAGTATCTCCTCCATCTGATCGACACGCCGGGGCACGTCGACTTCCGCTACGAGGTCTCCCGCGCGCTCGCCGCCTGCGAGGGGGCTCTCCTCGTCGTCGACGCCTCGCAGGGTGTCGAGGCCCAGACGCTCGCCAACATCGATCTCGCGCTCGAGGAGAACCTCACGCTCATCCCGGTCGTCAACAAGATCGATCTCCCCGGCGCGGATCTCCCGCGCTGCGCCGCCCAGCTCTCTTCGCTCGGGTTCTCCGAGAAGGAGATCCTGTACTGCTCGGCGAAGGAGGGGACGGGGATCCGTGAAATCCTGCAGGCGGTGATCGACCGGGTGCCGCCGCCCACCGGCAACCCGGACGCCCCGCTCCGCGCCCTCATCTTCGACTCCCAGTACGACGCCTACCTCGGCGCGGTCGCCTACATCCGCGTCGTGGACGGGAAGGTGCGCTCCCGGGAGATCGTGAGGCTCGCTTCGAACCGCAAGCGCAACGAGGTGACGGAGGTCGGGGTCTTCGTGCCGCAGAGGCAGACGCGCGACGTGATCGGGACGGGTTGCGTCGGGTACCTCACGGCGTCCCTGAAGAAGATCGAGGAGATCCGGGTCGGCGACACGGTGACCGGCGACGACGAGACGATCGAGCCGCTGTCCGGCTACCGCGAGCCCCTCTCCATGGTCTTCGCCGGGCTCTACCCGGTCGACGGCGATCGGTATAACGACCTCCGCAAGGCCCTCGAGAAGCTCCAGCTCAACGACGCCGCCTTCCGCTACGAACCGGAGACGTCGGCGGCCCTGGGGTTCGGCTTCCGCTGCGGGTTCCTCGGCCTCCTGCACCTGGAGATCATCCAGGAGCGGCTCGAGCGCGAGTTCGACCTCGATCTCCTCGTCACCGCGCCCTCCGTCGAATACAAGGCGAAGCTGACGGACGGCACGGAGATCCTCGTCGAGAACCCGGCGGAACTGCCCGCCGCGAACCACCTCGAGATCATCGAGGAGCCCTACATCCGGGCCCGGGTCTACACGCCGGAGGAGTTCATCGGCGCGATCATGCAGCTCTGCCAGGACAAGCGCGGCACCTTCATCGACATGAACTTCATCTCCAAGGAGAAGGTGGTCCTCGCGTACGATGTCCCCCTCGCGGAGGTCGTCATGGACTTCTTCGACAAGCTGAAGTCCCTCTCCCGCGGCTACGCCTCCTTCGACTACGAATACATCGGGCACCGCGCGCAGGACCTGGTGCGGCTCGATATCAAGGTCAACGAGGAGTCGGTGGACGCCCTGGCGACGATCGTGCACCGCGACAAGGCCTACGGGATCGGCCGCCAGCTCTGCGAGAAGCTGAAGGAACTCATCCCGCGGCACCAGTTCCAGATTCCCGTCCAGGCCGCGATCGGGTCGAAGGTGATCGCGCGCGAGACGATCCGCGCCATGGCCAAGAACGTGCTCGCGAAGTGCTACGGCGGCGATATCTCACGCAAGCGCAAGCTCCTGGAAAAGCAGAAGGAAGGCAAGAAGCGCATGAAGACGATCGGGCGCGTCGACATTCCCCAATCGGCCTTCATGGCCGTGCTGGAGATGGATTGAACGAGGGTGAGGAGCGAGGCGCGGGAAGATGGAGAGTCGGAGGCGGGCCGTGACGCGCGCTGATTCCCGCCCCGAACCCGCCGCCCCGCGGATCCGGGCCGCGTTCTTCGACGCCGGCAATACGCTCGTCTGGGTCGATCATGTTCTCATCGCGGCCGTCGCGGGCGGGCTTTCGCCGGAAGCCGTGCGCGAGGGGGACCGCCGGATGCGCCCCCTCGTCAACGAACGCCTCAGGGACCTCTCGACCGAGTCGAGGCATTTCTTCGCGATGTACTTCTCGGGCATGCTCC
This sequence comes from uncultured bacterium, assembly GCA_964637705.1. GTDB lineage: Bacteria > UBA8481 > UBA8481 > UBA8481 > UBA8481 > CAZWVM01. Next base: position 1,929 of record CAZWVM010000145.1, read on the forward strand.
GGGAGGCCGGCTTTCCGGAAGGGGAGATCCCGGCGGCTCTCGAGCGCATCCGCAAGGTGGAGGCGGTCTTCTCGGTCTGGCGGCGCGCCAACCCGGAGGCGCGCCCCTGCATCGAGGCCCTGAAACGCGCGGGGGTGAAGGTCGCCGTCATATCGAACGCCGACGGCCGCGTGGCGTCGCTCCTGGAAGCCTGCGGACTCGCCGATCCCTTCGAGTTCATCCTCGATTCGCACCTCGAGGGCGTCGAGAAGCCCGATCCCCGGTTCTTCCTTCTCGGGTGCGAGAAGCTCGGTGTTTCGCCCGGTGAGAGCCTTTACGTGGGAGACATCCCCGAGATCGATGTGAAGGGCGCGCGCGCGGCCGGGCTGACGCCGGTGCTCTACGACCCTCTCGACGCCTTCCCCGGTTTCGACGCATGCCGGCGCGTGAGGGACCTGAGGGAGATCAAGGCGTAGGCCGCGGCCCCGACGGGCGCGCGGATCAGAGACCCAGGATGTTGAGATACATCCGGGCGGTCTCGTTCGCGGGATCGAGTTCGAGCGCCCTCTGCCAGGACCGGGCCGCCGGTTCGAGCCGGTTCGCGTTGAAGTGGCAGATCCCGAGATACAGGTGGGCCTCGGCGTCGGCCGGATTGACGACAATGACGCGGGCATAGGATCGCGCCGCGGCCTCGTAGTCCTTCGCAAGCATCTGCACGGTGGCCAGGTTGTAGAGCGCCTGGGCGTTGCGCGGGTCGAGATCGAGAACCTTCTGGTAGAAGGAGACGCCTTCCGGGTAGCGCCCCGCATTCACCGCCTCGTTGCCCTTCGCCGTGTATTCGTCGATGAGCCGACCGACGTCGGCGATGGAGAGGGGCGCGGGCGTCGCGACCGGCGCAGGCGCGGGAGCGGGAGCGGGCGCCGGGAGAGGTGTCACGGGGCGCTCAGGTGCCGCAGGCACGGGTGCCGCAGGCACGGGCGCCGCAGGCACGGGTGCCGCAGGCACGGGTGCCGCAGGAGCAGGTGCTGCCGGCACGGGTGCAGGGCGAGCCACCGCTGGCTCTTCGTAGGGTTCCTCGACGATCGGCGGGAGATCGCGCGGAGGAGCGGGCTGGACGGGCGGCGCCGGGGGAACCTCGGCCGGCGGAAGCGTCGGCCGCCGGATCGGAGGAGCGGGCGGCAACGACGCGGGAGGCGCGACGCGCGACGGCGCGGGCGCGGGCGCGGCGGGATAAGAGGCCGATTCCTCGAGGGGATCGACGATGCGGGGACGCGGCCGGCCGGATCCTCCGATCGGGCCGCCCCATGAGTAACCGAGCGAGACGCGGTTGCGCGATCCGAGATCCCCGTAGGGGACATAGGCGTAGTCGACGTTCAGGTCGTTCCAGTTGACGCCGAAGCCGGTGGAGAGCCCGTGAGAGAGGTCGCGCTCCGAGTTCGATCCGACGCGGAGGCAGAGCCAGCGCACGGGCTTCACTCCGAGGCCGAAGCGCGCGTGGCTTTCGTCTCCGTCCCCGCCCACGCCCTCGAGAGTCGCCTCGTATCCGAAACCGGCCATCTCGCCTTCGAGCAGCGCGCCCATGTGCCAGGAGAAGGGGAGGTTCTCGCGGGCGTTGAGGAAGGTCGCGGAGGAGCCCATGTTGAGGATCGAGGCGCCGAGCCGGAGGCGGTGCGAGCCGATCGCGACGACATCCCACTGGGCGCCGAGGTCGACCGCTCGGCCGGTGGCCTTGTACTGGTCGATCCGGAGCTCGAAGTCCTTGATCGCCGCGCCCCAGTGGAACTGGCGGTTGTATCCGAGGCGGCCGCCAACGACGGCACCGATCGAACGATCGGCGCCGGTGAAGGAGGAATTGGACGCGCCGAAGGGATCGTTGTTGGTGGTGCGCAGGGTGGATCCGTAGTCGAGGCCGGTGAACCAGACGCCCCAGGAGAGGAGATCGCGCCAGGCGCCGCCGAAGGCGACGTGGTTGCCGGTGACGTCGAGAACGAGGGCGTCGTGCTCGAAGACGGCCTGGAAGCGGCCGAGTCCGGCGATCGCCGCCGGGTTGGACGGGACGGCGAAGAGGTCGCCGGAGAGCGCGGCGCCGGCGCCGCCGTACGCGGCGATGCGAGCGCCGCGCTCCTCGCGTAGGAAATCGCCGGCGGCGGTGAGACCGTTCGCGGCGTGGGCGGAGGACGCGAGGGAGAGAACGAGGAGGGCCGGGGCGACGAGGATTCTCAGAGCGTTCATCGGACCACCGCCAGCTTGCCGCGGTACATGCTGCCCGAGGGATTCGTCACCACGTAGAAGTAGTAGCCGCTCGCGACGTTCGCGCCGGTGCGGTCCGTCACGTTCCAGTGGATGTAGGCGTTTCCGGCCGACTGCAGGCGATTGACGAGGTTTCCGCGCAGGTTGTAGATGTCGACCGTCGCGCCGGCCTCGACGGGCCGGAAGACGATGCCGGTGGTGAGGTCTCCGGGAGCGAAGTTGCGCCCGCCGAGGTATGGGTTCGGCGAGGGCATCGTGACGCTGTTGGTCTGAAGCGTCATCGCGGCGGAGAGGACGGTCCGGTTGCCCGCCGTGTCCGTGATCGTGATCGGGATGTGATACATGCCGTTCGGACGCTTGTTGTTCACGCTGATGCGGTAGTGGATCTCGAAGTAGCCGGTCGCGAGCGCGCGGGCGGCGTCGAGCGCGGAGGCTCGGGCGCGCGCCGCGAGCCCGAGGGACTGCGACCGGAGTATCGTCTCGTAGCCGTTACGATACTCCGAATCGATCACCGAGAAGTCGGCGGTGATGGAGTCCCCGATCTCGTTGGTCTGGACGATAAGCACGATGGTCTCGCCATTGGAGAAGGTGCCGGTGACGAAACCGAGCGTGTTCTCGACGCTGATGGAGGTGAAGACCGGGTGCGTGCGGTCGATCATGATCCGCACCGAGCGGGAGTAGCGCTGGTTGTGGTGGCGGTCGTAGGCGATCGCAAAGAGGTTGTAGATGCCCTGCGTCTCCGTAGAGACGCTCCACATCAGATCGACGCGGGAGTTCTGCGGCCAGGTCGTGAGGTTGACGGTGGAGACGAGACGCGTCTCGCCGTGCATGTCCACGCGGTAGAGCTCGATCTGGTCGAGGCCGAGGTCGTCGGAGGCGTAGATGCGGACGCGGACCGGGCCGTTGAAGGAGGAATCGACGGCGGGCTCGCGGATGTCGCAGGAATCCGGAGGGATGAAATCGCCGGCGCCGTTGCGGAGGTGGATGAGGATCGAGCGCGTGCAGAACTCGGTGTCGTTCACGGCGCGGACGACGACCGGGATCGATTCGGTGTTCCAGACCGTGTTGTTGACGGCCAGGGTGTAGCGGATCGTGTAGGTGCCGCGGCCGTCGTCGGAGACGATCTCGCTGCCGGTCACGTAGGTGGTGTCCAGGGGCAGGAAGTTCGCCGAGACCCGGAGACCGTCGGTTCCGGCGCCGCCGACCGTCACGTAGGCGGTCAGCTTCACCGTTCCTCCGTCCTTGTAGACCCGGTCCGTGTCGGAGACGAGGATGTATTGGATGACCGGGGCGACGGGCGCACGGACCGTGAAGGTTTCCGTCACCGTATCGGTGTTTCTCACGATGTCGAAAGCGACAAGTCGGAAGGTCTCGGTCCCCGTGAAGTTGTTCGTCCTCAGGGGGAACCGGCAGGTGAAGACGCTGTCGCCGGCCGCGGCGTCGCCGTTCAA
>CAZWVM010000145.1:5708-9038 GCA_964637705.1 uncultured bacterium
TCAGGGGGAACCGGCAGGTGAAGACGCTGTCGCCGGCCGCGGCGTCGCCGTTCAAACCGTCGTCAAGGAGTGCGATGACCGGCGTGTCCGCGAGATTCTGGGAGACGAGCGTCACCGACTCGACGCGGGTCGTGGCGTCCAGTACGAGAGCCGAGACGGTGATCGTGTCGCCGTCGCGCGGGATCGGGCGGGGACCGAGGTTGATGGAGACGTTCAGGATCTGCGGCGGACGTCGATCCACGGTGAACGTCTCGGCGCGGACGGGGCCCCAGTTGCCGGCGCGGTCGAGCGCGCGGGCGTAGAGGGTGTGCACGCCGTCGGTGAGGAGCGAGAGGTTCAGCGTCGCCGCGGCGGTCTCGAGGAGCGAATCGAACGCGCCGTCGACGGACGGGACGCGCAACCCCTCGCTCTCGCGGCCCACGATGTCCAGGAAGAACTCGGCGGCGACCACGAACTGCGTGGTGTCGCGCAGGGCCAGGATGACCGAGTCGTCGTCGTTGATGAACCGGTCCTTCGCGCGGTCGCTTCCGCCGCGGGTGTCCTCGATGTCCGCGAAGATCACCGTCGGGCCGTTGTTGTCGAGCGAAACGGGCCACCACGAGGAGTCGCCGGTGCCGACGGACGAGACGATGCCGAGGATGACGAGGGTGTCGTTGCGATCGGAAGCGAGGTTGGTGGGGGAGACGAGGTAGCGGATCGTGTAGGTGCCGCGGCCGTCGTCGGAGACGATCTCGCTTCCGCGGATGTAATGGGAGTCGATGCAACCGAAGTTCGCGGTCAGCGCAAGTCCGGTGACGCCGTCGCCGGCGCCGTCGGTGTCGGCGAAGACCTTGACGATGACCGTCTGGCCGTTGCGGTAGATCGTGTCGGGATCGGTCGTCGTCACGTAGCGGACGATCGGCCGGCTGTCATCTCGGTTGACGGTGAAGAAGACACGCGTGAAGTTGCGAACCGTGTCGGAGGCGACAACGGTGCAGGAGGCTGCGCCGGTCAGCGCGACGGAGCAGGTGATGCTCGCCGTGTAGACGTTGTCGCCGGCGGTGACGTCGCCGCCGTAGCCGCTGTCGTTCATCAGGACTTGGATGGAATCGTTCAACGTGCGGGCATCGATGTAGACCGAGTCGATCCGCGAGAGGATCTCCGTCGCCTCGATCGTCACCCGGATCGTGTTGCCCGCGGAAACCGAGGAGGCGGAACCGGGATAGATCACCTGGAGGTTCGTGAGCACGGGCGGCGTGCGGTCGACGGCGAAGGTGACGGAGGAGACGGCGCCCCAGTTGCCGGCCGTGTCGCGGCCGTGGGCGTAGAGGGTATGCCAGCCGTCGGCGAGCGAGGCGGTGGAGAGGACGCCGACGCACGTCTCGTCGAGGCCGCTGAAGGCGCCGTCGAGGGCCGCGAGCGCGGTGCCCTCGCCGTTCCGACCCATCTGGTCGACGAAGAATTCCGCCGCTGTCACCGGTTGGGTACCGTCGCGGAAGGAGACGAGGAAGGTGTCGTTGTCGTTGAGATAGCTGTCCTTGGCGCGGTCCGTGCCGAGCGGCAGGTCCGAGATGTCGAGGAAGGTGACGGCGGGCGCTGCGTTGTCGAGGGAGACGAGCCAGACGAAGGTGTCGAGGTTGCGGGCGTTGTCCAGCACGGTCACGACGATCCGGCTGTCGTTGCCGTCGGACCGGGGGTTCGTCGCCGTGATCGTGTACCGGATCGTGTACGTGCCCCGGCCGTCGTCGGAGACGATTTCGCTGCCGGCGACGTAGTTCCCGTCGACCGCGGTGAAGTCGGTCGTGATCGAGAGGCCGGAATCGCCGGGGGAGAGGAGATCGGCTGAGTCGACATACACGGAGAAGAGCAGGGTCTGTCCGTTCGCGTAGACCGTGTCCGGATCTCGCGCGATCGCATAACGGACGCGCGCCGGCGAGTCGTTGCGGAGGATCGGGATCGCGACCTGCCCCATGTTCCGCACGATGTCGTTGGCGCCGACGGTGCAGGTTGCCGTCCCCGTCAGGGGACGGAAGATCGTGACGCGGGCGCTGTAGACGTTGTCGCCCGCGAAGAGGTCGCCGCCCGTGCCGTCGTCGACCATCCGGATCCCGGTCTCGCCGCTCAAGGCCGTGGCGTCGATCCAGACCGTGTCCACGCGGGTGGTCGCGTCGGTCACGATCGCGGAGACGAGAACCGTGTCGCCGGCCTTGACCGCGGCCTGGCCGGAGGGATACGCGATGACGATGTTGGACACGACCGGAGCGGCGCGGTCCACGATGAAAGTCTCGGTGCGGAAGGCACCCCAGCGCAGTTCCGTGTCCTGGGCATGGGCCATCAGGTAATGCATGCCATCGGCGAGGCGTCCGATGTTCACGGCGGCCGTCGTCGTCTCGTAGAAGCCGCCCCAGAGGCCGTCCACCGGGAAGAGGGTATCGCCCTCCCCGTTCCCCGCGACGTAGTCGATGAAGAACTCGGCGGAACGGAGGGGGAGGGGAGCCGTGTCCCCGATGTAGACCATGACCGTGTCGTTGTCGTTGAAGATGTAGTCCCGGGCCGAGTCGGTGCCGATCTGCGAGTCGCCGAAGGCCAGGGCGATCACGTACGGGTTCACCGGCACGTTGTTGTCGAGGCTGATCCTCCAGATCTTGGTGTCCTCGTTTCCCGCCTCGTCCGCGGCCGTGATCAGGACGGCCGCGTTGAGGACGTCCGGGTGCGTGTTCGTCGTCGGGATGGTGTAGGTGATGGTGTAGAAGCCGCTGCTGTCGTCGGAGACATGGACCTCGGCTCGCCCGAACTTGTCCGAAACGGCTCCAAAATCGGCGCGGATCGAGAGTCGACGCTCTCCGGGCGGCGCGGAGAGAGAGTCGTTCGCGTCCGAGTCGATGAAGACGGTGATCCGGACGAGTTGGCCGTTCGCGTAGACGGTGTCGGCGTCGTCGGTGACCGCCATGCCGAAGATCGGCGGCGAGTCGTCCTTGTTCACGTTGAGGGGATAGGTCGTCCGGTTCCGTATCACGTCATGGGCCGCCACCGTGCAGGAGACGGTCGCGGTACGCGGATTCGAAAGCTGGGTGACCGTGATCGCCCGGGAATAGACGCCGTCGCCCGAGACGGCGTCGCCGCTCGTGCCGTCATCGAACATCCGGAGGCCGGCGTTGCCGTTCAGGGCCGTCGCATCGACCCACACCGTGTCGATCGCGGAGATCGCGTCGCTCACCACGGCCGTGATCGTCACCGTCTCGCCGTTCTTGACCCATTGTCCCCCGCGGAGATAGTTCACCGTGACGTTCGTGACCGAGGGGCCGCGCCGGTCGAGGATGAAGGTCTCGCTCTTGTACACGCCCCAGACGC
>CAZWVM010000146.1:0-9011 GCA_964637705.1 uncultured bacterium
TCGAGCACCTGGGTGCGGGCCGGGAAGAGACCCATGAAGCTGTTGTTCGGGTCCGAGACCGTGCGCACGCCGGCCGCGTTCAGGGTGAACTGGCTGTTCTCCGAAACGACGACGTAGTTGCGATCCGAGATGCGAAGCACCGCTTCGCCCGCCGGCCCGACCTTCAAGGTGTCGCCCCGGTTCACGCGCATCCTCTCGCTGGCCGTCTCCCACTTCGTCGTCCCCGCCACCTGGACCTCGACGCGCCCGCGCGCCCTCACGAGCACCGCGAACTCGCCGCGCTCGGCCGCGACGCTCGAACCCGTCACGAGAATCGCCACGAGGAAGAGCCCGGCCAAGGCCAGGAGTCCCCTCCGGTTTCCCATCGCTCTCATCATGTTCATCGCTTTCATCATCTGGGCCTCCCTCAGAACGTGACCAGCGTCTGAAGCGTCACGCCGTCGTTAAGTACACCCTTTTCCTGGCTCGCGTCGGGCATCCGATGGGTGATCTCCTCGCGATTGATCTCATACTCCAACTGGAACTGAACCTGCTGGGTCAACTCATACAAGCACCCCAGGCTGACACGCTTGCGGTTCCATGAGGCGGGGAAGCTGAAGGGGCGGAAATCGAAATTGTTCTTCAACTGGTCGAAACCCGCGATCCAGTTGAAAGACCCGTAACGGTAGGACCCCGTCACGTTGTAAACGTTCAGCTGGAGCGGCCCTTCCTTCGCATAGGAGTAGTGCCCCGAAACCCTGTACGGCCCGTAGGTGTAGTCGACGGCGACTTCTCCCTGGTAACGCAGCTTTTCGTCCTGGACCCCCAGGCGGAAGAGCGTGAGGCCGAGGTTTCCGTTGTGCACCAGGGCGTTGTCCTGCCGGGTCATCTCGCCGACGGTGCCCAGGACATTCACGTCAAGGGCTCCCCAGTCGCCTCCGTCCCGCCAGCCCAGGAAGAGGTATCCCTCCTTGTTGTTCGTCACGGTTCCCACCGGCCCGACCAGGGGGCGGGCGAAGGCCGTGCTCCCGCTGATCGTCGTTCCCGCCGCGTTCAGGGGGTTGTTGTTCACGAAACCGGCCTCCCAACGCCACGGGTAATACTCCATCCCCGCCTTCAAACCCAGGACCGGAGCGGCGTGGAAGAGGAGCGCATTGTAGGAAAGGCCGACCGTCTGCAAGGGGGCTCCGAGCGGCTTGTAGAAGCGTCCGACGGTGAGACTGCCCTCGTACGGCAGGCCGCCGAACTGGAGCCATCCCTCGTTCAATTGAACCACGTTACCCAGGGTCGAAGTGACGCTCGCGTATGCGCGGTTGTAATCCGAGAGGTCCTGCTGGAGACGCAGGTTCATCTGCGTGAGATCGAACTGGCCGTTCACCTGGCGGGCGAGCGAAGTCGAGCCCGCCACGGAACCCTCGCGATCGTTGTACTGAACGATCAACGAGCCGCCGACGTCCAACGCGCGCGAAGCAGGCGTCAGGACGGCGACCATCGCGATCGCCGTAATGAAACATGCGATTCTCGGCATCATGCATGACCTCCCCTGGTCATTGAGGGATGGATACGGGCGAACGGGCTCTGGCTGGAGGCGATCCCCCCGGATCTCGGAAAAAATGTATGGGGAAAAGGGGTTTCGTCAAGTTCCATTCCATGGCCGGGTGGAACCTGCCATCGCTGAGATCTCCACCCTGAAGCATTCCTCGATCGATCTACCCTTGGCTCAACCAGTCCGAGACGGCCTTTTCCAAACCCCGGAGATCAAGACCGCAGACGATACGAATCGCGCTCTCAGGCGTTTTTCCATCGGATAACTCGTTCATTATCAGATTTATTGCCCCGTTTCCGTATTTTTGAATGATATAGGCCACCGTAGCATAGGAGAGCGCATACGCGGCACGGGCACGATCCGGCGGCAACGTCACGAATTCGGGGGGCAGGTCCGACAGGGTCACCCCTGCCGCAAGAATCGGGGCGGCCAGGTTCGCTCGCACCGGTTGGGCCCCTTCGGTCACGACCTGAGCCAGACCCTCTTCGAACCAGACGGGAGCGCTCCTCCCCAGGATGTCGTGGATTGAGGCATGAGTGTATTCGTGGCCAAGGATCTTCTCGAGGCGGGCGTCATCCATCGAGGTCACCTCGGCGGCGCCGACGCGGATGCGCCCGTCAAAGACCGCCCCGACCCAGTCGGGCAGGCCTCTCCGGGCCGCGACCTCGGAAGAGGTGTAGACGATCACCTCGAGAGAGCCGGAGGGCGCCCGTCCCAGGACGTCGGCGATCGTGGCCCTCTTTCGCTCGAGGGTCTGCACGATGCGCGAGGCGAGTTCCGGGCGCGCCGCGCCCTCGTAACGGATCGTGAAACGTCCCGATTCGTGGACCGCGAAATCCTGCTCCTGCCGGACGTCTTCCGCGACCCTTTCGAGCATCTCGGAGGCGGAGGCGCGCACACCCGCGTCCGCATCCTCGCGCCCGCGCATGAGCAGCGGTTCGGCCTTCGCGTAGGACCCTTCGTGGGCGAAGATCGCGCCGGAAACGTAATTCGCGTAGGGCTCGTCGGGCGAGCGCCGCAGGGCCTCGTCGGCCCACTGGCGGCCCATCGCGCGCTGTCCCGACTGGTAGGCGGCCAGTCCGAGCGCCGCGAAGGCGCGCGCCACGCGGCGGGCATGCAGGGAATCGCCGGGCGAAAGCGCGGCCGAACGATCGAGCCAGGCCGCGACGACCTGCAGGCGCGGGAGCGGTGGCGCCGGTTCCGCGATCGCCTTCACCGCGGCGTTGTGAAGGGCGAGCGCGAGGGTCTGTCTTGCAATCTCATCGCCGGGACGGGCCGCGCAATCCCGCTCGAGGCCCGGGATCGCCTCCTCCCAGCGCTCCGCCTCGAGATGCGCGCGAACGGCCGGATCGGCGGCGCGCGAGACATCGACGGGCTGGATTTCCCCGCCGGCCGGGCCGGAGGGACGACGAACGAAGGGGATCGAGATCGTGCCGAAGCGAAGACCGGCGACGAGCGCGAGGGCCGCGCCGATGATGACCGAGCCGGCCGCGACGCCGACGAGCAGGTTGTCGACCGGATTCTTCTTCATGCCGGACTCCATTCTACCACGCTCGCGACGCCGCGCGCCACGCATCGCGCGCCGTCCCCGTCATGGACTTCCCACGGCGGCGGATGATATTCTGGCCGGCCATGAAAATTCCCGGCACACGCAACTGGCACCGCTGGCTCATCTACGGCGGTCTCGCCCTTCTCGTCACGCTCGGAGGGGGTAGCCTGTACGAGGTTCCCTCGGACCAGTTCGCGGGCCTGGCCAAGTCCTTCCTCGAATCGATATGCGACCGGAGAGTCGAGATCGGAAGCGCCTCCTTCAACCTCCTGGGCCGCGTCCGCCTCAACGATGTGAAGATCTACAACCGGCCCGGTTACGCGTCCGAGGTCTTTCTCGAGGCGCCGCGCGTCTACCTCACGATGGGCATGAGTGGCGGCGAGACGAGCGCGTTCCGGCCGCAGCGTATCGTCGTCGACGAGCCGGTTGTGCATTACGAGAGGCCGGAAAGCCGCCCCTGGAACACGGAAGATTTCTGGCGGCAGAAGACGCCCCGCCACGACCACCCGACCTTCACGCTCCCGGTCACGATCCGTGACGCCGCCATCCATTACACCGACTCGGCGATCGGCCGGCACGGCGTTTCGCTCGTCTTCTCCGGAGCGGACATCGACCTGACCGTCATCTCGGACGGAACCGAGATCCGGAATCTCCTGACCGCGCGCGACGTTCCCTCCCCGGGCGGAGGCGTCTTCGATTTCCTGATGCAGTCGCACCCGAACGCGAAGCGGGCCGAGATCACGATCGCCTTCCGCGAGGCGGACATCGTTCCGCTCAAGCCGTTCCAGGAGTTCTTCACCCTCCTCGAAACGAAATCGGGACGCGTCAACGGCTCCTACCAGCTCTCCTTCGACAACGACACGGTGATCACACGGGCCGAGATCGCCCTCTCGGGCGCCAGCCTCGTTCACCCGCCGACGGGCACGGTCTTCCCGGACGTAGCGCCGCGCGTCTCCTACGAGAGCATCGGGCGGGATTCGGTGGTCACGTTCTCGAATCTCCGCATCGAGTGGAAGAAGTCCCTGGTGACGGGCGAGGGATCCTTTTCCGCGCGCCACCGCGCGCCGCGTTTCACGGATCTCTCCTTCCGCGTCGAGAACGGCCGCGCGGAGGACCTTTCCTTCCTCCTCTGCGACCCCTCCTTCACGGCCCAGGGCCCGATCTCCGGCTCCTGCCGCATCCGCTCCGAGAAGCCGGGCGGGGCCGACGTCTACGAGGTCGAGGCGGACCTGGGGCGCGCGGCGGCCCGCTATGGCGGCTTCATCGCCAAGGACTCGGACGTCGCCGGTCGGCTGTCGCTCCGAGGCCGTTCCGGCGCCCGGCCGGAACTCGTCCGCATCGGTCTCGGATCGTCGACCGTCGCCCTCCGTTCGGCCCCGCGCGGATGGGCGCTCGAGCTCGAGAGTCTCACCGGCGAAGACGCCGCGCGGTTCCTCGTGCCCCTGGCGGCACGTCGCGAGTTCCGCATCGCCGGTCCCGTCACCGGCCGCCTCCTCCTGCCCGGCCAGGGCGCGATCAACGGCACGATCGACCTCACGTCCGCCTCCACCTCCTACGGTACGGTCTTCGCCAAGCAGCCGGGCGACGAAGCCATGGTCGACCTTTCGCTCACCACGACAACGGGAGGGGCCGCGGTCAAGAACTCCGCGATCCGGCTCGGGGGCAGCCGGCTCTCGGTGGAGGGAACCTGGAGTGGCCCCTCCTCCGATATCGCCCTCTCCATGATCAACATGAAGTGGAGCGACGCCCGGCACTATCTCCCCGCCATCTCCGACCGCTTGGGCGGCCGCCTGCGGCTCGAGGGCGAGGCGAGCGGCCGGCTGCGGTTCGCCAGCGAGGGCGCGGACCGGGCCCCGCTGGTCGAAGTGGCTCTCGATTTGGACCGGAGCACGGTCGAGATCGCCGGCGTCGGCAAGAAGGTCGCGGGTTACGCTTCGAACCTGAAGATCGCGGGACGCGACGAGAACGGGACGTGGAGGATCGACCGAGGCGAACTCTCGGTGCAGAACACGCGCGTCGAGGTTTCGGGCGAGTTCGCTCGCGAAGGGTTCCACATCGCCATGAAATCGCCCGCCACGGGGCTCACCGGCCTGGCCACGCTCCTCTCGTCCCAGTTCTGGAACGGCCTGCGCCAGATCGACGTGGAGGGCGAGGGCCGGCTCGAGATCGACCTCACCTCGCGCGGCGAGGAGACGCGCATCGCGGCGGAGCTGGATGCGCGCGACGCGATGATCGTCTTCGGCGACACGTGGGTGAAACCGATCGGGGAAGCGTTCGGGATCCGCACGCGCCTCTCGAAGACGACGCAGGGGACGCAGATCGAACGGTTCGAGATCGCGCAAGGATCGTCGACGCTGCTCTTCCAGGGCCGCCTCGGCGCCGGCCAGCCCGCTCCGCTCGACGTCGACGCGCGCGCCAACCTCGACGTGCCCGGTTTCCTCAAGCACGCCCCCGGGCTCTCCCGGACCCGCGTCGAGGGACGGCGCGCCGACGAGGCTCTTCAGCTCATCGCCTCCGACGACGGCCGCGCCTCCTTCAACGGCAAGCTCTCGGGAACTCTCGAGGAGCCCCGTCTCTCCCTCGTCATGGACCAGGTCATGACGCGCATCATCGTCAACTCGATCTCCCGGCAAATCCGCGCGCTCTCCCGGATCGTCACCATCCCGATGAGACTGGGCCAAGAGGTTCTCGAGGCGACGCTGGAGACAGATTCGGGCGCAAGAACCAGGGAGCGCCGATAACTCGTTTTTCGTTTCTTCACACCGTTATCCACAAGGCGGCCGGAAGAAAACCATCGAGGATGAAAAAGGACTTGAAATAGCACCGTAATAATACTATATATATCTCATCCCTAAGCGACCGACCGGGTCGCCCAAGAGCGGGACCCGGTAATACGGTTCGGAAGGGGCGGCTTCGTGCTGCCCCTTCTCCGTTTTAAGGGGGGATGTGCCTGTCGCCGGGTCCGAATGCGGACCGGAATCAGCGCGATACGCCGGTCGAACCGAACCCGCCTTCTCCGCGCGCGCTTTCCTCGAGTTTCTCGGCCTCTTCCCACTCGATCCTCTCGACCTTCGCCAGGACCGCCTGCGCGATCCGGTCGCCCGGTTTCACCGTCACCTCGACGTCGCTGGCGTTGTAGAGGATCACGCAGACCTCGCCCCTGTATCCGGCGTCGATCGTGCCCGGCGTGTTGAGGCACGTCACGCCCTTCTTGATCGCCAGTCCCGAGCGCGGTCTGACCTGGATCTCGTATCCGACGGGGATCTCGAAGGCGAGGCCGGTCGGGACGAGAGCGCGGCCGAAGGGCGGAATCCTCACCTCGTCGCCCGCCGCCTCCAGGTCCACGCCGGAGTCGCCGAAATGCGCCGTCTTCGGAAGCGGAACGTCTCGGAGTCGCTTCACCCTGACCTTCACGGACTCGTTCATGGTCTCGTCCTCGCGTGACACGAAAGTGGGAATGTGGGAGCCTGACACCGCTAGAGCGACGTGATCAGCTTCCGGAAGGACTCGACGGTGTCGAATCCGTTGTAGACCGAGGCGAACCGGATGTAGGCGACGGGATCCATGAGCTTCAAGCCGTTCAGAACCTCCGTGCCGATATCCACCGAGCTGATCTCGCGTCGTCCCTCGTCCCGGAGGCTCCGCTCGATCGACGAGACGAAATCCTCCAGGGTGTCCAGGGGGATCTTCGTCTTCTTGCAGGCGAGGATCACCCCGGCCAGAAGTTTCTCGCGCGAAAACATCTCCCGTGTTCCATCCCTCTTGATAACGACGAGCGGTTCCGCCTCGACTCGCTCGTAGGTCGTGAAACGGCGGTGGCACGCGTCGCATTCGCGGCGCCGGCGAATCACGGAATCGCTGTCGGTGGCCCGGGAATCCAACACGCTCGTCTCGGTCGTCGAGCAGAAGGGACACTTCATCGGGAATCAGCTCCTACCAGATATTGAGGTTTCATCGCGTGTTGCCCCCATTCTATATGATTCTCCTGTATCTCGAAAGGTCCTCTTTCCATACGGGAACTCCGCAAAAACCGGCCCCTTCGGGACAGCACGGTGTCACCCCGGCGAACTTTCTCATCCCGCACGGAGGTTGCATCCATTTCCCCAGTTCCGGAAACCGGCGCCTCACTTCCGATACCTCGTCGCACGATGCCCGCCAGATCTCCTCCTGGGCGTTGAAGCAGAGCCTCATCGCCCACTTGTGCCTCAGGGAGAGCAGGTCGCCGGATTCCTCGAAGCGAACCGGGAAGGCGTTGGGAAGGAGATACAGGATCGAGGCAAGGGGCTCTCCCCTGTCGAGGAGCAGTCTCATCCTCGCCCAGTGCGATTCCATGAAGGAGCGGTAGAGATCCTCCGCCTCCGCGCACTCCGCGACGAGCGCCGGAACGATGTAGTCGGGAACGGAGGGACGGAAGAGACGCGCGAGGTTCGGACGGCTTCCCAAAACGGTCCGATGCCGCTGGTCCTGGGCGTCGGCGCTCAGGGATAGCTTCTTCATGAAGGTGAAATGCGCGTGGGAGAGGGCCTTGGAGAGACGGCCATGGTGCGCGAGGTTCAAGGTGTCGGTGATGTGCGGATTGAGAGCCGGGTCGAGCGCCCAGGCGAGGGCCTCAGCGTCGGTCATGCGTTCGCTCGTCACGCCCGCGACGTTGCGGACGGCGCGCGCCACCGCGCCCTCCGGATCCCGGCCGCAGTCGACGAGCCGCGCGAAGCGGCCGCCGAGATCGCGGTCGAAGGCCTCGACCCATTCCTCGACCGATCCCTCGGGCAGCCCTCTCTCGACCCGGTGCTCCGGAGCGTCCGACTCGGCGAGGGGGGCACGGTCGAGCCGGAAGAAGTCGGGATCGTGCCGCTCGACCTCCTCGCACATCGCCCCGACCAGGACCCGCGCCTCCGGGCCGCACTCCATCGCGTTCGCGAGCCGCCGGTAGCGATGCAGGGTCAGGCCCGAGACCGTGTGGTGCAGGTGCGCGAAGGTCGCGATCGGGAGGACATAGCGGGCGACCTCCTGCGTCTTCTTGCCGATCTCCCGGCGGAACTTCTCGCGGATTCCGGCTCCCTCCCGGCGCGCCGGGAAAACGGTGCCGTAAGCCGTCTCCGCCGCCGGCACGAGAAGGACCGAGAGCTTCTCGTAGGCCGCCGTCGCCGCCCGTGAGGCCTCGAGAAAGGCGCTCTCGCCCTCCGCGGTGAGCGGAGGGACATGGACGCTTTCGGGCCTGACCCTCACGTATCGCTGCGAAACCTGCTCGGTGTTGTAGAAGGGATGTTCGTGCAGGAAGGACCAGATCAGGTACCGGGAGACGCCGTCGACGGCAAACTGGAAGTAGTTGTGCTGCTGAGTGGTGTTGTGTCCCGCCCCGTAGGTGCGTTCCGCGACGCGATCGCGTTTCTCGCGCGAAACCTCGTCGCGCCCCAGATCCTCGGCCGTGACGATCCGCGCCGAGTAACAGGTCATCGCCGCCGCGACGGCGTTGTCGTAGGGACGGGGGAAGGCGTTGAGCAACCGCACCCGAGGCGAAGGTGAGGCGGGGGACAGGGGATTCAACGAACGAACCGAACGCCCCTCGATCCTGGCACCCTCACTCCTCACTCCTCGCTCCTCACTCGATCATGAACACCCGTTCGAGGTGCCGCAGGTGGGGCAGAGGTAGCAGGAGGCGTTTCTCACCATGATCGAGCCGCAGAAGGAGCAGAGCGGCGCGTCGGCCTGGTTGTGGAAGGCCCCGTGCGCCTTGGCCGGAGTCGCATCGCCGTGGTCGGGATCGGACGAGATGCCGGCGACGGGAGCCGAGGAGACCGGCGGGGCGGAGACGGGAGCGGCCGCCGAAACCGCGACGGCGGCGGTCGACGACGGCGCGTTGCGCTCCAGGATCCCGACCGAGCGGCGCTCCTCCTCGGAAAGGAACTTCGAGGCGAGCCAGCGGAAGCAGTAGTCCAC
>CAZWVM010000147.1:0-8988 GCA_964637705.1 uncultured bacterium
AGACCGCGGCGTTCTCCTTGGTGCCGGCGGCGAAGGCCGTGATGCGGCCGATGCGACCGTTGTACTTCGAATACCAGGGCGCGAAGAGCGCGGGGCCGTACTCGGTCTGGAGCCTCGAGTCGACGGCCTTCAGGATCCTCTTGAGCTGGGCTGCGTCCGGGAGGCCCGCCATGATGGCCCAGGACTGGGAGTTCAACTGGATCGTGGATTCCTTGTTCTTCCTCGACCCGATCGGCTCGCCGAAGTCGTTGCAGGCGTACATATACCAATCGCCGTCCCAGGCATGGCGGTTGAGAAGCCCCTTCATCTTGCCGTAGCCCTTCTCGCACTCGGCGTGGGTCCTGGTGTCCTTCGTGACCGTCGCGAGTTCCTGCATGTTTCTCAACGCGAGGCAGAGGCCGATGCCGAGCCAGAGGCTCTCGCCCTTCCCGCCGATCCCGGTGCGGTCGAAGGCGTCGTTCCAGTCCTGGGTGCCCATGAGCGGCAGGCCGCGCTTCGACTTGGCGACGTTCAGGAGGAACATCGTGGCGCGCCGCGCGTGCTCGTAGAGGGAGGCCGATTCGCCGTCGAAGAACTTCACCTGGCGCTTCAGCGCCGCGAGGTCGCCGGTCTCCTTGACGTAGGCCATGAGCAGCATCGGGAGCCAGATGGGGAAATCCGAGGGCGGACGATGAGTGTTCGCTCCGGTCTCCTCCGACCACCCCGGCATCGGCTGCCCGCTCTTCCACTGGTGCTCGGCGAGCTTCACGAGGCGCTTGAGCGCATACTCCGGGTCGATCGAGGTCATGGCCCAGGCGTCCTGCGCGGTGTTGCGGTAGCCGTACTCGCCGCATCCCTCGTGGTAGTAGGTCGCGCTGCGTCCCCAGTGGTTGTTCATGATCGTCTGGTACTTGAGCCAGACGTTGGAGGCGAGGTTGAAGTCGCTGTCGGGCGTCTCGACCCAGACCTTGTCGGCGACGAGGCGGCGCCAGGAGAGGCGGGTGGCCTCGAGGGCCTGCGCCGCCACCGCGGGCTTCTGGAAACGGCGAATGACCGCGAGGCTTTGGGCCCGCGACCTCGTCATCCCGACGGTCACGGTGAAGACCTTCTCCTGGCCGGGAGCGAGAGAGATCTCGGACTGCAGCGCTCCGACGAGGTTGACGCCGGTGACCTCGTTCGAGTTCGTGCAGCGGCCGGCCCGGACCGAGGCGGGCATATCCCAGGAGCCGTAGCGCCCCATGAAGAACTCGAAGTCGGTGTCATGGCTCTTCACGGGGAGACTTGAGGCCATGAAGACCTCGTAGGGCCAGGGCTTGTTGCCCCAGGGCATGCGCCAGGCGAAGACGGCCTTGTTCTTGCGGTCATAGGCCGCGCGGTTCATGAGCGCGTGGATGTTGCGCATCTGGAGTTCCGGAAAGTAGTTGCCGGGCATGAGTTCGACGACAGGGAAGACCTGGATCCTGCGGCGCCTGTTCGAGCGGTTCGCGACGCGCACCCGCCAGACCTCGGCCGGAGTCTTCTCCGGGACGAAGAAGGAGATCTCCGTCTCGATCCCGGTGTTCGTGGAGGAGATGACGGTGTAGCCGAGGCCGTGGCGGCAGGAGAAGTTCGACCCGCCCTTCGTCGCCGACCAGGCCTTGCCGTCGGCGGTGTCGCGGACGTAGAGGTAGCGGCCGGGCTCGTCCTTCAGGTACGACCCCGGGGCCCAGCGGGAGACGCGGTTGAGCTCGGGATCGCGGAAGAAGCTGTAGCCGCCGGCGGTCTGGGAGATGAGGAGGCAGTATTCCCCGTTGGAGAGGTAGTTGATCCACGGTCGCGGCGTGTCGGCCCTGGTGATGACGAACTCGGTCCCGTCCGCGGAAAAGTCCCCGTACTTCCGAAAATCCTTCTTCATGATGAACCCGATCCTCCTGCGGCCGCGGCCGCGCCCGCCGTTGTCGTTCCTATGAAAGCGGTTTCATGAGGATATCGGCGGTTCGCATCACGTCAACGAAAAAATTTTCTTATCTAAAGAGCGACGTGGGGTAACGGGAGATTTTCCAGGGGCCCGGCGCCGGCGTTCGGCGCGATCGGCGCGATCGGCGCGGAAACCCGGTAGAGGAGGAGCGTGTCGGCGCCAAGAGAGAAGACTCCGGATGAGGAGAGGAACGGGGCGTTCTCCGCCACGGCGGCATTCTCCGCCGCGAAGAAGTCGTTCTTCGCCGCCGTCGTCGGAACGACGAAGAATTCGGCCCGTGCTTCCGCGAGAACCGCCGCCAGTTCCGCCGTCGAAACGGGACGGTCGAGAAGCGGCTTGCGGATCCAGGCGATGCGTCCCCACGCGCCCGTCTTCATGAGGTAGTAGTGGCTCGGCTCCGTGCCCATCGGCGCATACACCGTGATGGGTGCGCCGCCCGAGATCCGGTCGATGCCGCGGATCAGCGGTTCGTAGGGCAGAGAGGCCTGGAACGTGCTTCCCTCCAGGTTCGCAAAGGTCCGCAATTGCGGCGCCTGCGAGAAGAGCGCGAGGCCGAGGAAGGCGAGGGCGAGAAGAAACGTCGCGACGCGGTAGAAGAGCGTTGTCGCGTGATCCTCCGCGAGCAGGAAGAGCCCCAGGAGGAGCGGCAGGTAGAGGGGCTGGGTGTGGCGGAGCATCCCGGCCGCCCCGGAGGCGGAGAGCAGGAGGAGGTGCCCGAAGAAGGAGATGAGCCAGAAGCGGCGTTCCGAGGGCCGCGTTTTCAGGAGGTGCCACCCGCCGAGGAAAAGCAGGAGCGTGCCGGCATACCCATACGTCTCCGCCATCGTCCGGAAGTTCCAGAGAATCCCCTCGGGGCGCGTGAGAAGGAGCCCGGGCCGGATCCCGGCGTCGCGCAGTTCGAGGTAGTAGCCCGAGGCGAAGACGAAGGGGGCCACGGCGACTCCGGCGAGGAGGTGCGTCACCAGGATCTTCGCCTCCCGCGCGCGCGCCCCCCGGTTCGTCATCGCACCGATCGCGGCGTCGGCGGCGAGAAAGACGAGCGTGAAGAGGAACATCTGGTAGTAGAAGGCGCCGAAGACCGTGACGCCCAGCAGGAGGTGCCGATCGCGCTCGATCCCGTTCGCCCGGTAGCGGAAATGAAGGAGGGCTGCGGCAAGCGAGACGAAGAGGAGCCCGCAGGTGGGCGCGGAGGTGTTGGCGAAGTGGAAGAGGCTGGGGGCGAAGAAGAGGAGAAGGAGCGCCGGCAGGGTCGGCTTTCGCCCCTGCGGCAGCCAGCGCGCGGCCACGAGCACCGTCAGGGCGTGGAAGAGATACTGCACGAACCCCGGCCACCACTCCGAGATGCCGAAAGCCTCGTAGCCCGCGGCGTAGATCGAGGTCATGAGCGGCGGGTAACGGTAGATCCAGACCTCGTTCATCCCGGGCGAGACGAGAGGCAGGCTCACGGCGAGGAGCGCGATACTCGTCGCGCCGGAGATGAAGAGGAGAGAGGAGAGCCACGCGGCGGGCAGGCGCCTGAGGAGGGCCGCCGCGAGAATCGCGATCCCCGCGACCGGAAGGATCCAGGCCCCGAGAGGGAGCCGGAACGCGATCGCCGCCGGGAGGCCGACGTACAGATGATCGTCGCTCAAGGACGGCACCGGCCACCGCCACGGCATGACGTGCAGGGCGAGCGTCGCGCCGGCGGCCACGAGGAAGAGGAGCGAGGGAGAGAGGCGCGGCCGTGCGAAGGGTTTCTTCGCGAGGAGAAGGCCGGCGAGCGACCAGAGCACGGTGAGGAAGAGGAGAACGAGCACGGCGGCGGGCGCGGGAAGGGCCGGGAGGAGGAAGACGAAACCCAGGAGCCAGGTCGCGAGGATGAAATCCTGCAGGATCATGGACGCATCGTACCGCTCGAGGAAGCGGTCAGCAACGGGTATGAAGACGAAATTCATGCCACGAAACACACGAAAGGGACGAAATACACGAAGACAGCCGAAGTCCCGGAACGGAGCGACGGGGCGGGAATGCCGACCACGAAACACAGGCCGAGGAATTCCATGAATCCGTTCATCGACGGATGACGGGACGAAGGGATCGCATCGCCCGATTCCGGATCCGGTTGGCTTCGTGCGTTTCGAATCGTTCGTGCATTTCGTGGTACGCATTTTCCACGGCCGGAAAGGCTTCGGAAGCCCCTGAAACGCCTTTTCCCGTTGCGGCTCTCCGACGCATCCCTATACTTTCCGCATGAGCCTACCGAACAGCGTTCTGAAGTTGATCAGCAAGCAGGGTGAAGTGGTGGACTTCGAGATCGAGCGGATCGCGCGCTCGATCCGGGCGACGATGGAGGATCTGAGCGGTTCCCTCCGGTGGTCCCACGACCTGCGCGCGCGGATGTTCGCGGAGAAGGTCGCGGCCCGCATCTACCGCGAGTTCTACAACCTGTCCTGGCTCAAGTCCGACTTCATCGTGAAGTTCCTGAACTACGCCCCGGCGGAGCGCAAGGAGCGGCTTCGCCATGCCAAGGTGACCGAGCGGCTCACCTTCGCGCTCCTGGAGACCTTCCGCGATTCCGTGCCGCCGGGCAGGAGCGTCGCCGACTGCGCCGATGCGCTCAGGCATCTCATCGCCTCCGAGATCGAGAACGCCAAGGTCGATCCTCACTACACCGAGGGACTCTTCCCGAAACTGAACGCCGAGGAGAAGGCCGAGATCATCGTCTTCCTCGCCGGGGAGACGCTGGCGCTCTCCGGCCGCGAGATGACCCCGGAACTCCTCTACCCCCAGCGCGAATACGTGCAGGACATGGTCGAGAAGGAGCTCAAGGACATCGGCGAGGTGGACATCGCCGAGGCCTACATGATCTACCGCGAGGGGCGCCGCAAGCTCCGCGACGGCGAGATCTCCCCGATCCAGTTCACGAACAACGGCATCCACCGCGAGGTCGTGAACCGGACGCTCCGGTGGAACATCGAGCACGAGTGCGAGACGATCTTCGGTTTGAACGACTGGATCTACGGCCGGCACGGCAAGCGTCTCGAGGAGCTGATCGAAGCCGGCGAGAAGCGGTACCACGAGGACGTGCGCGCGGCCGCTCACAAAATCCTGGAGCGCAAGGGCGAGGTCCGCGTCGTCGTCATCGCAGGCCCCTCCTCCTCCAACAAGACGACCACCACGGTCATCATCGGGCAGGAACTCGCCAAGCAGGGGTTGAAGCTCAAGCAACTGAACGTCGACAACTACTTCTTCGACCTCACGAAACAGCCCAAGGACGAGTTCGGAGACTACGACTTCGAGATGCCCGAGGCGATCGACATGGATCTCCTGAACCGGAACCTCGAGGAGCTTCTCGCCGGGAAGACGATCGAGATGCCCCATTACAACTTCAAGCTCGGGAAGCGCGACAAGTATACGCCCTTCCGGGTCGAGGACGACGAGATCATCCTCATCGATTGCCTCCACGGACTCTACCGCCGCCTCACCGGCAGCGTCTCCAACCGCAACAAGTTCCGGATCTACATCGAGTCGATGAACGTCGTCCGCAACACCAACGGCGAGTACACGAAGTGGGCCGACGTGCGGCTCTTGAAGCGCATGATCCGCGACAGCCAGCACCGGGGCTACCCCGCCGAGCACACGCTTGCGCACTGGCCGTACGTCCGGAAGGGCGAGCTGAAGCACATCATCCCCTACATCTTCTCGACCGACGCCGTCATCAACTCAGGCCTGCCCTACGAGCTTCCGATCCTCAAGGCCACCGCGGGGAAGATCTTCCCGGGGCGCGACTGGATCGAGAAGCTGAGGCAGGAGGGGCGGCTCGATCCCTACATCCGCGGGATGCGCGTCTCGAGCCTATTGGAGACCGTCGCGGAGTTCCCGGACATGAACCTCCTGCCCTCGACCTCGCCGATCCGCGAGTTCACGGGCGGGTCAAGCTACGAGATCCCGCATAACGACTGAGTGAGGAGTCATGAGTGAGGAGCGAGGAGTGAACATCAATTCTCGAACCGGCGATTCTGTTTTCTCCTAACTCCTAACTCCTCACTCCTCACTCCTCACTCTTCACCAAATACCCCCCTCCATCCAAGCTATATCCCCTTTTCTCGTAATACGCCCTCACGCCGACGCCGGAGGCCACGACGATCCGGCGGAGGCCCGGCAGCACCCGCGCGCATTCCTCGGCGGACGCCAGGAGACGCGACCCCAGGCCGCGGTGCTGGTGAGGCCCCTGGCCGCCCGGAGCCGACTCGATCCCGTATACGTGCAGTTCGCGGACGATGGCCTCGCCGCGCCCGCCGCGCAGGCGCAGGAGGCCGAGACAGGTCGCGCGGCCGCGCGGCCGCGCCTCGAGGTGGATCTCCGTCCCGAACATCTCCTTGACGATCTCCACCTCGTCCGCGCGATACGTCTCCCCGGGCTTCGGCTCGCGGCATCTCACGCACCGGCATCCGAAACGCGCCTCGGCCTCCTCGCGGTTCACCAGGATCCTCTCGCTCTCGAGTTCTGCGGGCGCGCTCTTCCGGCCGATGCGGGAGATGCGTGTCGAGGAGGGGACGAGGGGGAGGATGCGTCCGAGGAGAGCGAGGCGATCTTCCCGCGAGAGAGGCCGCCAGAGCCCGGCGTCGTGATGCTCCGCCAGCCGGGGCTTCATGAGCTCCCGCCGGAACATCTCGCAGAAGTAGATCTTGAGGTGATCCGGCCGGAACCGGGGGTGGCGCAGGGCCGTCGAAGCCGAGGCGAGATCGGATTCCGCCGAGGCGAAGGGCATGCCGAGGAGCAGGTGGTAGCCGGTCTTGAGGCCCGCTCGCCGGATCCGCTCCGTCGCGCGCGCCACCTCCTCCGCGCCGTGCCCGCGGTCGTTTCTCGCAAGAACCTCCTCGTCAAGCGACTGCACCCCGATCTCGACCTTCGTGACGCCCGCGGCGAAGAGCCGCGCGAGAGCCTCCTCCTCCACCTGCTCCGGTCGCGCCTCGATCGTGATGCCGATGATGCGCCGACCGGCGAGGGCCGCATGGCGCGCGGCGAGCGCCTCGAGGGAGTCTTCCACGCCGTCCTCCGGCGGCCCGTCCACGGCGCGGTAGATCCCGGCGAGAAACGCACGTCGATACGCCTCGTCGTGCGCCAGGAAGGATCCTCCGAGGACGAGCACTTCGATCTTGGAGGCCGGAACACCGCGCTCAACGGCCTGCTTCAGCCAATACCGCGCCTGGACCTCCGCATCGTAGGTGAGCCCCATCCGCGTGATCTCCGCGTGCGGCAGGTAGCTCTTCGGCATCCCGGGCGTCGCGGGGCAGTAGAGGCAGTCGCCGCCGCAGGGCGCGGGGCGGGTGAAGACGGTGAGATGGGTGACGCCGGCGGTGCGCCTCACGAGAGAAGCGAGTCCATGAAATCGCGGGTCCGTCCGAACCCGCGGCCTTCCGCCATGCGTTCGAAGAGGTAGTGCACGCCGGAGCCGTTCTGGAGCGACGACTTCGATTCGGGCAGGGGAAACCCGGCCGGCAGGTAACGGCCCATGTCGTCGTGTTCCGCGCCGGCGCGCCTCATTCGCGCGAGGATCGAGACGGCGCCGGGATTCCAGAAGGGCGCCGCGACCCGCGCTCCACAGGCCGCGGCGACCGCGTTCAGGCGCGCGACGTTGGCCATGAGGCCGTCGAGGATCCGCCCGGGATCGTCGAGGGACGGACCCGGCCTGCGATGGAATCCTCCGAGGAGCGCTTCGGGACCGTGGCCGGTCACGAGCAACCGGCCGGCATCGGCGGCGCGCGCGAAGAGGTGGATCTCGCAGACGGCGAGGATCCGGTGCGTGTAGTCGGGGAGCGGGCGCAGGATCTCGCGGTGGGAGCGGATCACCTCGAGGATCGAGTCCTCGTCGGCCGTCACGATGGAGCAGGGAAGGCCGAGAAACCGGGCGGCGGCCGCGGCTGTCGCGCCGTCGCGCCGCGCATCCCTCGTCGAAAGCACCGCGAGCGACTCGTCATCGAGGGTGTCTCGGAGCGCGCAGGCGAGGAGACTGCTGTCGAGGCCGCCGGAGAAGGCCAGGAGGAGGGGCTTGCCGGTCGCGGCGACGAACCGGTCGAGGTTGGCGACGAGCCGGCCGAGGTCGGCGACGAACCGGTCGAGGGCGGCGGGGAGTTCGGCGTCGTTCTCCGCGCCGGCCGGGCTCTCGACCGCCGCGCGATAGATTGACCGCATGTTCTCGAGCGGCTCGAGATCGGAGGGCAGAAGGCCCGTGAAGGAGGAGGTGTCGGAATCCATGGCTCCCCGAGAATACCCCAAATGGAAAATGAAAAATGGAAAATGAAAAAATGGAAAATGTTCCGGGTCTCGGGCATGATCCAACGCATGACCGATATCGCCACTCCCTCGCCTCGCCCGGACCTCCTGCCCTGGCCGGCGGTCCTCGTCCTGCTGGCCGGCATCCCCCTGGCCGTCATCGGCCTTTCCAACCATCCCCTCACGACGCTCGCCGCCCTGGCGGCCCTCGCCGCGTTCGTCCTGCGCGCGCGGAGTCCCCGCTGGACAAGGCTCTTCACCTGGGCCGCGATCTTCGGAACGATCGGCGAGGCGATCTGCGTCTACGGCGCGTGGACGCGCGCCGGCGAAGGTCTCTGGATCTATCGCTTTCCCCAGCCCTTCGGGATCCCCTTGAAGCTGCCGGCCTGGATCCCCCTGGTCTGGGGCAATCTCTTCGTCCTCTTCGTGGCGCTCGCGGACCGGATGGTGCCCTTCGGCCACCGCCCCTCGAGCCGTTCGGCGCACGCCGCGCACTTTCTCCTGGCCCTCGCCGTGGTCGCCTACGGCGGCGTCATCTTCCGCCTCGTGGACGCGCGGATTCTCCTCGTCTTCACGCCCTTCTTCGCCGCCTTTCTCCTCTACTGGAACACGCCGCATGATCTCGCCGTCTTCGTCGTGGCCGGTCTTCTCGGCTCGTTCGGAGAGATGATGGCGATGAAAGCCGGGCTCTGGTTTTACACGATGCCGCTCTGGAAAAACGAATGGCTGTCATCGCACGGCATCGACGGCGTGCCCGTTTCGCTCGCCATGGCCTGGGGCCTCTCCACCGTCTTTCT
>CAZWVM010000148.1:0-8878 GCA_964637705.1 uncultured bacterium
CTCGCGCTCATCTACAACGTCATCAAGCCGGGCTACCAGAAGGTGCGGCTGGACCTGGAGGACTAGCCGGGGCCCGCCGCCGCCCGCACGGGGCGGACGGCGGCGGCGCGGCTCAGGCGTAGAGAGCCGTCGAGAGGTACCGCTCGCCCGAGTCGGGCAGAATGACGACGATCGTCTTCCCCTTGAACTCCGGTTCGCGCGCGAGCTTCAAGGCCGCGAAGGCCGCGGCGCCGCAGGAGATCCCGGAGAGAATCCCCTCCTCGCGCGTCAGGCGCCTCGCCGTCTCCATCGCCTCGTCGTCCGTCACCTTCTCGATGCGGTCGACGATCGAGAGATCGAGGACGTCCGGTACGAACCCGGCGCCGATGCCCTGGATCTTGTGACCCGAGGGCTTCAATTCCTCGCCCGCGCGCTTCTGAGAGAGAACGGGACTGGCCGCCGGTTCGACGGCCACGGAGAGGATCTTGCGCTTCTTCTCGTTTTTCAGGAAGCGCGAGACTCCGGTGATCGTGCCGCCCGTGCCCACGCCCGCCACCACGACGTCGACCTTGCCGTCCGTATCCTTCCAGATCTCCGGGCCGGTCGTGCGCTCGTGGATCGCCGGGTTCGCCGGGTTCTTGAACTGCTGGGGCATGTACCACTTCCCGGGATCCGACTCCGAGAGTTCCGTCGCCCGCGCCACCGCCCCGCGCATGCCCTCGGGGCCGGGCGTGAGAATGAGATGAGCACCGAAGGAGGCCAGCACGCGCCGGCGCTCCATGCTCATCGTCTCGGGCATCACCAGCGTCAGCTTGTAGCCGCGCGCCGCGCAGACGAAGGCCAGGGCGATGCCGGTATTGCCGCTCGTCGGCTCCACCACCTCCATCCCGGGCTTCAACACCCCGCGGATCTCGGCGTCCCAGATCATCGAGGCTCCGATCCGGCACTTGACGGAGTAGGCCGGGTTGCGCCCCTCGATCTTGGCCAGCACCGTCGCCTCGCTTCCCGCGGCGAGGCGGTTCAACTGCACCAGCGGCGTGTTGCCGATGGAGAGAGAATTGTCGGCATGGAATCCGGTCATGGTCATGTCTCCTTTCGCGCGCCCGGCCCGGGGGCCGGCGCATCCTTCGTTCCGTTCGTTTTTTCGAGGACGACGAGAATCTCCTCGGCCAGGAGATTCTCCCCCTCGCCGAAGCGCCTCAGTCTCCCCTCCTCCATCGCGTACCCCTTTCGGATCGCGACGCGGTCCTCAGCCGCCCACGACTCGAGGTCGCGGAACGTGAAGAGGTGAATGTTCTCGGTCTCGTGCCAGGGGCGCGAAAGCCGCTCCGTGACGGGCATGCGTCCGGCGACGAGGAGTTCGATCCGCACCTTCCAGTGGCCGAAATTGGGGAAGGATACGATGCCGCGGCGGCCGACGCGCAGCATCTCGCGCAGGACCTCGACCGGCCTGTGCACCGTGGGCAGGGTCTCCTCGAGGATCACGTAATCGAAGCTTGCGTCGGGGAATCCCCGCAGGCCCTCGTCAAGGTCCGCCTGGAAGACGGGCACCCCGCGCTCGATGCAGGCCATGACGGCCGAGGGTTCGAGTTCGATCCCCTGCCCGAGGACGCGCCGGTCGCGCATGAGCTTCTGGAGGAGTTTCCCGTCGCCGCAACCGAGATCCAGCACCGTCGCCCCCTCGGCGATCTCCGACTCGATGACGCCGTCCTGCCAGCGCGGCCGGGGTTCCACGGCGTCTTCGGACCAGTCCGCGGCCGGATCGGTCGCGGGCAGGCCGCCCAGGAGGGCCTCCCAGCCGAGCCCCTCGAGCGCGGGGTCCCCCTTCTCGTGAAGGATCCTGAGCGCGTAGTCGCGGAGGGCGCGCGAAAGGCGGTCTTTCACGGGCGCTCTCTCCCCTCAGATCCCGCTTCGAGAAACGGCTTGAGAAGACGCGTGACGGTCGAGGTCTCGACCAGGAAGGCGTCGTGGCCATAGCGCGAGGGAGCGTTGACGTAGGTGACCGGTCGGCCGTTCGCGGAAAGGGCCAGCGCGAACTGCTTGCACTCGGCGGGCGGATAGAGCCAGTCGGAGTCGAAGGAGACGACGAGGAGGTCGGCGCGCATGCGGCGGCAGGCCTTCACGAGGTCTCCTTCGCCCCACTGCTTCGCGGCGTCGTAGTAGTCCATGGCGCGCGTGATGTAGAGGTAGCTGTTGGCGTCGAACCGGTTCACGAAGGAACGCCCCTGGTAATCGAGGTAGCTTTCGACCGCGTACTCGATCCCGAAACCGCCCTCCAGGTCCTTCTTGTCCCAGAGCCGCCTCCCGAACTTCTCGTGCATGCCCTCGTCGGAGAGATAGGTGATGTGGGCGAGCATGCGCGCTGCGGCGAGACCGGCCGCCGGTTTCTCGCCGTCATAGTAGGAACCGCCGCGGAAATGAGGGTCGTTCATGATGCAGAAGCGGCCCACGGCGTTGAAGGCCAGCCCCTGGGTCGAGAGGCGCGGGCTCGCGGCAAGCGGAACGCACTTGCGGACGCGGTCCGGGAAACGCAGCGCGAACTCGATGGCCTGCTGTCCACCCAGGGAACCGCCGACGACGGCGTGAAGCCGCTCGATGCCCAGGGTGTCGAGCAGGCGCTTCTGCAATTCCACCCAGTCGCCGACCGTCACCATGGGAAAGGCCGTGGCGTAGGGGCGCCCGGTCGCGGCTTCGATCGACGAAGGTCCGGTGGTGCCATAGCAACTGCCGAGGAAATTTGAACAGACGACGAAGAAGCGACGCGTATCGATCGCCTTGCCGGGTCCGACGATCGAATCCCACCAGCCGGGCTTGCGCTCGCGCCAGGGCCGCCCTGCCTCCTCCCACCCCTCGTCCCAACCCGCGACGTGGGCGTCGCCCGAAAGGGCGTGGCAGATGAGGACGGCATTGTCTCGGGAGGGAGAGAGATCGCCGTAGGTTTCATACTCGACGTCGATCGGAGCGAGACGACCGCCCAATTCGAGATTCATCGGCGCGTCACCCGGCACGATCCGGACGCTTCGGGCGCGCGTCCACCCGACGGAGTCGGGCGCGGCGGCGGCCTCGGCCGCGGTTGCTTTCGGCGCCGTCTCGGACACGATCAGCCTCGGACCGCCGCCAGGGCCTGGTCGAGATCGGCCTTGATGTCGTCGATGTGCTCGATGCCGACGGAGAGCCTCACGAGGCCGGGGGAAATTCCGGCCGCGGCCTGTTGGCTCTCGCTCAGCTGGGAATGGGTCGTCGAGGCGGGATGGATGGCGAGGCTACGTGCGTCGCCGACGTTGGCCAGGTGCGAGAAGAGCTTGAGAGAGTTGATGAAGCTCTCGCCGGCCGGTCTCCCTCCGCGAATCCCGAAGACGACCATGGAACCGCCCATGCCGCGGAGATAGTGATCGTTCAGGGCCTTCATCGGATCGTCGGCCAGACCGGGAAACCTGACCCACTCCACCTTCGGATGATTCCTCAGGTGAGCGGCGACCGCGAGCGCGTTCTCGCAATGACGCTCCATGCGGAGGGCGAGAGTCTCGATGCCCTGCAGGAAGAACCATGAATTGTCGGGGGCGATGCAGGCGCCCAGGTTACGCAAGGGCACGGTCCTCATGCGGAGAATGAAGGCGAGCGGTGCGAGCGGAGCGGGAAGATCGTGGCCCCAGCGAAGTCCGTGGTAGCTCGCGTCGGGACGGTCGTAGAGAGGATGGCGGCCGGCCTTCCAGTCGAAACGGCCGCTGTCGACGACGATGCCGCCGATACCGACGCCGTGGCCGCCGAACCACTTGGTGAGGGAGTGAACCACGATGTCGGCGCCGTGGTCGAGGGGACGCGTGAGATACGGCGTCGAGAAGGTGGAGTCGACGATGAGAGGTACGCCCACCCGGCGGGCGCCGGCCGCGACGGCCTCCAGGTCCGTGATCTCCAGGGCCGGATTGGAGACGCTCTCGCAGAAGAAGGCGCGCGTGCGCGCATCCGCGGCCCGCTCGAAGGCCGCCGCGTCGTTCGAATCGACGAAACGAACCTCGATGCCCAGCGTCGGCAGGATGTCGTTGAACTGGGTGTAGGTGCCGCCGTAGAGGTTGCGGGCCGAGACGATGTTGTCGCCGGCCTCGGCGAGGTTGATGATCGAGTAGAAGATGGCGCTGGTGCCGGAGGCGAGGGCGAGCCCGCCCATCTCGGGGGCACCCTCGAGCAAGGCGACGCGCTTCTCCAGGACGGCGGTCGTGGGATTCATGAGGCGCGTGTAGATGTTGCCGAGTTCCTTCAGAGCGAAGAGGTTCGCCGCGTGCTCGGTGCTCTTGAAGACGTACGACGATGTGCGATGCACGGGCACCCCGCGCGAGAGCGACTCGGAATCGGGCGTGTATCCGGCGTGAAGGGCGAGAGTTTCGAGACGATGAGCCTTGGAATCAGACATGGGGTTCCCCTTTCCTGCTTTCGAATCAGATCGTCCAGTTGACGGACTGGGAGGACTGTTTTTCCTCCTCGATCAGGTCCTGGAAC
This sequence comes from uncultured bacterium, assembly GCA_964637705.1. Lineage (GTDB taxonomy): Bacteria > UBA8481 > UBA8481 > UBA8481 > UBA8481 > CAZWVM01. Next base: position 4,474 of record CAZWVM010000148.1, read on the forward strand.
GTCGTGCTGTCGATGACGCCCGAGATGGCGTTCGCGACCTTCTGCCAGAAGGGCAGGAAGATGCACTTCTCCTTGAGAGGACAGCGGGCCTTGGCATGGCTTCCCCCGAGGCATTCGACGATGTCGAGTTTTCCCTCCATGAAGTTGATGATCTCACCCACGGTCAGCTTTCCAGGGTCGCGGGCCATCATGTAACCCCCGCTCTTTCCGCGGCGCGATTCGACGTATTTGGCCTGTCGGAGTTCCCCCATGATGACCTCGAGAAAGCGGCGCGGTATGTGCTGCTCACGTGCTATGATGGGCAGCTTGACGGGGCCCTGGTTGAGCCTCTTGGAGAGTTCAAAGATCGACCGAATCGCGTATAGAGTCTTCTGGGAGAGAATCATCGTTATCCTCCTAATTCCTATTGGTATAATAAGGATTTAACTAAGATAAAGTCAACTGATTTTTAAAGTATTTTTATCTCTTGTTATTTGAGCTTGTTATCTATAATAGTGAGTCATTTTATAGTCTTATCTCTTATATTCCTATGGTATTTTCCGCAGAATCTATGCGCTTCGTCGCGGATGTGTTGGAGAAGTCGCAGGGCGGGTGAATTTCGAGGGAGCCGAATGACCTCGCCATCCGATGTTCTCAGGAGCTCCTCCCTCTTCTCAAGAGAGAGAATCGGAGGCAGGGGCCGGGGGAGAACGGATTCGAGGGCCGCCCTTGCGGCGATGAGTTGTCCCATTCCGCCGTCGATCAAAAGAAGCCGCGGCAAGGGGTCTCGGGCGCGCCCCCGGCGCGCGAGCATCTCGGCCATCGCGTCGATGTCGCTATCCTGCCGGCCGCGGATGCGGTAATGGCGGTAACCCGATTTCCACGGGGCCCCGTCGTGAAAGCGAACGCACGATCCCACCGTGTCCTTCCCGGCAAAGGTGGCGATATCGAAACCCTCGATCGAGAAGGGCGGCTGGGGCAATTCGAGAAGCGACTGCAGTTCGAGGAGAGCGGCGTTGCGCGCCGCGTCGGAGCGGGCACCCGAGAGAACGCGATGGACCTCGCGGGCGTTGTCTTCGGCCAGCGAGAGGAGGCGGGCATCGGGACCGCGGCGCGGGACGCGCACCTTCGGCGGCTGCACCTCGGGGCTCGAGGCGGCGAGAACCTCTTCCAGGGCGGCCGGATCGATACCCTCGGGAACGAAGACGACGGCCGCCAGGCGCTCCGCCGCGACCCTCTCGATGAGAGCGCGCGTCACGATCTCCTCGAGTCCCGTCTCGATCGGGATATCGAATACATACTGGCCGCGTTCCGTGACGGCGCCGCCGCGGCGCGCCAGGACGATGACGACGGCGACCGATTCGTCCTGGATCACTCCCACCGCGTCGGCGTCCTCGCGGCCCGGATGTTCCGCGGACTGCTTCCGGTTCTTCGCCTCCATCGCCTCGATCTCGTCGCGGATCGACGCCGCCGCCTCGAATTCCTTCTCCGCCGCCGCCCGCTTCATCTCCTCCCTGAGTTCCCGGATGATGGCTCGACCGTCGCCCGAGAGGAACTTCACGGCCTCCTCGACCTGCGCCCGATACGCGTCACGCAGGATCCGGCCGACGCACGGGGCGTCGCAGCGGCCGATGTCGTGGTCGATGCAGGGACGTTCGCGCCTCGGAAGGGGCCCGGCGCAACGCCGGAGGCGGAATCGCCGGGAGAGAATCTCGAGGAGGTGGTTGGCGGTCGCCGTTCGGTAGGGACCGAAGTGACGCCCGGCGCCGCGCCGGGCGCGGCGCACCTTGACCGCCTTCGGAAAGGGCTCGTCGGTGACGAGGATCAGGGGAAAGCGCTTGTCGTCGCGGAGATCGATGTTGTAGGGCGGCTTGTACATCCGGATCATGGCGGCCTCCGCCAGGAGAGCCTCCAGCTCGCTCTTGAAGACGATCCACTCGACGGAGCGCGCCGCCTGGAGCATGGCCATCGTCTTGGCCGGAAGGGCCCTCTGCCGGTACGAGGCGAGGCGGTCGCGCAGGCACTTGGCCTTGCCGATGTAGACCGGCCGCTTTCTCCCGTCGCGGAAGATGTAGACGCCCGGCACGGCCGGCGCGTCAAAGGCGAAAAGATCCTGTTTCATCCGACGTCCCTCCCCTATCATAGCCGAAGACATTCGCTCTCATAGGAGGAGTTCCATGAATCGAGAGGCACGAGTCGCCATCGTCGGCGCGCTGGGCTACGGAGGCGTGGGCGCCACGGAGATTCTCCTGCGTCACCCGCAGGCGCGCATCGCCCGGCTTCTCGACATCGAGGGCATCGGCAAGCCCCTCTCCTCCTTCTACCCCCATCTTTCGGGCCACGCCGACCTCGTCGTCGAGAGCGTCGAAGACCCGAAGTCCTACGACGGCATCGACGTCGTCTTCTTCTCGACGCCGGACGGCGTCGGCCAGAAGGCCGCCTCGGAATGGCTGAAACGCGGCGTGAAGGTCGTCGATTACTCCGGCGACTTCCGTTTCAACGACGCGGAGGTCTACGCGGGCTACGCCGCGCGGATCGGGAAGCCGACCGCGCACGCGAACCCGGCCCTGCTCGCGGAGAGCGTCTACGGGGTGCCCGAGTTCCACCGGGAGCGGATCGCGAAGGCGAAGATCGTGGGAAACCCCGGTTGCTTCGCGATGGCCTGCATGCTGGGTCTCGCCCCGGCGGTGCAGGGCGGCCTCGTCGATTCCTCCTCTCTCATCTGCGACTGCAAGACCGGCGTCTCCGGCGCGGGCAAGAAGCCCTCGCCCCCGTTCCACTATCCCGCCCGCTACGACGCCACCAACGCCTACCGGATCTCCGGTCACCAGCACGTCTACGAGATCGAGCGCGAGCTCACCCGCTTCGCCGGGAAGAACGTCGTCATCACCTTCACGCCCCATGTCGTCCCGATGACGCGCGGGATCCTCGCGACGCTCTACGCCGACCTCGCCGACGGCGTCACGGCCGAGAGCCTGCTCGAGGCCTATCGCGCCTTCTACAAGAACGAACCTTTCGTGCGGGTCTCCCCTCCCGGCTCGGCCTGCTCCACCACCGATGTCCGGGGATCGAACTTCGTCAACGTCTGGGTGAACGTCGAGCCCCGCACGAAGAAGGCCGTGATCGTCTCCCACATCGACAACCTGATGAAGGGACAGGCGGGAAACGCCGTGCAGAACATGAACATCATGATGGGGCTGGACGAAACCGCCGGCCTCTCCTTCGCCGGGGCCTACCCGTAAGAGAAGAGCCTCAGCGCGGCAAGGGCCTCAGGGGTTCGGGGCGCGCCGGGACGGCCTCTTCCTCCACTTCTTCGGCTCCCGAGATCCGGTATCCCGCGTCCTCCTCCTCGACGATCGGCGGAAGCGGGCGCGCGGCCCGGGCGGCAGGCGCATCGGGGAAGGGGCGGTCCGGCACGCGACGAACGTCGGGCGTCGTGGGACCTCCGAACTTGACCGACCCGGTGAAACGGTGTGTTCCTCCGAGGATCTCGTAGGGCACGAAGGCGTAATCCACCGTGACGCCGCCGACGGTGAATCCCACCCCGACGGTGTAGCCCTTGATCAGAGAGTCGTCGCTGCGCCACCCCGCTCTCAGCGCAATGGCGCCGACCAGCGTCGCCTCGGCGCCGACCGCCAGGTGCGCCTCCTCGTCCACGACCTTGACCACGTCCGCGAGGATGAGGAGATCGTCGAGCCAGGTGCGATAGGAGAGACCGGCGCGGAACGTCAGGGGGAGGGGCTCGTCGTCGCGGATGAAGCGGAGGGATCCGCCGATATTCTGGACCGAGGCGCCGAGGAGCAGCGGTTCGTAGGGCGTCCAATAGAGGACACCGAGATCGGCCGCGCCGGTGCCGGCGCTCCGGTCCTCGAGTTCGCGGTGGATGTAGCGCCCCGAGAGGCCCCAGGCGAGATAGCGGCCCGCGCGGCGGCCGTAGCCGAACGAGGCGGCGATGTCGCGGGCCGTGAGACGCTGGCCGGTCGAGAGCCCGAGCTCATTGGTGCGCACGAACTCGCCGGCGTCGAAGTAGAGAAGCGAAACGCCGCAGGCGCTCATGTCCCCGTCGAGCGGATGCGTGTAGGCGATGTGCTGAAACGCGGCGTCCTCGAACCACGCGGTATACCCGGCGGAGATCTCGTAATGCCGGGCGCGGACGAGACCGGCCGGATTGTGCTCCATGCCGGCGGCGTCGTCGGCAAGGGCCGTATAGGCACCGCCGAGGGCCGCCGGTCGCGCGTCGGCGTAGATGACGAGGAAGTCGGCGGCGGTCGTGCCGGGTCCCCCACCCGCGGCGGGCGCAGCCACGCCGGCCATGAAGAGGAGCAGGACGACTCCGTAGCGGCGCCGCATCGTCAGGAACGCAACCCGGGTCTCAGGCGCCCGTCTTGTGGCGCTCCAGGTCGGCGTCCACCATCATCTCGATGAG
>CAZWVM010000149.1:0-8817 GCA_964637705.1 uncultured bacterium
TCAAGACGCTCATCGGGATGAACATCACGCACCTCGTGACGATCGGCGGCGACGACACCGCCTTCTCCTCCGCCAAGGTCAGCGACTACGCGCAGGACACGATGGGCTACGGGATCGGCGTCGTGCACGTCCCGAAGACGATCGACAACGACCTGCCGCTGCCGGAGGGTGTCCCGACCTTCGGGTACCAGACCGCCCGCCAGGTCGGCACGGACCTCGTCAAGAACCTCAACGAGGACGCGCAGACGACGGTCCGGTGGTTCCTCGTCGTCATGATGGGGCGCACCGCGGGACACCTGGCGCTCGGTGTCGCGAAGTCGGCCGGCGCCACGCTCTCCCTGATCCCCGAGGAATTCGACGGCCCGGTGCGGATCGCGACGCTCGCCGACATCATCGCGGGCTCGATCGTGAAACGGATGGCCCTGGACAAGCCGCACGGCGTGGCGGTCCTGGCGGAGGGCCTGGCCGAGAAGATCGCGCCGGAGGACCTCTCGATCCTCGAGGGCGTCGAGCGCGACGCCCACGGCCACATCCGTCTCGCGGAGGTCAACTTCGGCGACATCGTGAAGACCGCGGTCAAGAAGTCCCTGAAGGAGCTGAACCTCTCGGTGACCCTGGTGGACAAGGAGATCGGTTACGAATTGCGCTGCGCGCCGCCGGTCGCCTTCGACATCGAGTACACGCGGAACCTCGGTTTCGCCGCCGTGGACTTCTTGAAGGGCGGCGGATCCAAGGCGATCATCTCGATCCAGAACGAAGAGATCGTGCCGATCACCTTCGCGGAGGTCCGCGACCCGAAGACGGGCAAGACCCGGGTCCGCCTCGCCAACGTCTCTTCGCTCCAGTACCGCATCGCCCGGAAGTTCATGATCCGGCTGGAGAAGGAGGACTTCGAGAACCGCGACATGCTGGAGCGGTTGGCGAACGTGGCGGGGATGCGACCCGAGCAGTTCCAGAAGCGCTTCGGTTACCTCGTCGGAGCTTGATTCCGCCGTCCGCGGGTTCATGCCCGCGGGCGGAACCGCCAGAGGAGGAGAAATGGATTTCGGCGCTCCCCCGATAGGACGTTCGCGTTGAAGGTCCGCGTCGGGATCGTCATCGGGCTCGCCGTCGTCGTCCTCGTCCTCGTCATGGGCTCCTGGGAGCCCGGGGTCGTCGTGACGCCCCTTCCCCCCGCGCGCGACGACGCCCCCGCCGTCGGCCCGCTCGTCCTCGCCCCGGGTTCACTCCTCGTCATCGACGCTCCCGAGTTCCACGCGGAGATCGATGCGTCGGGACGGGGCCGGATCCTCTCGACGAACCGCGCCTCCGCGGAGGGCTCCGAAGCGCGCAGCGAGGCGCTCACCCTCGATCCCGCGACCCTCGAAATGATCCTCGGCGATCTCGGCCGCCTCAAGGCGCTCTGGAGCGCCCGCAAGGTCGGCGAGGCCGCGGCGATCGAGCCCGGAGACGTGTCCGACACGGCGGAACAAACGCCGGCGATCACGGTCGAGGAGCGGATGGCGGACGGCACGGCGCGCGTCGTATTGCGGCTCGGCGCTTCGTCCCCCGAATTCGAGGAGACGCACCGCGCGCTGACGCCGCTGCGCTTTCGCTAGGACGCGCGTGCGCCCGCGGCGCCCGGTCCGCTGGATCGACCGGCAGGAGGAGTTCGAGGAGCTCTGCCGCTCTCTTTCGTCCGAGCCGGTCGTCGGATTCGATATCGAGACGAAGCTCGACTGCCGCACCTGGTGCACGGCCCAGTTCGCCACCCGCTCCGGCACCGCGATCGTGGACATGCTCGCCATCCCCCGTAAGGACCCGGTGCGGTGGTTCTCCGAGAACGGGCGGGTCGTGAAGGTCATCCACAACGCCTCCTTCGAACGGGGAGTCCTCGGGCACCACGGCCTGCGGATCGACCGCGTCTTCGACACCCTCCTCGCCTCGCGGAACCTCCGCGGCCGCGGCGCGCCGGGGGGTCACAACCTCTCGGGCGTCTGCCGACGCGAGCTGGGCTTCGGACTGGACAAGGTCCACTGGAATTCCGACTGGGTGCGGCGCCCCCTGCCGGCCGAGCAGTACTTCTACGCGGCTCTCGACGCGGAGGTGCTCATCGACCTCTACGAGATCTTCGTGCGCGAAATCCACGCGCGCGGCGACACGGTGCGATACTCGTGAACGAGTCCCGCCGCACGATCCTCGTGACCGGCTCGACCCGCGGGATCGGCCGCGCCCTCGCCGTTGAATGCGCGCGCCTCGGGCACACCGTGCTCGGATGCGGCCGCGACACGGCCCGGATCGGCGATCTGCGCCGCTCCCTCCCCGCGCCGCATGACTTCGCCGTCGTCGACGTCGCGGACGACCGCGCGGTCGAGGCGTGGATCTCCGGCCTCGCGAAACGCTCGCTCGTGCCCGACCTCGTCATCAACAACGCCGCGCTCATCCACCCCGAGCTTCCACTCTGGGAGATCCCGGCAGGGCTTTTCGGGGAGGTCATGGGGGTCAACGTCCTCGGGACCGCCAACGTCATCCGGCACGTTCTTCCCTACATGATCCCCTGCGGCCGAGGCGTCATCGTCAACATGAGTTCGGGCTGGGGTCGCTCCGTCGACGCCGGATTCGGGCTCTATTGCGCCACGAAATGGGCGATCGAAGGCCTGTCGCGCGCGCTGGCCCTGGACCTTCCCGCGGGTTTCGCCTGCGTCTCCCTCTCGCCCGGAGTCGTCGACACCGACATGCTCCGAAGCGCCTTCGGGTACTCGGCCGGAGCGCATCCGGGACCGGAAACGTGGGCGAAAACCGCCGCCCCTTTCATCCTGAAAATCGGATCGCGCCAGAACGGCGAAGCCCTGACCGTGGAGAACGGCTAGCCCGAATCCTGTATTTTGAAGAGATAAAGGCGCCTGTGCAAACCTGCATATATTTCGACATTTCTCGTCAAGTCCCACGCGATTCTGCCGATGAAGTGAGAGGCGGACGCAATCAGATGCGCGCGTCTCGGCGGAAAAGGATTTCCGTCAAACCGGAGTCAAGGAGGGCTTCACATGGTCGGGTCCAGCCAGGGATTTTCTTTCCAGTCCATCGAAACTCAAAAGGTCTACGCTCTTTACGCGAACGTGAGGAAGGGTCAACAGGGCGAAGCGGCATCCCAGCCCGGGGCCAACCCCGCCGCGGGGAATCTCGAAGACATTCTCGACATCGGCAACAGTTCCGGCAAGCTTCCAGGCTACGAAACGGTCCTCTCGATCCTGGAGGAAAAGGTCACGGGACGCATCGACAAGGCCTTCAGCGGGACGGAGGAGGTCGAATCGCAGGAAGACTACTGGTCGCCCGAGAAGACGGCGGGCCGCATCGCCGAGTTCGCGCTGAAGTATTACGATGCCTTCGCCGAGGCGAAGGGCGGCGAGAGCGAGGAGACCCTGGACGAGTTTCTCGGAATCGTGAAGGGCGCCATCGACCAGGGCATCGGGGAAGCCCGGGAGATCATCGGCGGGTTCACGTCCGACGGGAAGGTCCCGGAAGAGACCCAGGGCACGATCATGAAGACCCGAGCGCATATCGAGGAACTCCTGAACGCCTTCCGCGAGGAGGCCATGAAGCGGATCCGGGGCGAGGGTCAGGGAGAGGACGAGGAGCAGGCCGAGGAGGAGCCGAAGGTCGAGGAGATCGTCGCGGCCTGAGGTCCTGCGAGTCGCTGATTTGAATAGATTTTTAACGCGTCTTTTCAGTCAATAGGGGTGGTGGAATAGCCGATAGCCTGACAGATGCAGGCTGTCCGATCCCGATATTCATCCCCACGCCGCCGGGCGGTCCGTCAAAGGCCCGACCGCCATGGCGGCATCCTTCGCCGCATGGCCCTGTGGCCGGCACGCCTCTTCGCGGCGGCAACCGCCTTTCCTCTCGCTCTTCTCGCCCGTTTCCTGAGAAAAGGGCGTGGGGTCAGGTTGCCGGGCCTGCCAACTCCTTACGACATCATCGCGGGCTTTCATCCCGCCTTCCGTCGTTCCCTGCTCGCCGCCATGTCCGCCACCGCGGCCTGCCTCATCGCCTACCTCTTCATCCTCTCCCCGCACGGAATGATCTCGCGCCAGAAGGTCAAGGCTATGATCGCCGAGAAGGAGACGGAGTTGACCCGGATGCGCGAGACGAACCAGGCCCTCAGGAACGACATCGCTCTCCTGGCGGGCGACACCGAGACGATCGAATCCGTGGCGCGGGAAGAGCTGAACCTCGCTTACCCGGGGGAATCGGTCTACCGCGAGCGCGACAGCGGGCCGCCGGCGTACGTCCTGAACGTCTCGGGCACCCCGCGCCGGGAGAATTGACGCGCGCCTTCAGCGCGCGACGCGAACCGAGAAACCCTTCGCATCCTCGCGGACGTCGATCGTCCCGTCCCATGGCAGGACCGAGTTCGCCGGGGCGTGCCCGAAGGGAAAGCCCGCGACGGCCGGGAGGTCGAGACCGCTCGCGAACCGCGCCAGCACCTCGTCGATTGGAAACGACTTTGCGGGCTCCTCGGCCAGGCAATCGGTGAAGGATCCGAATGTGACGGCGACGGCGCCGGCGAAGAAACCCGCCTCGCGGAGCTGGGTGAGACAGCGGTCGACGCGGTAGGGCTCCTCGTTCACGTCCTCGAGGCAGATGACGCGCCCCTCGGTTCGAGGCAGGAGCGGCGTGCCGCAAAGCGCGGCGAGGACCGATAGGTTGCCGGCGAGGATCGGACCGCGGACCGATCCGAACGAGGCGGAGAGGCGGCGGCCCGCGAAGGTGAAGGCGTCGGAACGGGCGCCGGGGGGCGAGAGAAGAAGGCGGCCGATCGACTCCCACGACCGCTCCGAAGCGCCCCGCGCGATGTCCGAGGCAAGCATCGGCCCGTGGAGGGCCGTTCCGCCCCGGGCGTGGTACGCCGCCAGGAGCGCCGTGGCGTCCGAGAATCCCACCAGGGGCATCCTCCGCGTCGCGATCGCGTATTCCTCCCAGGGACAGTTCACCGCGATCCTCGTCGCGCCGTAACCGCCCCGGGCGCACCAGACGAGGTCCGCCCCGGACCGCAGGAAGGCCCAGTCGAGGCCGTCCATCCGCTCGTCGTCCTCCCCTGCCAGGTAGCCCTCGCGGCGCGCCAGGTTGGGCGCATCGAGGAATTCGACGGAGGGAAACCGGGCGGCCACGGCGGCCTTTCCGACGGCGAGAAGATCAGGGTCGGGTGGGCCGGACGGGGCGACGACGGCGATCTTCACCCGCGCATCACTCCCGGCTCCTCGCTCCTCACCCGCTAGAGCGCCATCGCCCGTTTCAATTCGTCGTAACGGCGCTTCACCTCGCGGTTCGAGGGATCGAGGTCGAGGGCGCGTTCCCACGCCTTCTTCGCGCCGGGCAGGTCGCGCAGGGCGAGGCGGGACTCGCCGAGATGGATCCAGGGGGCCGGCAGGCTCGACATCAGTTTCGTCGCGCGGTCGAAGGCCCAGATCGCCTCGTTGTGGCGGTGCTGCTTCTGGAGGCTGATGCCGAGGTTGAGAGCCGTCTCGTAGAAGCCGGGATCGATCGACAGGGCGCGTGCGAAGGCCTTGGTGGCCTCCGCGAAGTTGTTCTGCTTCAGTTCCAGCGCTCCCATCAGGTTCCAGGCCTTCGCGTGCTCCTGGTTGCGGAAGAAGACCTCCTCCAGCAGTTCCTTCACGGTGCGGAGTTCCCCGATGTCGAAGTGGGCGCGGGCCTTCTGGTAGAAGCGGTCGGCCTCCTGTTTCGGATCCTTGGGGATCTCCTCCACCTTGTTGACGTCGCGGTTGCCCATCAGCGCATCGATCCGCCGAATGACCTCGCTCGCCGACGACGGCCGCTCCTCGGGCCTTTTCGCCAGGAGATCTCGGACGAAGAAGTCCCACTCGCGGGGGATGTCGGAGCGGCGGGTGCGCGGCGAAGGGACGGGCGAGTGCACGTGCATCTCCAGGGTCTTGCGGTAGTTTTCACCCTCGAAGGGCACGTCCCCGATGAGAAGTTCGTAGGCGATGATGCCGAGGGAGTAGAGGTCGGCCCGCGGATCGATCTTGAGGCCGAGGGCCTGCTCGGGCGACATGTAGCGGGGCGTGCCCATGGCGCGGCCCGTGGCGGTGGCCGCGACCCCGGCGAGGCCGAAATCCATGACCTTGACGCGGTCGCCCTGCATGATGACGACGTTGGCGGGCTTGAGATCGCGGTGGATCATGCCGGTCTCGTGGGAGGCCTCGAGGCCCTCGCAAATCTGGCGAAGGATCAGGGCCACCTTCTCGGGCCTCAGCCGGCCCTCCGCGTCGAGTTTTTCCGCGAGCGTCTGCCCGCTCACCAGCTCCATCGCGAAGTAGAGCCATCCCCTCTCCTCGCCGAAGGCGTAGATCTGGACGATGTTGGGGTGATTGAGCTTGGCCAGGGAACGGGCCTCGGCGCGGAAGAGGTCGACGACTTCCGTCGAGTCGCCGAAGACGGGGTTGAGGAACTTGACGGCGACAGGACGGTTGAGCTTGATGTCGTCGCCGCGATAGACGACGCCCATGGCGCCGACGCCGAGCTTCTTGGACGTCTTGTAGGTTCCGCCGACGATGTAACCGGCGGGGAGCTCGAGCATCTGGTCAAGGGAGGACGGCGCGGCCAGGGGCGAACCATGCATCGTGTCATTGCCGCTCATCGTCACCTCGAAGTCTCCGGCCCGCGCAAGCGCGTCTCCGGGGCTCGTTTCTACAGTATTGCATATCCACAGGCCGGGCAATAAACTTAACCCATGGTCACCTCAATCCTCGGCCGCACGGCCGCCCGCAATCTCGCGCTGGTACTGGTCATGGCGATCTCCCTGGTCGCCTGTTCCGAGACGGAGACGACCCTCTCGGGTGCGCTCCTCGGCGCCGGCCTGGGGGCCGTGATCGGCCACCAGAGCGATCACGCGGTCGAGGGCGCCCTGATCGGGGCGCTGGTCGGAGGGGTCGCGGGCTACCTCGTGGGACGATCGATGCGCGAGCGGGTCGCGACGGCGCCGGAGACGAACCGCTCGAACTCCTACCGCGCCGTGCAGGGTCTCCAGTTGAAGACGACCGACGTGGCGGTGAGCCCCTCGGTCGCGGAAGCCGGCGACGACGTGGACCTGAACGCGACCGTGGCCGTGATGGCGCCGGACAACGGCTCCAACGTCGCCATCCGCCAGAGGATCGCCGTCTACAAGGGCGACCAGCTCGTCGGCAACATCCTCGAGGACAACTTCACGGTCCAGCCCGGGACGCACCGTCTCACCCGGCGGATCACGCTTCAGAGGGACTTCCCGGCGGGGCGCTACACCTACGTGACGCACATCCGCGCGACGCAGGGGAACGAGATCACCGAGACGAGCAGCGAGGCGGGATTCTCGGTTTCCTGAGCCCGGATCCGCGGGAAGCGGCTACCTCCGCGGGAGCGCTCCCGGCCCGGGGATGACCGGCGCGTAGTTGTTGATCACGGCGATGCCCGGCGCGAGCGGCTGGGCGTCGCGGGAGTGCGGCGCCTTCACCAGGACGATCCTCGCCCCCGGCCAGGTCCTCTTCATCGCGTTCACCTCGCGCGGCTCGTTCTCGAAGGCCGCGACGACGCGCCCGAGCCGCGAGATCTCCCGGTAGGTGTTGCGCTTGAAGAGGACGTTGCTGTCCGAGGCCGTTTCCTTCATCACGAGAATCGTGCGGGCGGTCGCGATCGGGTAGCCCGCGTTCTTCAGCGACGCGATCGTGCCCTCGAGCATCGTCTCCCGGCTCCGCCCGGAAACATACGCGATGAGCGCTCCCGCCTCGTGCATGTTCCGGATGAACGGAACCGCGCCCTCGACCGGCATGTCCATCTCCACGAAGCGGTTCGAGAAGAAGTTGTCGGCCCAGTAGCGCAACGCCGACTCGATGATGAAGACGTTGTTCACCCCGCACTTGCGGAAGGAATCGATGACGTAATACTCGATCTCATCGGGGGGCAGGGCGGCGATCGAGTCGGCAATCACGGCGCAGGACTCGGGGCTCGAGGCGACGAATTGCCGGAGGATCGCGGCGGAGCGGGGGCGGTTGTCGAGGATCGTGCCGTCGATGTTGAAGACGATGACCGGGGTGCGTCCGTGCTCGACCTCGCTCATCACCGCCCGGCAGATCTCCTCGAGCGGCGGGCGGGGTTCGGCGCGGACGACCGACGTCATGACGCACGCCGCCGCCAAAGCCATCATGAATCCCCGGTAGATCATTCGCAACCGATTGTACACCGGTCAGCGGGAATTTTCCACCTCGCCCGGCGGGACCTTGATCCCCGAGGGTTGAATCGCCACCGAGGCAAGGAGACACGGAGAAAGTCCTGCTACCCCTTCTCGAGGCGGGGCAAATGAAGTTTTTACGCTTTCACCCACCCGGTGAAAGCCGACTCCCGCAGTCGGCGGGGATTTGACACGACCAGGAACCCGGTCCTGCTTTCCTTTGAACTCAATACGATTTCCATGATCTGTTGATCACAGATGGCGTTGATTCGATCCCTGATCTTCTCGGTGTTCTCCGTGCCTCGAGCCCGCCGGAGCGGACGCTTCGGCGGGCGGGTGGTGAATGAACACCGATTCCGGGGATTCAGGGCGGGAGGCGGCGGTTGGCCGACCCGGTCACCGCCTCAGCATCTTGCGCACGAACTCCAGCCGCGAACGGCCCGGGGGCACCCCCTCGATGACAAGGATATCCGCCTCGGAGCGCGCCACGAGAGGGTCGGGGAGGGCGTCGAGCCAGGGGCCGAGGTTCTTCGGAGTCCGGTGCCAGCGCGCCCGGAAGCCAGTCTCCGTCTCGGTGAGCGAGGCCACGCCGTCGAGCGCGGCGTAGGCGCGCAGGCGGG
>CAZWVM010000150.1:0-8793 GCA_964637705.1 uncultured bacterium
TGTCGTCCTCGCGCATGATGATGTAGTCCTCTTCGTCAACCTTCACTTCGGTGCCGGAATACTTGCCGAAGAGCACCTTGTCGCCCTTCTTCACCGACAGCGGAACCCGCTCGTTCTTCTCGTTGAACTTGCCGGGACCGACCTCGATCACCTTGCCCTCCTGCGGCTTTTCCTTCGCCGTGTCGGGGATGATGATCCCGCCCTTCTTCTTCTCCTCGGGCTCGACGCGCTGGACGAGCACCCGATCATTGAGTGGACGAACCTTTGCCATCCTCCCATCTCCTTTCGTGCCTCTTCGGCCGATTGATTTCGCGTGGTGCGCTCCGCTCAGTTCATTCAATTCGCGTACCCAAGACTTGAGGGACTGCATAGCTGAAAAAACGAGAGATCAACTTATGAAACTTCTTGACGATGACAGAATGGCCATGCGGGACGGACCTAATTGACACCGTGAAGACTTATGAAGGGATGATGATGATGACAATCCGAACTATTAGGGAAAATGTTTTCTACCAACCCGGTCCTGTCGGAGATAGTATCGGAGTCGCCGGGGGGCGAAGGAGACCGGGAGAACAATGGGATTTCGAAGGGATTTCGCCTGGGGCGCCGCCACCTCCTCCTACCAGATCGAGGGCGCCTGGAACGAGGACGGCAAGGGCCCGTCGGTCTGGGACGTCTTCAGCCGAACGCCCGGACGGATCTGGGGTGGACAGAACGGCGACACCGCCTGCGATCACTACCATCGCTACCGGGAGGACGTCGCGCTGATGAGGGATCTCGGTCTCAAGGCCTATCGATTCTCCCTCTCCTGGCCCCGGATCCTTCCCGAGGGCACGGGCCGCGTGAATCCGGCCGGCCTGGACTTCTACGCCCGCCTCGTCGACGAACTTCTCTCCGCCGGCATCGAACCCTGGATCACGCTGTATCACTGGGATGGTCCGCAGGCGCTGTACGAGCGTGGCGGCTGGCGCAAGCGCGAGAGCGCGGAATGGTTCGCCGAGTATGCCGGGGCTTGCGCGAGGACGCTGTCGGATCGCGTGCGCCACTGGATGACCTTCAACGAACCCCAGTGCTTCGTGGGCGGAGGCTACACCGACGGCAACGATGCCCCCGGGGAGAAGGCGACTCTTGCCGACAGGTCCCGGATCGGCCACAACGTGCTGCGCGCCCACGGGCTGGGCGTCCAGGCCCTGCGCGCCGCCGCCTCTCGCCCCCTCGTCGTCGGCTACGCCCCCATGGGCGTCGTCGCGATGCCCGCGACGGACGACCCGGCGGACATCGAGGCCGCGCGCCGGGACATGTTCGCCGTGAAGGACACCCAGGACGGCAACAGCTCCTGGTGGATGGATCCCGTCTACCTCGGGCACTATCCCGAGGACGGTCTGGCGCTCCGCGGCGCCGACGGCCCCCCGATCGAACCGGGCGACATGGAGACGATCCGCCAGCCTCTCGATCTCTTCTGCGTCAACATCTACGGGGCGCGCACCGTCGCCGCCGCGAGGGGCGGGGAACCCGAGAGAATCGAGTACACCCCGTTCGCTCCGCTCACCGCCTTCAAGTGGGGTATCTTTCCGTCGTGCCTCTACTGGGGGCCCCGCTTCTACTTCGAGCGCTACAAGCTGCCGGTCGTCATCACGGAGAACGGGATCTCCAACGTCGATTTCGTCCACCTCGACGGGAAGGTGCACGATCCCCAGCGCATCGACTTCATGCAGAGGTACTTGCGGGAACTGCGACGGGCCGTCGATGACGGCGTGGACGTGCGCGGGTATTTCCACTGGTCGATGCTGGACAACCTCGAATGGAACAGCGGCTTCTCCCAGCGCTTCGGGCTCGTGCACGTCGATTTCCGGACGCTCGAGAGGACGCCCAAGGATTCCTATGCGTGGTACCGCGAGGTGATCCGCACGAACGGAGCGTCGCTCTAGACCGGGTCTCGGTCAGCGCCGCCGCTACCAGTTCGGACCGCCGCCGCGCGCCACCTCGGTCATCTGCCGCCCCTCGCGGTCCATGCGGAGGACCCGGAAAGGGTTCTCCTCGCGGACGTTTTCCTCTCCGTAGCCGCAGAAGGCGATCCACAAGCCGTCCGGCGACCAGTCGAAATCGAACGCGACCATCTCGGGCGGCGTCAGGCGCGTCGTCTCTCCGCTCGAGAGGCGCTTGAGGTAGATCGTCGTCGTGGGCTCGCCATTCAGCTCCGATTGCAGGCGCGGGGAACCGTCGTCCAGGCGCGAGTAGGCGATGAGGTCCGGGTCCGCGGGGCAGGGGAGGAAGCGGTCGGCGCTCGTCACGCACTCGGGATCCCCGGTGATGGACACCAGCGGCGTCCGCTTCACGATCGAACCCGAGGGGAGGATCTCGAAGAGAGTCGTCATGTCGTGGAAGACGAGTTTCGTCCCGTCTCCGAACCAGGCCGGGGCGTAGATGTTGTCCACGCCCTCCGCGTGCGGCAGGTATAGCGCCTGCTGCGCCTCGCCGGTCGGGGGGTTGATGATCATGAGCATGGGGGCGTTGTTTCCTCCCACCACGGCGACGGCGATGCAGGAACCGTCGGGGGACCATGACGGCGGTGTGACGCATCCGTCGGAGGCGATGAGTTCCCGCTCCGAGCCGCTCTCGAGGTCGCGCAGCATGAAGACGCCCGGCGTCACCGGGTCGCCTCCCGCCCGTTCCGCGCGGTAGAAGGCAACCCGGCGGCCGTCGGGTGAGAGGGCCGGGAAGGAACCGCGCGTCACGCGGACCTCGTCGGCGCGCGCATTCTGCTTCCACCAGATCGCGTTGTCGCGTTCGTAAACGATCCCGCGGTTCTCGATGGCGGGAGCGGCCGCGTCGCCGGGGCCGGGCGCGGGGTCCGGGGTGCCGGGCGGAAGGTTCGGCGTGACCGGCACGAGGACCTGCCAGGCGACTACGCCCGCGAGAACGACGACGACCAGGAAGAATCCCAGGACCGCGAGAACGAGACAGCCGACGAGAACCTTCTTCATGAGGACCCCTTCCGCGGCCGCGCCGACCGCCCTCCGCCGCTTCGACGCCCCAGTCTCCCGCTTTTCCTCAAACGGTTCAAGAGGAGCCGCACCAGGCGGGGATCGAGTCGCCTCCCCGAATCGGCCTTGATCAGCCGGACCATCTCGTCCAGCCCCAGCGCGCCCCGGTAGCAACGGGAGCTCCTGAGGGCGTCGAAGATGTCGGCGAGCGTGACGATGCGCGTCAAGAGCGGGATGCTCGCGCCCTTGAGCCCGTCCGGGTAGCCGCTGCCGTCCCAGCGCTCATGGTGATGGCGGACGATATCGAGGATCCTCGCGTCGAGACCGAGAGGACGGAGGATCGATTCGCCGATCAGGGGGTGCTTGCGGATCTCGCTATACTCCTGGTTCGTGAGGCGCCCCGGCTTCCTCAAAAGCGCCTCGGGGATCCCGATCTTCCCGATGTCGTGGAGGTCTCCGCCCATCCTGAGGATCCGGCGCTCCTCGCGCCCCAGCCCGAGTTCGTCCGCCATCCAGCGCGCGCAGCGATAGACGCGCGCGGAATGCCCGCGCGTGTAGGCGTCCTTCGCCTCCAGCGCGTTGGAGAGGGCGATGATGGAGTTGAGGAGCGACGTCTTGAGATCGGCGGTGCGCTCGTCAACGAGCCGTTTCAGGACCATGTTGCGCTCCTCGAGCGTCGCGTTCACGGCCCTCAACTTCTTCTCCTGGAGCTTGAGCTTACGCTCCAGGGTCACCTGGTCCGTGACGTCGCGGAAGACGACGGCGGTGTAGCCCTCGAAGGTCTTGAAGGCGAAGACGATCTTGATGTAGCGGTCGCCGCCGTTCTTCGCGGTTCTCACCGTGAGCACGGTCTCCGAGATCTTCTCCACGCTACCGGCCGCTTCGAGCCCCTTGAGGAGGACCCGGTCGCGCCGGTCGGCGAAGAGGTCGATGAAACGGGGATGGATCCCGCGGACGGGAACGACACCCAGCCAGTACTTCGCCAGGTCGTTCTGCTGAGCGATCCGCCCCGCGTGGTCCATGACGAGCGTTCCGAATCCCGCGACCTCGTAATTCTTGAGGGTATGCTCGAGGACGGAGCGGTGGGTGACGCCGCCGCGGGGCCGCTCGAGCACCAGGGGACCGAGGACCCGGCAGAGCCGCGCCGCGCGCGCCACGGTCGCGCGGCCCAGGGGTCGCTGCGTGAAGAGGTTGTCCATCGAGACGACGCCGACGGCGCGCCGTCCCGCCACGAGCGGAACCGCGGCGAAGGCGCGCACCCCGTAGGAGCTGAGGTAGGCCCGCTCGTTGCGGTCGACGATGCGAGGATCGTTCCTCACGTCGGAGAAGAGGAGGGGGCGGCATTCCCGGTGTGCGACGGTCAGCGTGTTGCCGCGCGGGATGATCGGAAGGTTCACGCGCCCCGCGAGGTTCTCCACGCCCCCGTTCTCGCTCGTCCCGACGATGCCCTGCAGCTCGTTCGTCTCCGCGGCGTGCACGAAGATCCCGAGCCGGTCGACACCCAGCGCCCGGCGCAGTTCCTCCCAGAGGCGGATGTAGAAACTGTCGCTGTTCTTCTCGCGGCGCAAGCGGTCGAGGAGCGCCTGCGCCTCCTCCGCGGAGCGCTTCACGGCCGGGCGCCCCGGCCGGAGAGGGCGTCGTTCATTCGATCTCGTGCGGCAGGGACCCGGGCCAGGAGCGGAAAAGGCAGAAGGGCGTCGCGGCCGCGAGGTTGGAGACGCGGGACATGTAGAGATCCGCGGAGTTCTCGACCGTGCGCGCCAGGAGGCTCTTCTCGCTGCCGGCGCGCATGAGCAGTCCCCAGCGGGGGTTTCCGAGACGGTTGAAGCGCTGGGCGAGAGGCTTGATGTGACGGTCGAGGGCCGCGATGTCGGCGTCGAGCGCGTGGCGGCGCAGGGAGTCCTCCGCGTGAGCCGCGCGGCCGCCCTTCGCGCGCCGCAGGGCGTCGAGCTCGAACCGGTTGCGCTCGAACTCCGCCCGTTCCTTCCGGGCCATCAGGACCTCCAGGTCCCGGTTCAAGGTCGCCAGGATCTCCGCGTCGCGGATCTCGTCCTCGAGTTCCCTGAGAACGAGCCCCGTCCTCCACCTCAGGACGCTTTTGGTGACTTCCACGTCGCCGATGATGTGATCGCCCACGTAGAGGATCTGGTCACCGGACAGATCGAGATACTTCTCGACGTGGCTGACATGCCCGCCCCAGAAGATCCGGCCCGGCCGGAGGCCCTTGATGGAGGGCTTCAGGAGGGACATCGTGGGATCGGCGACCTCGTAGAGGGGGCGCCGCGTCGAGAAGAAGGCGGGCTTGTCGGCGGAGACGATGACGACGTCGAAGAGATCGCGCCACTTCACGCCGGCGGGGAGGTGCCGGTCGAACGCGTGCTTCATGATGACGCTCGTGTATTGCCAGTCGGAGTTCGTGATGAGCATGATCGTCTTGCCCGCGGCCTTCTGGTCCATGAGCGTCCGCGGGGTCTCCGGGTCCGGGATGATGAAGCGCCCCGGATGGGCGAGGATCTTCGGCTTGATCTCGCCTTCGAAGTGCGCCAGGTCCGTGCTCGTCCGCACCTTCTGGTGGATGTCGGAGTAGGAACGCGCGCCCGGCAGTTTGCGGCGGTCGTGCAGGTCGACGAGCTGCATGTAGAGGCAGGCCTCGGAGAGGGCGAAGAGCGTCGTGACGAGCATGAAGCGATCGTCCGTGGCCGGATCCACGACCGTCCGCGCGTAGGTGCGCATGACCTCGTCGAGGAGGAGACGCCGCGAGCCGTGGACGGCCGACTTCACGAATCCGAAGCGATTGGCCTTCAGGAGGTTTCCGAGCTCGCGGTCGATGACGAGCCCGCGGATGACGGAGAGGGGGTCGAAGACCAGGGGACCGACCGGCCAGCCGTACTGTGAGAGCCTCGCCTTCACGTGCTCGTAGGCGTGCCGCTCGAAGGCTTCCACGTCGTAGTGCACCAGCGTGTAGTCCATGTCGTAGCCCACGGCCCGGATGGATCTCATGTCCACGCTGCGGTTGCAGAAGACGCGGCGGGCGAGGGGAGGCAGGGGCGTTCCGGTCGACGCCGGCGGAACCGGTAGACGGGGTTTCATGGCATCAACCCTAACGGATTCGCGTCCGCGAATCCACGACGACGGCGACTCTTCGCGGCGCGCGACGGGTCATCCGCTACCGGTCGCGCGCGGCCGCGGTTGCCGCGCCTGTCCCGGCCGCCCGGCCGGTCAGCCAGGCCCAGAAAAAGTTGTATCCGCCCACCGGGCCGGTGACGTCGAGCAGTTCCCCGGCGAGGTGAAGGCCGGGGTGACTCCGGCATTCCAGCGTCCGGGAGTCGATCTCGCCCAGGTCCACCCCGCCCGAGGTCACCTCGGCCTTCTCGAAGCCGGCCGTGCCGGTCCAGGGAAGCGGGAACCGGACGAGGTGCTCGACGAGCCGGATCCGGTCCTCGCGCCTGAACTGGGCGAGAGAGATGATGGGGGAGACGTTCGCGCGCTCGATCAGCGCCACCGCCAGTCGCTCGGGCAGATGCTCGCGCACGGCCTGCACGACCGTCCGGCTTCCGCTCGCCGCCAGTTGCTCCGTCCACTCCTTCTCGCCCAGGGGCGCCCAGCGAACGGTGACGGAGGCCGGAACGCGGCCGGGCGCGATCGAGTGCGCCGGCACGTGGGAGATGTCGAGGACCGCAGGACCGCTGTAGCCGTCGTGGGTGAAGAGAAAACCGCCTTCGGACGATGCCGAGAGCCCGTTGCCCGAGGCCTGGATCGAGACCTCCAGGGAGATTCCGGCGAGAGACGAGAAGGGGGAGGGGCGCGCCAGGAGCGGGGTGAGCGCCGGCTCGGGAGGATGGACCTTGAGACCGAGCCGGCGTGCCAGGTCGAAGCCGAAGCCCTCGCTGCCCGTGCCGGGAAGAGAGAGACCGCCGGTCGCGATGACGACGGAGTCGGCCTCGAGGGCCCGGGTGGATCCGGCATCGACCGCCCATCGTCCCCCGGCGGGGCGGACGTCCGTCACGACTTCGTCGAACCGGAACTCGACGCCGCGGACACGGGCGCACGCGATGAGACCGTCGCGAACGTCGGCGGCGCGGTTCGAGGAGGGAAAGAGTTTGCCCTCCAGGCGTCCCTTGAATCGCTCCTCGGTGAGGGCGAGTCCGACCTGGCCCTCGAAGAAGTCCCGCTGGCGGTCGAGGGGCCAGGCCTTCAGGATCTTCCGGAGAGAGTTCGGAGAGGAGTGGGTGGCATATCGCGAGGATTCCATCAGGAGCGGCAGGAGGTTGCAGCGGCCGCCTCCCGACACGAGGATCTTGCGGCCGCCGTCGCTCGTGCTCTCCACGAGGACGACGTGAACGCCCGGTCGCGCCGCGAAGAAGGCGGCCATGAGCCCCGAGGCTCCCGCGCCCACGACGACGACGCGCCGGGACGGCGACGGGAACGTCATGCCGCCGCGGAAGCCGGCTCTGGGCGATTCGGCCGTCCGGGCCCGGCCGGGATCAGCGCGCGGCGGGCGCGGCCGCCGGGGCTGCGGTGAGGCGCCGCTGGACGAAGAGGCGAAGGGGCACGTTCTTCAACTCGAACGTGTATCGATGCGGCGTGTTGATCATGAGGAATCGCCGCGGGACCTCGACGACGCCGGAGACCGTCATCACCATTTCGTCCTGCTTCGCATTGCCGCCGAAGAAGCTCGTCGCGGCGTCACGCGAGTAGAAGAGGGGATAGTAGCGCAACCTCACGTCGACGTCGGAGAGCTTGTAATGGCGCACGTCCTTGTCGTCCCCGTAGGGGAAAGGAAGCTTGGCGATGGCGGCGCCGAGGATGATGCCGGGCAGGGAGGAGGTGTCGTTGGCGAGGATTCCGCCCTGGGCGGACCAGTGGGCGTAGTAGTAGTGCACGCGGGACTGGTTGTCGGCGGCGCGTGAGCCGACGAGAACGGCGCGGCCGATCCCCATGGGCAGAGGCGCGAAGAGACGGCGAAGCGCCTCGAGGTTGCCGGGAAGGAAGGCCGAGAGCGGCACGGATTCGCCGAGAAGGTCGAAGGCCGAGGTGCGCGTGCCGTCGGCGGCGGTGTCGAGAATGATGTAGGCCGAACCCATGAAGGTCTCGACGCCCAGCCGGCAACGCAGAGTCTCGCCGAAGAGCCCGCCGTCGTCGCGCCGCGTCACGTCACCGTGCAGCTCCCAGGCGCCGAAATCCGAGGTGCCCGCGGTTCGGCGGTAGAAATCGACGATCGTCATGAGGGAATCTCCGCCCGGTTCCCCGTAGGAGGCGCCGACGGCCGGTGCGTTTCCGCTGACGGCGGACTCCTCGACCGTCAGGGAGAGGGGCTCCTCGGCGAGAATCGCCGGGGCGGCGAGGAGGAGGACGAGACCGGCGGCCCAGAGAACGGACAGGGGTGTCTTCATGCGAAAAGCGTGACCGCTTTTGTCAGCGGGGTCAATGGGCTTTTTCGGGTATCCGTGCGTGCCGCCCGAAAAGAAACCGCCCGGCCTCCTTTCGGAAACCGGGCGGTCGTCGTGTCGTCGAAAGCCTAGAAGCGACGCCGCTTCGACTGCCGGTTGAGCCGGTCCAGGACCGCGATCGGATCGCGGAAGCGGGAGGTCAGGATCATCGCGGCGATCACGAACGGCTTGAAGCTCGCCTCGATGTACGTCGGGATGCGGTACTTCTCGAAGACCGCGGCCGAGACCTCGCCTTCCTTGCAGCTGACGTCGGTGATGTCGGCCGGGAGGCAGTGCATGTACAAGGCCTCGCCGTTCTTCGTCAGCTTCATCTTCGCCTCGTCGCACTCCCAGTTCTTGAACTTCGCGTTGTTGGCGAG
>CAZWVM010000151.1:0-4580 GCA_964637705.1 uncultured bacterium
ACGACCAGAGCGTGCAGACGCCGCACTCGCAGCAGATCGCCCCGGTCAGGGCGTAGCCCTCCATCGGGGGCGGATCCGGCGCGAGGGCACTCTGCCGCATGGCGCGGTGAGGCAGGACGCGGTGGCCGAGAACGAATCGCGGGCAGTACTTCGTGCAGTCCTCGCAGACCGTGCAGGCCGAGGCCGCCTTCTTCCAGGAGATCTTCATCGATTCGCCGCGCTTCTGCACGTACGGGTGATCCGCCGGGAAGACGAGGATCCCGGAGGTGCGCTTCGTCACGACCGCCGACTCGTCCACGAACTTCCCCATCATGGGACCGCCGTCGATGACCCTGACGGCGCCGGAGACACTCGGCCCGCCGCAGGCCTCCACGAGGTCCATGACCGGCGTGCCGATCGGGACGTTCAGGGTCGCCGGGCGCCTGACCGCGCCGTTCACCGTGACGAAACGGTCCGTCACGGGATTCCCCGCCGCCGCCGCATCGATCCAGGCGAGTGTATGGACGTTCTGGACGAGACAGCCGACGGCGAGCGGGAGGGAGGCTTCCGGGATCACGCGACCCGTGACCTCGAAGACGAGCGTCACCTCGTCCCCGGCCGGGTAGAAGGCGCCGAGCTTCGCGATCTCCACCCCGGCCCTCTTCGCGTGGGGCTCGAGCGCGTGGATCGCGTCCTTGTACTTGGCCTTGAGACCGATGACCGCGCGTTTCGCCCCGGTCGCCTCGCGCAGGCGCGCGAGTCCGGAGACGACCCTCTCGGGAAAGCGCGCCATGACCTGCTGGTCGACCCGCAGGAGCGGCTCGCATTCCGCGCCGTTGGCGATGACGATCTCGACCTGGCTCTGGGCCTTGACGTGGCTGGGAAATCCCGCGCCGCCTGCGCCGACCACCCCCGCGGCGCGCAAGGCATCAGGTAGCGTTTGAGTGGGTGCTGCCATTGACCGGGATCATAGCAGGCAGGCGCGACTTTGCAAGGTTCGCACGGCTGGAGTTACGAGATCAGGCTCGAACGGATGCGCGGCATGAACAGTGGGAAGTCCTCGTCGCACGATTCTGGTATGATGGATCGCTTGCCATGATCGAACCAGTCACAGATCCGGCTCTCGCCGCCCGCCGTCGTACGTTGCCGATGGCCGTGGTCCTCCTCTGGGCCCTCGCGGCCGGACTGGGCTTTCTTCAGCTTCCCGCCTTCCACGACCGCGCGATCACCGACCCCCGCGAATTCTTCCCCCCGGGGTCACCGAGCCGGACGGCGGCGCGCGCGATCGAGTCCTTCTTTCCCGGCGCCACACCGGCGTCACAGATCGTTCTCGTGTTTCGGGCGGAAACCCCGATCGAGGACCTCGTCCTCGAGCCGATCGTGACCGCCCTTCGCTCCGTCTCTTCGCCGTGCGTCACCGCCGTCGTCTCCCCCCTGGATAATCCCGCCGCCCGCCGCCGCCTCACGGCCGACCGAGGGCGCTCGGCGCTGATCGCCGTCCGCCTCGACGCCGGGTTCGGCTCCGAGGCGGCCGCGGCGGCCGTTTCCGAGGTCGAAGCCATCGCAACCCGGCACGTCTCCGCCGGCGTTTCCATCGCGCTCTCCGGCGACGCGACCCTCGGCCGGGACTATGACCGATCCCTCGAGGAGGGAGGCCGCGATTCGGCGCGGCTCTCGATCCTGCTCGTCGCCGTGATCCTCCTCCTCGTCTATCGTTCGCCTGTCGCCGCCGCCGTCTCCCTCCTCTCGCTCGCGGCCGCGCTCGGCGTCTCCTTCGGCCTGATCTCCCTGGCCGCCGGAGCCGGACTGCCCGTTGCATACCATTCCCGGTCCTTCCTCGTGGCGATCATCTACGGAGTGGGAACCGATTACGCCCTGCTGCTGCTGTCCCGGGCACGGGAGGAATTCTCGTCCGGATCCGCCGACCCGGTCGGCATCGCCGCGCGGTCGACACGCCCCGTCATCATGGGCAGCGCCGTCGCCGTCGCCGCCGCATGCGTCCTGATGGGCTTCGCGCGATTCGGGCTCTTCCGCTTCTCCGGGCCCGCCCTCGCTCTCGGAGTCCTCAGCTCGCTGGCCGCGTCGTTGACGCTCGCCCCGGTGCTCATGCGCCTCGCGGACCGCCGGCTCTTCTGGCCGCTCGCCCCCGCCTCTCTCCGGCCCAGCCGTTTCTGGCCTCCGCTCGCGCGCGGCGTGCTTCGTTTCCCGCTCGTCTCGCTCGCGGCCGCCAGCCTGCTTCTCCTGCCGCTCGTCAACCGGGGCATGAGGGTGCAGACCACTTTCGAAAACGAGATCGACATCCCCCGTGAGAGCCCCTCCGAGTCGGGATACAGGGCCTTGAAGCGCGGCTTTCCCCTTTCAGCGGTCTCCCCCGTCTCTCTCGTGATCCGCGCCGACTCCCGCGCGCTGCCGCCGGGATGGCGGGGGCCGGACGGCCTCGCGGCCGTCCATGCCCTCTCGGAGCGCCTCGCCGCGGCCCCCGGCGTGGCGCGCGTCCACAGCGCCGCGCGCCCCACGGGCGAGGCCGGTCTCTTCGAGAGCGGAACGGTACGCGGCCAGATCCGCGCCATCGAGTGGGGACTGGGCGAGGGTCGCGCCGGGGCCGCGCGGATCGCCCAGGGTCTCGAATCCGCCCGGGTCCGCATCAGGGACGGTATGCGGGGGATCGTCGATGAGCAGAGATCTCTCGAGAGCGAAAGAAGAGGGTTCCTGGCGCGCGCCTTCGCGGGCGCCCGCTACGGCGAAGCCGTGCAACGGCTCGAGTCGTTCCGGCGCGACCTCGAGACGCTCCACCGGGGGCTCGGTGAGGCGGCCGACGGAACTCGGAGCATCGCGCGCGGCCTTGCGCTCGGTGAAGACCGCCTGCGCATCATCCTCTCATCGCCCGCCGCCGCCCCCGCGCTCGACCGCCTTGCGCTGGCCGCCGACGACCTGGCCGCGTCGAGAGAACTCGACACGGTCTTCGATCACTACGTTTCGAAGGACGGCACGGCCACGCTCATCGAGATCGAGGGGGCTCACGATCCGAACTCGACCGAGGCTGTCGAGACCCTGGGCGGATTGCGGACCCGTCTCCCCGTCTGGCTCGAATCCCTGGGCCTTGGCGACGCCGCGGCATGGATGGGCGGCGCCACGACCATCACGGAGGAATTGGGACATCTCGTCGCGGAGGATCTCCACCGCATCGGTGGGCTGGTTCTCGCGGGCGTCTTCCTGCTCCTCGTGCTGATGCTCCGCGACGCGCCCCTCTCGGCCGCCGTCACCCTCTACCTTCTCGCCTCCTACTACGCCGCCCTCGGCCTGCTCGACGCGGGCGTCGCGGCGGGATACTGGCCCGGCATCGACTGGAAGGCGCCGTTCTTCATATTCGTCCTGCTCGCCTCGATCGGCGCGGACTACGGCCTCTTCCTGCTGGGCCGGTCGCGCGAGGAGGAGCGAACCCTGCCCTTCCGCGAGGCGCTCGCGCGCGCCGTCGTCGCGACCGGCCCCGTCGTCTCCTCCTGCGGTCTCGTGCTGGCCGGCACCTTCTCCTCCCTCTCGATCGCCCCGATCTCATTCCTCCAGCAGGTCGGCGTCGGCGTGACCGCAGGCGTCCTGCTCGACACGCTGGTCGTCCGCCCCTTCATGCTGCCCGCCACGGCGCTGTTCCTGAGGCGCTTCTTCGCCGACGGCGGGCCCCGCCCGTGAAGATCCTCCTTTTCGCCATGCCGGACAGCGCCTCGAGCTTCGACAACGTCATGCGCCTTCCCCACCTCGGCCTCACCTCCCTCGCCGCCCAGGTCCCGGACCACGACGTCGAGATCCACGACCTGGTTGCGACGCCGCGCGGCGTCGAAAAACGCGTCCGCGCGATCCTCGACGCGGCTCGGCCGCGCCTGGTCGGGTTGAGCGCGATGAGCTTCCAATACGACAGCGCGCGCCGCATCGCACGGATCGTCCGGGAATCCCTTCCCGGCGTCCGGACCGTACTCGGCGGCTATCACGCGACGGTGATGCACCGGGAGATCATGGACGAGCCGGAGCAGCTCTTCGACTACGTGGTGCGAGGCGAAGGAGAGGAGGCCTTCCGCGAGCTGGTCGCTCTCACGGACCGCGGACAGGGAGACGCGGCCGCCATCGGAGGCCTGAGCTGGAGACGAGGTGACGGTGCGGTCGTGCATAACGCTTTGCGTCCGCCTCTCGACCTGGCGGGTCTTCCCCTCCCGCGCCGCTCGGCCCGGCGGTCAAACGGTTTCACCTACTTCGGGCGGTCCTTCGACTGCGTCGAGACGAGCCGCGGTTGCACGATGCCCTGCACCTTCTGCTCGATCCGCAACATGTACGGCCGGACCTTCCGCGCCCGCCCGATCGAGGACGTGGTCGCGGAGGTCGCGGGCCTGAAGGAGGAGGGCGTCGAGGGTGTCTTCTTCGTCGACGACAACATCGTACTCGACCTCCCCCGCTTCAAGGAGCTCTGTCGCGCCCTCGCCGCGGCCGGAGCGGGCTCGATGGAGCTGATCGTTCAGGCCTCGGTCGCCGCGATCGCCCGCGACGGCGAGGCGGCGTCCCTCATGGCCGCGGCGGGCATCAAGCTCGTCTTCATGGGAATCGAGAGCGGAAGC
>CAZWVM010000151.1:4590-8761 GCA_964637705.1 uncultured bacterium
AACCGCGAGACCGACTCGGCCGTCTCGCGGCTCCGCGAAAACGGCATCATCGCGGTCGGCGGGCTCATCGTCGGAAACCCGGACGACACGGCCGAGGACGTCCGCGAGGTCTTCCGTTACGCGCGACACCTGGAACTCGATCACGCCATCGTCATGTGCCTGCAGCCCTATCCGGGGACCGAGTTGCGCGCCCGGCTCCTCGAGCAGAACCTCGTCACCAACCCCCATGACTACTCGCGTTACAACGGCTTCATCGCCAACGTCAGGACTCGCCACCTCGGCACGATCTCCCTCGCGCGGATCCACGCCTTCGAATCCCTCAAGCTCTATCTCGATCCGCGGTATTTCCTCAATTCCCGCGTGGCTCGACGCTACAGGCGCCACGCCTGGCCGCTCATCCGCAATGGAATCGCAAGCTTTCTCGGGGGGTGGAAAAACCGCATGTTCGAGACGACAAGCACGTTCTAGTCCTCGAATCCGTTCCTCCCGCGATCGCCACCGGTGAACAGTTATCCACCGCGGCGGGAATCCCCTCGTTTTATTCGTCCACGGTTCCCGGGCCGCGTGATATAATGGACCGAATTGGTCCCTATGATATTCCGACGGCCGGGACAGGCCGGGGGATTGGACCGGCTCGCGCGAAGGAGGTATCGCATCATGAGGTCTTATCGACGATGGGTTCAGGCCGCCGCTCTTCTCGCCGCTGCCGCGCTCGCCTCCTACGCGGCCGTCGTGAAATACGAGCCGGTGGCCCCGGGCAGCAGCGTGACCTTCTACGCCCATTCCACGGGCCACGATTTCAGCGGAACGAGTCCGGCCGTCAAGGGCGCGTTTGGAGCGGATCGTTCGAACGTCGAAGGCACGGCGTATGGCGACTTCCGCATCGCGGTGCGCACCCTGAAGACCGGCATCACGGCCCGCGACAACAAGATGTATGATCTCTTTCTGTCGGACAGGTTCCCCGACATCACGTTTCACCTCAAGCGGATGCAGGCCGTGCGCTGGACGGGAACGGACAGCTTCACGGCCACGGCCTCGGGAGACCTCACGGCGCACGGGGTCACGAAGGCCGTCGCCATGCCCGTGAACTGCACCCTGGTCGGTCAGCGCCTGACCGTCAAGGGAACGGCGGACATGAAGATCAGCGACTTCGGCATGGAGCCCCCGGGCATCCTCTTCATCCGCGTCTCCGACGCCGTCCGCGTCTCCTTCACGGTTCTGGCCGATCCCGCTCGTGGCTGACACCGCGCCCGCGAGCGGGCCGGCCGGAGGATCGGCCCGGCTCCTGGGACTTTCCGTCCTTCCGGCCGACAACCCCTTCACCCAGGGCGAAGCGGAGAACTTCATCGAGTCCTGGTACGGTTCGGCCCCCCCCGCTCCCGACCTGCCCCTCGAGAAGGCCCTGAAGGTCTTTCGCAACGCCGGCGTCGAGAGGCGCTTCTCCGCCGTCCCGATCTCCGAGTTGGCCGTCGACCGGCCGCTCGAGGTGAAGAACGGGCGCTACATCCAGGCGGCGATCGACCTGGGATCGCGCGTCGTGGAGAAGGCCCTCGTGGCGGCCGGGATCGCCGCCGCCGGGATCGATCTCGTCATCACGCTCTCCTGCACGGGCTTCATGATCCCCGCGCTCGACGCCTTCCTCATGAACCGCTTCGAGTTCCGCCCCGACACGAAGCGGCTGCCGGTGAACGAACTCGGGTGCGCCGCGGGCGTGGCCGCCTTCAGACTTGTCCAGGACCATCTCCGCGGCCGACCCGAGGACCGCGTTCTCGTCCTCTCGGTCGAGTTGCCGACCCTGACCTTCCAGCCGGTCGACTTCTCCGGGGACCACATCGTCTCCTGCGCCATCTTCGGCGACGGCGCGGCGGCGGCGATCTTCACGGGAACGGAGGGCGCGGGGCTCACGATCCGGGAGTCCGGCACCCGTTTCTTTCCCGGCACGCTCGACTTCATGGGCTACGACCTCAAGTCCACCGGCTTCCATATACGACTCTCGCCGGCCATTCCCCGGTTCATCCGGGACGGCCTGGTCCCGGTCCTGCGCGGTCTCGTGGGAGACGCTTCGGGTCGCGTTCCTCCCGACGTCTGGCTCGTTCATCCCGGCGGCCCCAAGATCCTCGATGCCGTCGAGGAATCCCTCGGCCTGGGGCGACGGGGTCTCTCGTGGAGCCGCGGCGTGTTGCGCCGCTTCGGGAACCTCTCCTCGACCACGATCTTCTTCATCCTCGACGATTACCTGAAGAGCGGACCGAGGCCGGGCGAACGGCAAGGCTTCGTGGCCGTCGGCCCGGGCTTCGGGATGGATTTCGCCTTCTCCGAGCTGCGGTAGGTTCCCGTGGTCGATCCCGTGCGATTCTCGGTCCCCGCCAACTACGATCCCGCTCTCGTCGCGGGCGTCGCGGACCTGGGCGTCGAGGAGCTGTATGGCAAGGTCGAGGGCGACGGGTTCGGCGGCGGCCGCCCGAGCTACCTCGTGCAGAAGGTCGGGTGGAAACTCCTGTCCCGCCATGTCGCCGAGGCTCGCGCGGCGGGGATCGGCTTCAACTACCTCCTGAACGCGGCGGATGCGGGCACGGGCGATATAACGACGTCCTCGGGCTACGCGCGGCTGCGGCGTCTTCTCGACCGACTCGTCGCCACCGGCGTCACGTCCGTGACCGTCGTCTCCCCCTACGCGCTGAGGATCGTCCGCGCGCATACGCCCCTGGCTGTGCGTGTCAGCGTCTTCGCGCGCGTCGACGACGAGAAGAAGGCGCGCGCCTGGTTCGACGAGGGCGCCTCGCGGATCGTCCTGGATTCGATGCTCGTCAACCGCGATCCTGATCGCCTGAAGAGGATCGCGGAGGCGAGCGCGGGCCGGGGCGATCTCGAACTACTCGTCAATAACCGCTGTGAAATCGGGTGCGCCTGGGCGCCCTGCCACGCGGTCGACCTCGGCGCCGCCTCCCGCCGCTCCGTTCCCTCCCTCGATGCCTGCTACCTCCAGTGCCAGGCCCGCTTCCTCTCGCAACCCGCGCGCCTCCTCGCACAGGACTGGATCCGTCCCGAGGATCTCGGTCTCTACGAGGCCCTGGGCTATCGTTTCTTCAAGATCGCGGGGCGGGGATGCACGACCGCGCAGATCCTGGCGCGCGTGCGCGCGTATGAGGCGCGGCGGCACGAGGGGGATTTCATGGATCTTCTCCGGCGCGGCCCGGTCCGGATCGGCGCGTGGTCGGCCCTGGCGACGTTGATCACCGGGGGGTGGAGGCACGCGCTCGGCCTCTCCCGCGTCGCCGGCCCCGCGACGCGGATGGAAACGGCGGTCCGCATCGAGAACCGCGCCCTCGATGGCTACCTCGAGTCGCTCTTCCGGCGCGGCGGATGCCGCCCGGGTCAGTGCGCGGAATGCGACATATGCGAACGTTGGGCCGCACGCGCGGTCAAGGTCGAGGCGGGCATGGCGGAAACGGCCACGCGCCTGGATCGTGCGCTCGTCGACGGAGGGATCTGGGAGCGGTGAACGGGGGCAGCAAGACCGAATCGAAGGGCGCCGACACGGCGGCAGGCCGACTCTCGCGTCGTCCTGCGCGAAGCGGACCTCAGTAGATCTTCAGCGCTCCGACGATGGCGAGCCGGCGCTTGCGCGCGAAGTTCCGGGGTGTCGTGCAACCCTCGCCGGTGGGCGTCGTGATCGACCAGGCGGTCGGCCCCTCGCCCTCGAGCCCCAGCCCGTTGAAGCAGGAGCCGTTGACGACGAAGATCGAGCAGTTCGCGGCGCGGCCGAAGCGCGTGACGCGGTCGAGGTTGGTGGAGTGGATCATCGCGGTGTGCGAATACCCGTGCTCCGCCTCCAGTGCCCACGTGTAGGCCTCCTCGAAGTCCTTGCACCGGACCACGGGAATGACCGGCATCAGCTGCTCGGTCTGCACCAACGGATGATCCTTGTTCCGGCCGACGTCGCAGAAGAGGATCTTCGTCGACTCGGGCACGGTCACGTCGATGCGCTTCGCGAGAACGTGGGCGCTGCGGCCGACGGAATCGCGGCGCGCGCGGGCGCGCGGGCCGTGAGGCCCCTCGTACCCGTCGAGGCAGGTCTTGAGCAACCGGTCCAGTTCGAACGGGCGCAGCTCGTGCCCGCCGGCCTTGCGCATCGACGACTTCAGGCTCTCCGCCGCGCTCTCCACCACGA
>CAZWVM010000152.1:0-8710 GCA_964637705.1 uncultured bacterium
GCTCCATGCCGCGCCGGTCCACGTGCGCGAGCGGCTCGTCCAGGAGGAGGATCGCCGGCATCGGCTCGAGCGCCAGGGCGAGGAGCGCGCGCTGGAGCTCTCCGCCGGAGAGCGTGCCGAGGCGGCGGTCCGCGAGGTGGGCGGCATCGACCCGCTCCAGGGCCGTCTCGGCGCGGGCGCGCAGGCCGCGCGAGACGCCGAGAAAGGCGGGGCGCCGCGCGAGCGCCGCGGCGAAGAGGTCCAGGACCGCGAAGGGCGCGGTCGGGTCGCATTCGACTCTCTGAGGCACGTACCCGATCGCCGGCCGGTGCTCACGCTCGGTCCGGGGGTCGAGGAAGGAGAGGCGCCCCTCCGAGGGAATCTCCCCGAGAATCGCCTTCAGGAGCGTCGTCTTCCCGGCGCCGTTGGGACCGATGACGACCGTCAACTCTCCGCAGTGCATGTGGAGGTCGATGCCGCGCAGGATCTCCACGCCGCCCAGCTTCACCCCCAACCCCGTGATGCGCGTGCAGCAGAGCCCGCAGGCGGAACGGGATCCGGCGGCCAACTCGCCTCCACGGTCGGTCATGGCGCCGCGAGGGCCTCCTTGAGCGTCTCGAGGTTTCCGCGCATGGCGCGCAGATACGCGTCGGGATCGTCGGGCCCGGTCGCGCACGGATCGAGCGAGTAGACCTTCGCGCCCGTCTCCCGGGCAATCGTCTCCGCGGCCCGTGGCGCGTACTGCGGCTCGGCGAAGATCACGCGGACGCCGTGAGTTTTCACGAGGCGGACGATTTCGGCCAGTTCTCCCGCCCCGGGCTCCGACCCCGGCTCGCGCTCGACCACCGCGACGATCTCGAGGCCGAACTCCTCCGCGAACCAGGGGAAGGCCTCGTGAAACGTGATGATTTTTCTCCCCGGCAGGGCGTCGACGGCGGCGTGCATCTCCGCGCGCAGCGCCTCGAGCTTCGTGATGTAGGCGGCGCCGTTGGCGCGGTAGGAGGTGGCGCGAACCGGATCGAGCCGGGCCAGGCCTTCCGCCATCGCCCGCACCTGCTGGATCGAGCCGGTCAGGCTGACCCAGACGTGCGGATTCGGCGCGCCGGGGTCGGCACCATGATCGTGATCCCCGCCATGTTCGTTTTCGCCGTGATGATCGTCCGCATCGTGTCCACCGTGATGATCGTCCGCGTCGTGATGCTCGTGCCCGTTTTCGCGGGGGGCCTGCGCCAGGATGGGCAGGCTCTCGGAGACGTTGAGGACCTCGAGGTCCGGTCGCTGGGCCGCGACCTTGTCGAGGAAGGTCTCCATGCCGAGCCCGTTGACGACGAGGATGTCGGCCCCGGAGAGCGTCTTCATCGCCTCGGTCGTGAGCTGGTAGTCGTGGAGACAGCCGGTCATGGGGCCGGTCAGGCAGGCGACCTCGACGCCGGGAACCCCGCCGGCGATGTTCTTCAACATGACGGCGAGCGGGTGAAACGAGGCGACGATGCGGACCGACGGCCGAGCGGCGACGGGGCCGGCGGCGGGAGGCGCCCCGCCTCCGCAGGCGGCGAGCGCGAGGGAGAGGGCGCAGAAGATGCCCCACCGGGCTTTTCGATTCTTGGTCATGAGGTCGCGGGACAGCGCTGGCGGCCGCCACGGGAATCCCGGCATTTCAGGTAGGGCTCGTGGCAGGTGCCGCACTCGTCCAATTCGTGCTTCTCGGCGAAGCGGTCCCAGTGCTTGCGCTGGTTGGGGGTCAGGATGCCCGAGCCGTGGCAGAGGGGGCAGGCGCTCTCGAGCGCGGAAAGGATGGCGTTCCGGATGAACTCGGAACGATTCTCGACGCCGTGGAGCGCCGCGACCAGCGCGGCATCGGCCTTGAAGGTCAAAATTCCGTGTTTCTTCGGTTTCATCGACGCCTCCCGTCGCAAGAATTATTACATGGTATTACTCCCGTCGTCAAGACGGTTGCCCCCGCGCCCCGCGGGGTGCTATCTTTCCGAAAATCATGCACCCGGAGACTGCCGTGACACGATATCGATTCGACGCCCTCTCTCTTCTCGTTCTCGCCTTGTCCGCCGCGTTCGCGGCTTGCGGGGGATCGCTGCCGTCATCGTCGCCGCCGCCACCGTCGGACGCCCCTGCGCCGGCCCCGGACACCTTCGCCGCCGAGCCCCGGCCCGCCGAACCCCTGGAGAGCGGCGTGATCGCATCCCGGGGCGGCCGCGTCCGGGTGGTCCAGTTCGCGGACGGGAGCTGGGAGATGAGGGTCGAAGGAGAACCCTTCTTCATCAAGGGCGTCAACTATCTCCCGGTCAAGGTCGGCGAATGCCCCGGCGAGGGGACGATGCGCGACTGGATGACATACGACGACGATCGCGACGGCCGGAACGACGTCGCCTTCCAGACCTGGGTCGATGCCAACCGCAACAACCGCCGCGACGCCGGCGAGACCGAGGTCGGGGATTTTCGCCTGCTGCAGGAGATGGGCGTCAACACCATCCGGCTCTATCACCTGCCCTCGGCCCGCCCGGAACTGGGCGACATCTACCGGGTGAATCCCTCCATGGCCCTCCAGTTCGACCACGAGTCGAACAAGGATCTCCTGCGGACGCTCTTCAAGGATTACGGCATTCGTGTCGTGATGGGCCACTTCTTCGGCGCCTACAACATCGGCTCCGGGCTCCCGTGGGCCGAGGAAACCGACTACGCCAATCCCGTCCACCGCGAGCGGATCCTCCGCTCCATCCGGGCCATGGTTCTGGACCACAAGGACGAGCCGTATGTGCTCTTCTGGATGCTGGGGAACGAGAACAACTTCGCCACCTGGGCCCGCATCAACGTGCCGGCCAATCCCCATGCCTATGCTTCGCTCCTCGGTGAGGCCGCGAAGTTGATCCACGAGCTGGATCCCGAGCACCCGGTGGCCTCCTCCGAGGGCGACGACTTCGGGTGGGGCGACAATGCCTTCACCGCGCTGAGGCTGTATCCGGAGCTGGCGCCCGAGATCGACATCGTCTCGTACAACACCTACCGCGGAAAAGACGGTCCGGGCACCCTGTGGGCCGACGTGAAGGGGATCTTCGACCGTCCGGTCTTCATCTCCGAGTGCGGCATGTTCGCCTACCAGAAGAACACGGGCGAGAACGAGGAGATCCAATGGGAGCAGGATCGCGGTTACTGGCGCGACATCGTCCGGCACAGCGCCGAGCGGAGGCGCGCCGGCGACGGCGAGATCGGCAACGCCATCGGCGTCACCTTCTTCAACTGGGTCGATCTCTGGTACCAGGACGAGCAACCGCGCGTGCACAACCCCGGGATCGGCCCCTGGGTGGCCTCGCCGGACGGGATCCAGCACGAGGAGTGGTTCGGCATACTGTCGCGCGGCGACGGCCGCGAACCGCTCATGAGGGTGAAGCGCAAGGTCTACGGCTATTTCCGGGACGTCTGGAGTCGCGCCGAACTGACCTACTGAGCCGCCCGCGGGGATTCTGCGGGCTTCTTGACGCGGATCAAGGCGTCCGCGCGGGTGTCCCTCTAGTCTTTCGCCTGGAATTCAATCCAGGAGGAGAGACCATGTTTTGCTACCAGTGCGAGCAGTCGGCCAAGGGCGGAGGGTGCACCTCGTTCGGAGTCTGCGGGAAGGATCCCGACGTGGCGGTCCTCCAGGATCTCCTCGTCAAGGCGACGGTCGGGATCGCGCAGTATGCGCATCGCTCCCGGAAACTCGGCCGGAACGACGCGGAGATCAACCGCTTCACCCTCGAAGCGCTCTTCACGACCGTCACCAACGTCAACTTCGACGCGCACAGGATGGAGGCGATCCTTCGAAAGGCCTACGGCATCCTCTGCGCCGCGCGCGACCACTACGGTGTCGCCTGCGCGGTTCGGAAGGCGACTCCGGAACCGGTGACCGGGCCCGCCGAATGGATCCCGGCTCCGGATCTCGCCGGTCTCATCCGCCAGGGCGAGGGCGTCTCGATCGAGGCGCGTTTCTCGAAGCACGGCCGCGACATCGCGGGCCTCCAGGAACTCCTCACCTACGGGCTGAAGGGCATGGCGGCCTATGCCGAGCATGCGCGCGTCCTCGGGCTCGAGGACGAGACCGTCTACGCCTTCCTCCACGAGGCCCTGGATTCCCTCACCGATCCCGCGCCGAAGGCCGAGACGCTCCTTGCCGCCAACCTCCGTTGCGGCGAGGTCAACCTCCGCGTCATGGAGATGCTGGACACGGCGAACACGGGCGCCTACGGCCACCCCGTCGCCACGCCGGTCGCGGTCACGGCGAAGAAGGGGCCGGCCATCCTCGTTTCCGGGCACGATCTCAAGGACCTCGAGGAACTCCTCAAGCAGACCGAGGGCAAGGGCATCAACGTCTACACGCACTGCGAGATGCTTCCGGCGCACGGTTACCCCGGTCTCAAGAAGTATCCCCACCTCGCCGGCAACTACGGCGGGGCTTGGCAGGACCAGCACATCGAATTCGAGGCCTTTCCCGGCGCGATCGTCATGACGACGAACTGCATCCAGATGCCCAAGGACAGCTACAAGCACCGGATCTTCACCTCGGGGCTCGTGGCCTGGCCGGGCGTCCGCCACGTCGTGAACGGCGACTTCACCCCGGTCATCGAGGCCGCGCTCGCGGCGGGGGGATTCCCCGCGGACGAGCCGGAGAAGACGATCCTCGTCGGCTTCGGCCACAACCAGATCCTCGGCGTCGCCGACAAGGTGATCGAGGCCGTGAAGGCGGGCGCCGTGAAACACTTCTTCCTGATCGGCGGATGCGACGGGGCGAAGCCGGGCCGCGACTACTACACCGAGTTCGCCGAAGCGGTGCCCGCGGACTGCGTCATCCTCACCTTGGCCTGCGGCAAGTATCGCTTCAACAAGCTTTCCTTCGGCGACATCGGAGGGATTCCCCGGCTTCTCGACTGCGGGCAGTGCAACGACGCGTATTCGGCCATCAAGGTGGCGGGCGCTCTCGCCGGCGCCTTCCACTGCGGCGTCAACGACCTGCCCCTCTCGCTCATCCTCTCGTGGTACGAGCAGAAGGCCGTCTGCATCCTCCTGACGCTTTTGCACCTCGGGATCCGGGACATCCGCCTCGGGCCGACGCTCCCGGCCTTCGTCACGCCGAACGTCCTCGGGATCCTCGTCGAGAAGTTCGCCATCAAGCCGATCGGCGACGCGCGGGCGGACCTGGCGGCGTGCCTCGGGAAGAGCGCTTGATCGGGGTTTGACGGGGCCCGGCGGCCGCGGCCGCCGGGCGGGCGTCAGGACTCGTGCAGAAGGGCGTGGTACGACCGCGGCATGCGGCGTGCCACGCCCGTGCGATGCGCCGCGCGGGCCGCGGCGTGGGCGACGTCCAGCGCCACGTGCCGGTTGAAGACGCTCGGCACGATGTAATCGGGCGAAAGCTCGTCCTTCTTCACCGCGTCCGCGATGGCCCGGGCCGCCGAGAGCTTCATGGCGTCGTTGATGCAGGAGGCGTGCACGGAGAGCGCACCCTTGAAGATGCCCGGGAAGCAGAGCACGTTGTTGATCTGGTTGGGGTAGTCGCTGCGGCCCGTCGCGACGATCGCGACGTTCTTCGGCACCGCCTCCGGCATGATCTCCGGCACCGGGTTCGCCATCGCGAAGACGCAGGAGTTCTTCGCCATTCCGGCGACCCACTCCGGTTTCACCGTGCCCGGGCCCGAGAGCCCGAGGAAGAGGTGGGCGCCCTTCAAGGCCCCCGCGAGTCCGCCCTTGTAGTTCTCGGGGTTCGTGAAGCGGGCGTAATCCTCCTTGGAGGGATTCATGTGCTCGGCTCGTCCCCGGTAGAGGGCGCCCTTCGTGTCGAAGCCGATGATGTTTCTCACCCCGGCCTTGTGGAGGATCCGGGAGCAGGCGAAACCGGCCGCGCCCACCCCGCTGACCACGACCTTCATCTCCTTCATCGGGCGCTTGAGGATCTTCGAGGCGTTGTAGAGCGCGGCCAGCACGACGACGGCCGTGCCGTGCTGATCGTCGTGGAAGACCGGGATGTCGAGGGTCGCTTGCAACCGACGCTCGATCTCGAAGCATCGCGGCGCGGAGATGTCCTCCAGGTTGATGCCGCCGAAGGTCGGTGCGAGCGCGGTCACCGTGCGGACGATCTCGTCCATGTCCTTGGTGGCGAGGCAGACCGGAAAGGCGTTCACCCCGCCGAACTCCTTGAAGAGCATCGCCTTGCCCTCCATGACCGGCATCGCGGCCTCGGGTCCGATGTCCCCGAGCCCCAGGACCGCCGTGCCGTCGGATACGACGGCGACGGTCGAGCCCTTGATCGTCAGGGACCAGGCCGTCTTCGGTTCCTCGTGGATCGCCATGCAGACCCGCGCCACGCCCGGGGTGTAGGCCATCGAGAGGTCTTCGCGGGTGCGCAGGGGCTTGCGGTTCTCGATCGAGATCTTGCCGCCGGCGTGGAGGAGGAAGGTGCGGTCCGAGACGTTCGAAACCGTGAAGCGGTTGTCGGACCTGACGGCGGCGATGATCCGCCCCGCGTGATCCTCGTCCGAGGCCATCACGGTGACCTCGCGGGTCTTGGTCCGGCGCGAGGCCGCGACGAGATCGATCGCGCCCAGTTCTCCGCCTTCGCGCCCGACGATGCCGGCTAGCGCGCTGAAGGTGCCGGGGACGTTGGGAAGCTCCACGCGCATGGTGAAGGAATAGGAGACGCTGGGGCGCGCCGCGGGAGGGTGTGCCGTTTTCTCCGCCGTCCCCGCACCGCGTCCCTTCGCCTCGTTTCGCCTTGTCATGCGTGTCGTCTCCTTCGTTCTCGCGCCCGTTCCCCGGTTCCGCCTCACGGCTGTCCGGCCCTCTTCTTCACCAGTCCCATGATCCGCTCCACAGTCTTCGGGTCGGCTTCCGTGAACTGCATCGCGAAGAAGAGCGTCGTGAGGTGGCGGATGACCCGGACGAGCCGCGCCTTCAAGACCCCCAGCGTCACCGACATGTAGATGATCGTCAGGGAGAACTCCTCGCCGACGAGCTGGGTCAGAACGTATTCCCGGTTGTCCGTTCCGGCGTGCCCGGTCCATTCCCGCACATCGACGTTTTCTCCGAGGTCCGTGTCCGGGTCGAGCCGGATCCTCATTCCGCCCGCCGAGATGTCCTCGATCGTTCCGACGCGCCGCTCGCCGTCCTTCACGACGAGCGAGAAGGAGACGGAGACGCGCTCGTACTGACGCTTCTCCGCCCCTCCCGTCATGACCGCCGTCCCTCCGAAAGCGCCAGCCTCGGCGACTGGCGGATGAACCAGACGGCGGCCAGGAGATCGTCCTTCACCTCGCAGACGCGGCACGACGTCGCGAGGCGGGCGATCGACCCGATGACCTCGTCGGGCGAAGGGGCGACCTCGGATTCCGCGACGAGCGTGCGCACGTGCCGCTCCAGCCGTTCCTCCGTCAGGGGGCCGTCCGCCGTGGGGAGATCCACGAGACCGTCGGTGTGGAAGAGCACGTAGTCGCCGGCGCAGGCCTCGAAGCTCTGGACGGCCGCCGATCCGGCGGCGTGGATGCCCATGAGGCAGGTCGTCGAACGCAGGTGGTGGATCGTGCGATCCGCGCGGCGGATGAGGAAGGCGGCCGGGTGTCCGTAGTTGACCCACTGGAGCCGCCCCGACGCGGCGTCGTATTCCGCCCAGAGCGCGGACATGAGCATCGAGGTTCCGGCGAAGACATCGAGCACGAAACCGTTCAATTCCGCCATCGCCTCGCGCGGCCCCAGGCCCGCGTCCATCAGCGACTCCACCTTCGCGTTGATCCGGTTGGTCATCAGGGCCGCCGGAACGCCGTGACCGGTCACGTCGGCGACGAGGGTCGCGCAACGGACCGGCGAGAGGGCGCGGATCTTGACGTAGTCGCCGCCGAGCTGCTGCATCGGTTCGTACAGGACGCGGGCCGAGAGCATCGGGAGATCGCAGTCGTCCGAGATGATCTCCGCGTGCAACTGCGCCGCGACCGCGAGGCTGTCGGTGATCTTCCGACGCGCCTCCGCCGCCTCCGTCTCCACCTCGAAGCTGAACCGCCTCTCGCGCTCCGCCCGGAACTGAAGCGTCAACACGATGATGATCGCAATGCCGGATCCGAAGAGGTCGGTCGGCGTGAGGCCCGGTCCTCCGTGCGTGCGGCGCACGACCATGAAGGCGAGGAACGGCAGAATCGAGACCAGGGCGGATTCCAGGCCCGTCCATGGAAGGACCACGCCCATCACGAAAATGACGATGATGTACGGCGTCACCTCCGCCATGCCGTAGTGCACCATCATGAGGAGCGGCAAGAGGAAGATCGCGACGGCGATCGATTGGAGCGTGCGCAGGGACGAACTGCGCCAGGCGGCGAGCCAGAGGACGAGCTCGAGAAAGACGGCGCCCATGACGAGGGGAATCGGGATGGGATCGAAGACCGGCAGCAGCAGGGAGAAGATCTCCCTCAGGACCAGGACCGTGATGATGACGTTGACGGCCGTGCCGATCTGCTGGCGGAAGTTCGCGCCGCGAAGGCGGATGTAATCCTCGCGCAGGTCCTCGGCCAGGGGGTAGACGAGCGGGCGGGTCAGGTTCCAGCGGAGCCGGCGCCGCAGGGCGCGCGCCGAGACGCGGGCCTCGTCGGAGAACGAGGCGAGGGTCTCGAGATCCGCCCGGCTGCTCCCGGCCTTGGCGTCGGGCGCTACCGCCCCAGCCGGCACCATCGGGGCTTGAACCGCAGGTCCACCGCGCGGCCCG
>CAZWVM010000153.1:0-8690 GCA_964637705.1 uncultured bacterium
CCTCTCAACTCCACTCATCTTCGCACTCCATTTCCGTCCTCAGCATGTCGCTGTACGTCTCCCGTCGCCTCACGAGCCGCGCCCGTTCCCCGTCCACAAGGACCTCCGCGGCGCGCGGCCGCAGATTGTAGTTGGAGGACATCGCCATCCCGTACGCGCCCGCGGCCAGGACCGCCAGCACGTCGCCGCGCGCGGGCAGGGGCAGCGTGCGCCCCTTCGCCAGGAAGTCGCCGGTCTCGCAGACCGGGCCCACGATTTCGCAGACCGTCTCCGTCCTCCCCTCCACCCGCTCCGCGTGCCGGATCGGGTGGTGCGCGTCGTAGAAGGCGGGGCGGATCAGGTCATTCATCGCCGCGTCGACGATCACGTAGCGGTGGATCGGCGTCTCCTTCACGTAGTGCACGCGCGTCACGAGGGCGCCGGCGGTGCCGACCACGGAGCGGCCGGGCTCGAGGATGACACGGCAGCCGGAAGCCTCGAGGAAGGGGCCGACCGCCTTGCCGAGCTCGGCGGGCGCGGGCGGAACGTCCCCGGTGTAGTCGATGCCCAGCCCGCCTCCGATGTCCATGAAGCGGATCGACGTCCCGAGATCGCGCACCTCCTTCGCCACCCGCATCACCTTCTCCACGGCCTGCACGAAGGGCTTGATCTGCGTGATCTGGGATCCGATGTGGCAGTGGATGCCCACGGCCGAGACGTTCTTCATCGCGAGTGATGCGCGGTAGGCCTCGAGGGCCGCCTTGATGTCGAGGCCGAATTTCGACTCCTTCTTGCCCGTCGAGATGTAGGCGTGCGTGCGGGGGTCGACGTCCGGGTTCACGCGCACCGCGAAGGGCGCGACGCGGCCCAGGCGGCCGGCGACGGCATCGAGCAGCTGCAGCTCGGGGATCGATTCCACGTTGAAGAGCAGGATCCCCGCCCGCAACGCCTCCTCCATCTCCGCCTCCGACTTCCCGACGCCGGCGAAGACGACGCGCTCGGCCGGGATGCCGGCGCGCAGGGCCCGGTTCAATTCGCCCCCCGAGACGATGTCCGCGCCGCCGCCGATGCGGCCGACCTCCTCGAGGATCGCCAGGTTCGGGTTGGCCTTGATGGCGAAGGCCACGAGCGGGTCGTGCGCGCGGAAGGCCTCCTGGTACGCGAGTACCATGTCGCGCACGGCGTTCAAGGAGTAGACGAAGAGCGGCGTCCCGTACTTCCGCGCCAGGCGCGCGACCGGCACGCCCTCGCAGTAGAGATCACCGTTATGGTCCGTGAAGGGATTGAGCATGATGCGTTTATCATAGCGCATGGAGCGAAGCGAGGGCAATAAAGAGTGAGGAGTCGGGAGGGGGGAGTCGGGAGTGGGGAGTCGGAAGTGAGGAGTCAGGAGTGAGGAGTGAGGAGTTAGGAGCGAGGCGGCACGAGGCGGGAGCGGGATGGTGACGGCGCCGCCGTCGGGCGCGCCGTCCCGAGGAGAAGAGCGCGGTGCCGCGGAATCCCGATACGCCTCGTCCCCAGCTCCGGACGTCGCACTCTCCTTTCCTTCCCCCCTCTCCATCGGCTATGCTCTCCCGGTGAAACGATTCCTCCGTGTCCTCACCTGGCTGGCCGTCCTCGCCGTCATCGTGGCCGCGCTCATGCTCACGGTCTTCCGTTCCAATCCCGTGCCGGTATCGGTGCACCGTGTCGACCGCGGCGAGGTCGAGTCCCTGGTCGTCAACTCCCGCGCCGGCACGGTGAAGAGCCGCCAGCGCTCCCAGCTCTCCCCGGGCATCAGCGGCACGGTCGTCGAGATCACGGCGCGCAAGGGCGACACGGTCGCGGCCGGACAGCTCCTCCTGAGGCTGGACGACGCCGAGGTTCTCGCGCAGGTGAATACCGCGGCGAAGAACCTGGCCGCGGCCGAGGCGGCCGTCCTCGAGCTGCGGGTGCAATACGACCAGGCCGGGCGCGAGCTCTCCCGGAACCGGCCTCTCGCCGAGCAGGGCGCGATCCCGGCCTCGACCCTGGAGTCGCTCCAGAGCCGCCGCGACGCGGCGGAAGCCGCGATGGAAGCGGCTCGCGAGCGCGTCAAGCAGGCGCGCGCCCAGCTCGAGTCGAGCCGGACGGTCATGGAGAAGACGCGCGTCCACGCCCCCTTCACCGGCACGGTCGCGGAGATCTCGACCGAGCTCGGCGAGTGGCTCAGCCCCTCTCCCCCCGGCGTCAACATTCCCGCCGTCATCGACCTCGTCGACCTCGACTCCCTCTACGTCAGCGCGCCCCTGGACGAGATCGACCTGGCCAAGGTGCGCGAGGGCTTGCCGGTGAGGGTCACGATCGACGCGTTTCCCGACAGCGAGTTCCCCGGCCGCGTCCGGAGGATCGCCCCCTACGTGCAGGACCGGCAGGAACAGAACCGTACCTTCGAGGTGGAGGTCGGTTTCGAGAGCCTCGCCGACGCGCACCTCTTCCGACCCGGGGCCACGGCCGACGTGGAGGTCATCCTCGAGCGGCGCGAGCGCGTGATCCGGATCCCCACCTACGCGCTCATGGAGGGCGACAAGGTTCTCCTCCTGGAGCGAGGCCGGCTCGTCGCACGGTCGGTGCGGACCGGCCTGAGGAACTGGGAATACACCGAGATCCTCGAGGGTCTCGCGGAAGGCGACGAGATCGTGACCTCCCTGGACCGCGCCGAGGTGAAGGAGGGGGCCGAGGCCGTCGTTTCCGACGAGCCGGCGAAGTGATCCGCCTCGACGGCGTCCGCCGGGAATTCGCGGTGGGCGAGGAGACGGTGCGCGCCCTGCGCGGCGTCTCTCTCACGATCGAGCGTGGCGAATACGTCGCGATCATGGGCGCCTCCGGCTCCGGCAAGTCCACTCTCCTCAACATGCTCGGTTGCCTCGACCGCCCTTCCGCCGGCCGCTACACCTTCGAGGATCGCGACGTCGGAACGCTCGGCGACAACGAGCTCTCCCGGCTGCGGCAGGAACGGATCGGTTTCGTCTTCCAGTTCTTCCACCTCGTGCCCCGCCTCTCCGCGATCGAAAACGTCGAACTGCCGATGATCTTTGCGGGTGTCGAGCCGGCGGAGCGGAAGACGCGCATCCGCGCGGCGCTCGACGCCGTCGGGCTTCACGGGCGCGCCGCGCACCGCCCGGACCAGCTCTCCGGGGGCGAGCGTCAGCGCGTCGCCATCGCCCGCGCCATCGTCATGAGGCCGGCGCTCCTTCTCGCGGACGAGCCGACGGGCAACCTCGACTCGAAGACGGGCCGGGAGATCATCGAACTGCTGGAGTCGATGAACCGGGACGGTCTCACGCTCGTCGTCGTCACCCACGATCCCGGCCTGGGCGAGCGGGCGCGCCGGCGCGTGCGACTCGCCGACGGCGAGATCGTTTCGGACGCCCGCGTCGGGGACGCCCGCGTCGGGGACGATCGCGTCGGGGACGCCCGCGTCGGGGACGATCGCGCCGCCCGCGATCCGGCCTGAAGGCATGACCGCCTGGGACACCGCGCGCTTCGCGCTGAGGGCCCTGCGGGGACACCGACTGCGCACCGGCCTCTCCATCCTCGGCGTCGCGATCGGCGTCGCCTCGGTCATCATGCTCACCTCCCTCGGCGAGGGCGCCCGCCTCTACGTCACGGGCGAGTTCTCATCGCTCGGGTCCACCCTGATCATCGTCCTGCCCGGCAAGTCGGAGACGACGGGCGGCCTCCCGGTCTTCGGCCGCGCCCCGAACGATCTGACCATCGAGGACGCCCGGGCGGTGCTCGAGCGCATCCCCAACGTCCGCCTCGTCGCGCCGATCGCGATCGCCTCGATGCAGGCCCGCTCGGGGGAGACGAAACGCGACTGCATGATCGTCGGCACGACCCACGAACTGGCGCGAATCCGGCGCTACGAACTCTCCGCGGGCCGGTTCCTTCCCGAGGGGGACCTCGAGCGCGACGTGCGCGTCTGCGTGATCGGCGCGGCGGTGAAGAAGGATCTCTTCGGCGCGCGAAACGCCCTGGGCGAGCTGGTGGACGTGGGGGGAAGCCGTTTCCGCGTGATCGGCGTGCTGGCGGCGGGCGGCACGGGCATCGGCGGAAACGTCGACGAGAGCGTATACCTGCCCGTCAGCTCGGTCCTCCGCATGCTCAACCGCCGTGGGCTCTTCCGGGTGCTCGTGGAGATCAACTCCTTCGAGCAGATCGGCAGCGCCTCCGAGAGGATCGTCGACCTGCTGGCGGAACGGCACGGCGGCGTGGAGGACGTCACGATCTTCACGCAGGACGCGATGCTCGCCACCTTCAACCGCATCCTCTCGATCCTGACCCTCGCCCTGGCCGGCATCGCGGCGATCTCCCTGACCGTCGCCGGCGTCGGCATCATGAACGTCATGCTCGTCTCGGTCTCGGAGCGCACCCGCGAGGTGGGGCTCCTGAAGTCCCTGGGCGCCACCCGGTTCCAAATCTCCGCGGTCTTCCTCGCGGAGGCCTCGCTCCTCTCCCTCCTCGGCGGGCTC
This sequence comes from uncultured bacterium, assembly GCA_964637705.1. Classification (GTDB taxonomy): domain Bacteria; phylum UBA8481; class UBA8481; order UBA8481; family UBA8481; genus CAZWVM01. The sequence goes on from CAZWVM010000153.1 coordinate 4,473, forward strand.
GCCGGTCTCGGGATCGGGCTCGCGGCCGGGGCGCTGCTGCGCCACCTCTACCCGGCCTTCCCGGCCCACCCGCCCGACTGGGCCGTGGCGGCCGCGATCGCGGTGTCGGTCGGCGTCGGCATTCTCTTCGGCTCGATCCCGGCGCGCCGCGCCGCGCGGCTCGATCCCATCACGGCACTCTCGAGGCGATGACGTGAGAACCTCCGACCTCGTCCGCTTCACCGCGCGGTCGATCCTCGCCCATCGCCTCCGTTCCTTCCTCACCATGCTCGGCATCGTCATCGGCATCGCCTCCGTCATCCTCCTGACCTCGATCGGCGAGGGCACGAGGCAGTACATCCTCGCGGAATTCACGCAGTTCGGCTCGAACCTCCTGCAGATCACACCGGGCAAGCAGAAGACGTCCGGACCCGCCGGGGTCTTCGGCGGGACGACGAACCCGTTGACGATCGAGGACGCGCTGGCGATCGCGCGGGTGCCGGGCGTGGAGCGTGTCATGCCGTCGATCTTCGGGACGGCGGAAGTGCGGGCCGCGGAGCGGGCGCGCAACGTCTTCGTCTACGGCGTGACGAGCGACGTGCCGGCGGTCTGGAAGTTCGAGGTCCGGCAGGGGCGGTTTCTCCCCGAGGGTGATCCGCGGCAGGGGGCGGCGGTCTGCGTGCTGGGGCCGAAACTGAAGCGGGAGCTTTTCGGCGAGGAGAACGCCCTGGGGGAGCACGTGCGGATCGGCGGCGAGCGCTACACCGTCATCGGCATCATGGCGTCGAAGGGCTACCTCCTGGGCTTCGACATCGACGACGCCGCCTACATCCCGATCGGGCGGGCGATCCCGGTCTTCAACCGCGACGACCTGATGCAGGTCGACGTCCTCTTCTCGAGCGTCGCCTCCGCGGAGACCGTGAAGCGCGCCGTCGAAGCGCTGCTCGTGGCGCGTCATCGCGGCGGGGAGGACTTCACGGTCGTCACGCAGACGGAGATGCTCGACACCCTCGACCGCATCATCACGATCGTCAACTACGCGGTCGGAGGTATCGCCGGCATCTCTCTCGTCGTCGGCGCGATCGGGATCCTCACGATGATGTGGATCTCGGTGAACGAGCGAACGAGGGAAATCGGGCTGGCGAAGGCGCTGGGAGCGACCCGCGCGCAGGTGCTCTTCATCTTTCTCGCCGAAGCGGCCGTCCTCTCGACGTCCGGCGGCCTTCTCGGGCTCGGAGCGGCCTACGCCGTCTCGCTCGTCGTCCACCTCGCGGCGCCGGGTTTCCCGCTCGCCACGCCCTTCGCCTTCGTCGCCGCGGCGGTCGGTGTCAGCTTCGCGGTGGGCGTGCTCTCGGGGGTTCTCCCGGCGCGGCGCGCGGCGGCTCTCGATCCGATCGAGGCCCTGGCCGCGGAATGAGCGGCAGCACCGGCACCGTCTCCGCGCCACCCTTGCGCGTCCTCGTCACGATCCGGGGCGTTTCCTCTCGCGCCGCCGCCGGAGCCACTTCTCGGTCCCGATGACGCCGAAGATGATGAGCCCCGTCGCCGCGGCTTCGACCCAGGTGTACCACGGCACGGGACTCGTGTGGAAGAGCCGGTTCATGAACGGGTGATAGACGAAGAAGACCTGGGCCGCGAGCATCGCCCCGACGCCCGCGAAGACCCATCGGTTCGTGAAGAGACCGACGTCGAGGATCGAGCGGGTGAGCGACCGGCAGTTGAAGAGATAGGCGATCTGGCTGAGAACGATCACGTTCACGGCCGTCGTCTCCGCCGTCTCCAGGTCCGCCCCTTCCGCGATCAGTTCGAACTCGAAGATGCCGAAAGCGCCGAGGGTCATGAGCAGGGCCACGGAGAGAAGCCTCCACACGAAGACCCGCGTCACGATCGGCGTCTTCGGGTCGCGGGGCGGGCGCGACATGAGATCCGATTCCGGCGGTTCGAAGGCCAGGGCCAGGCCCAGGAGGATCGCCGTCGTCATGTTGATCCAGAGAATCTGGATCGGCTGGATCGGAAGCGGCTGGTTCAGGAGGATCGCGGCGAGGATGACGAGTCCCTGCCCGAGGTTGGTCGGCAGCATCCAGACGATGAACTTGGTGAGGTTGTCGAAGATCCCGCGCCCCTCCTCGACCGCCGCCTCGATCGTCGCGAAGTTGTCGTCGGTGAGGACGAGGTCCGCCGCCTCCTTGGCCACCTCCGTCCCGGTGATCCCCATCGCGACGCCGATGTCCGCCCGCTTCAGGGCCGGCGCGTCGTTCACGCCGTCGCCCGTCATGGCCACGATCTGCCCTTCCGCCTGCAGCGCCTCCACGAGCCGAAGCTTCTGCTCGGGCGTCACGCGCGCGAAGACCTTCACGCGCCGGGCCGCCTCCGCGAACTCCGCGGGCGAAAGCGAAGCGAGATCCGCGCCGGTGAGCGCCTCGACTGAGCCCGGACCGGATACGGGGGGCAGGATCCCGATCTCCCGCGCGATCGCCGAGGCCGTGACGGGATTGTCGCCCGTGATCATGCGGACGGATATGCCGGCCCGGGCGCAGGTCGCGGCGGCGCGAATCGCCTCGGGTCGCGGGGGGTCGATCATGCCCTGGAGGCCGAGAAAGACGAGCCCCTTCTCCACCGTCTCGTGGCCGATCCCGGTCTCCGCGGGGCCGACGTCGATGCACGCGAAGGCGAGAACGCGGAGCGCCCGGCGCGCCATCGCATCCGCCCGTTCCGAGACCGCCGCGGCGTCGATCGGACGGATCCCGCCGCCCGGTCCCATTTCCGAGCCGCAGCGCGGCAGGATCTTCTCGAGCGCTCCCTTCACGAAGACGACGCCGCCCGCTTCTGCGCGATGCAACGTCGCCATGTACTTGTGCTCGGAATCGAAGGGCAGGACGGCGAGCCTCGGGTTCCTCTCCTCCTCGGTCGCGCGGTCGAGGCCGGCCTTGGCGGCGGAAACGAGGAGCGCGCCCTCGGTCGGGTCTCCCTGGACGTTCCAGCGGCTTCCGGACCGAACGAGCGCGCTGTCGTTGCAGAGAAGCCCGGCGCGCAGGCAGGCCCGAAGCGCCTCGTCCGGCGCGGGTTCGATCAGGCCCGAAGGCTCGTATCCGCCGCCCGTGACGGTGAAGACGCGACCGCCGGCATAGATCTCACGCACCGTCATCTGGTTCTCGGTCAGCGTTCCGGTCTTGTCGGTGCAGATGACCGTGGTCGATCCGAGCGTCTCGACCGCGGGCAGGCTCCGCGTGACCGCGCCGCGCCGCGCCAGCCGGTGCACGCCGATCGCGAGCGTGATCGTGACGGCCGCGGGCAGGCCCTCCGGGATGACGGCCACCGCGAAGGCGATCGAGGCGAAGAGGGTCTCGATCCCCTCGCGGCCGCGCGCGATCCCGATCCCGAAGGTGACGGCCGCGAGGGCGAAGATGACGTAGAGGACGACGTGGCTGAATTCCGCCATCTTCCTCGTCAAGGGTGTCTCCAGCGACGAGGTCTCGGTGAGGAGCGTCGAGATGCGGCCGACCTCGGTGGCCGCTCCGGTCGCCACGACGACGCCCTCGCCCTGGCCGGCCGTGACGAGCGTCGAGGCGTAGAGGCAGTTGGCGCGCGCGGCGAGAACCGCGGTTTCCTCGAGCGGGGCCGGGTTCTTCTCCACCGGCAGGGACTCGCCGGTCAGGACCGATTCGTCCGTTCGCAGCCGGCTCGCCTCGACGAGGCGAAGGTCCGCGGGCACCTTGTCGCCGGCCTGGATCCGGACGATGTCGCCGGGGACGAGTTCCGACGCGTCGCGCATCTCCTCGCGCCCGTCTCGCCGGACCAGCGCGCGGGTGCGGGCCGAGCGGGCGAGGGCGGCGAGCGCCGACGCGGCCTTCAGTTCCTGCACGAAACCGATGATCGCATTCAAGAGGACGACGGCGAAGATGACGCCGGCATCGACCGGTCCCTTGATCGCGGCCGTGACCGCGCCGGAGAAGAGAAGCACGTAAATGAGAGGCTGGTGGAACTGGAGGAGGAATCGCTTGAGGGGGCCGGGGCCGCCGGAAGCGGCGAGGGCGTTCGGTCCGTATCGGTTCAACCGGGCCGCGGCCTCCGGGGCCGTCAGTCCCTCGGAGCGGACCCCGAGCTTCTCGATGGCTTCGGCCGACGACAGGGCATGCCAGGGCCTGTCGTCGGCCGATGGCATCCGCCCCGCGTCGCCCGGCCACGTCCCCCCGACATCCGCCGGCCCCCGGCCGCGGCGACGGGCGCGACATCCGTCAG
>CAZWVM010000154.1:0-8688 GCA_964637705.1 uncultured bacterium
CGCATCGGCCGCATCACGGCCTTCGCCGCCGGCACCAAGGAGAACGCCGCGGTCTTCTCGCACGCCGGCGCCTTCATGTGCGTGGCGGAGACGAAGATCGGGCGGGCGGAGAAGGCCTACAAGTATTTCAAGCAGCTTCTTCCCATGTCCGACAACAAGAAGATCGAGCTCTTCAAGACCGAGCCGTATATCCTGCCCGAGTACGTGATCGGGCCGGGCAACCCGCGCTTCGGCGAGGGCGCCTTCACCTGGTTGACCGGCAGTTCCGACTGGCTCTACGTCGCCGCGACCCAGCACATCCTGGGAGTGCGGCCCGAGTTCGAGGGTCTGAGGATCGACCCCTGCATCCCAAAGAAGTGGAAGAAGTGCCGGGTGGTGCGACGCTTCCGCGGCGAGCTCTACGAGATCTCGATCGAGAACCCGAAGGGCCGCGAGACCGGTGTCGCGTTCATCGAGGTGGACGGCGTGCGGCAGGAGTCGAACGTCGTCACGGTCCGCTCGCGCGCGAAGCTGCACGTGGTCCGGGTGGTCATGGGCTGAAGCTTCCGATCCGGAGGCCCGGGGCGGTCGCACGCTCCGGGCCTCTCTTTTTCGGGGCAAGGCGGTAAAACGGTTCCTCGACCCGGTCGACGCCTGTAGAATCGGCCCGACCATGAGCCGGAATGCGGAAGAGGCGAATCGCCAGGCGAAGTCTGAGGTGCTCCGGGACCAGACCCGTGGCATCCGCGGGTGGTTCTACCGATCCTACATCGATGCCATCCAACGCGCGCTCGCCGGCACGAAGGGGCGGGTTCTCGACATTGGTTGCGGCGAGGACATCATCCTGGGCGCCTCGCCCTTCCCCCGCGTCTCCCTGGACATCGCCGACGTGCGACTCACCCGCTTCACGAATCGAGACCGCGTCTGCGGAGACGCGATGCGCCTGCCGTTTCGAGCTGGATCCTGCTCGGCGATCGTCCTCTCCGCCATCCTCGAGCACCTGCCTGATCCCGGCCGGGCCCTCAGCGAGGCCGCCCGCGTGCTGGCGCCCGGCGGGCGCGTCATCGTCGTCATCCCGAACGATATCCTCATGACGATCGGCCGCCTGCTCCTCGGACTCTGGCCGCCGCGCCACCCGGATCACCTCGTCTTCCTCACGCCGTCGCGCCTCGTCGCTCTCGCTGAAGGATTCGAGGTCGAGGTCCAACACGGGCTCCCCTGGACGGATCTCCCCTTCTTCGGGAACATGTACTGGTTCGCGGTGTTGAGAAAGAAGGACTGACTCAGCCTCCGAGTCTCAGCACGTAGATGTCCGGGTGGGTGTAGAACCAGTCTTCCGGCGCGCGCGACTCGTCGATCTTCATCCCGAAAAACGCGGGTTCGTGGCGGAACCGCGCCACCAGCGTCGCTCCCGGCCACCGCTCCAGGGCCTCCGACGACTTCATTTCGCGCTCCGTCGCCACGTAGTATTCGACCGGCTCCGGGAAACCCGCGGTATCCAGCATCACGCAGCGGTAACGGCGCATATCGAGGTGCGGTCCAAGGAACCAGTTGTAGTAGCCGATACGCGTCCCTTCCGGGAGATTCGCGTTCACCCATGCCGTCGCCTGCGTCCTCGTGTCGCCGATCGTGTATGTCCGGATCCAAGCGAGCGTCGTCCACAGCGGCGCGAAGAGAACCAGCATGATGAGAATCGCGCGGGCGCGACGCGGGATAACGGAAAGTGCATACGCGGCGAGGAGCGCGGCAGGAACGGCGATGGGCAGGAGCCGACGGAGGAAATCCGTTCCCGCCCACGTAATCAGGGCGGAGCAGACGAGAAACCACACGGCAATCACGAAGGCGCGCCGGTCCATCTCTCCTCCTCCTCGAAAGCGGAGACAGGCTGTCACGGCGCCGATCGCCGCGAGCGAGGCCAGGGGAAGACTGAACCCCAGGAGAAGCAATCGTGCGAACGCCGTGGGCGAAGGCGAGATCATATCCATGTACCACTTGATGTCGCCCAGGCTCTTGGCGAAATCCCCGGGCGACAGGATCACGTAAGGGTTCACGACGAAGAAGGACGCGATGGCGACGAGGCAGAGAAGGAGAAAGCGCGCCAGGTCCGCCGGCCTGCGGGTGGCGAGCAGGTGGGCCACCGCAAGCGGCACCACGAGAATCCAGGCATCGTAAAGCGCACCGACTGCGAGCCCCCAGAGAATGCCCGATCGCACGTAAACGGCTTTCGAACGGTCCTCGAGGATCCGGAAGGCCGAAAGTACAGCGCCCGCCGCGAAAGCCGTCGAGAGCATGTGCGGCGAGACGATCGTCGAGTTGGCGATGTGAACGGGGAGGATCGCCACAAGCGCGGCCGCAAGGAGAGCTCCGGAGCGGTCCAGTCCCATGCGCAGGGCAAGCCGGCCGGCCATGAGAATCGCGGCCCCCGCGCAGACCAGGGTCACGAGGCGCCCCGCGAGGTAGAGGTGCGTCAGATGTTGCGGGTGTGAGGCATAGAAAGAGGTGTCGGCCACGAGGGGCACAAGGCCGACGGCATCGAGGAGAAAGAAAAGCGTGGAGAGAATGTAGAGCATGAAACTCGGCCAGGAGAAGTCCACGGGGTTGAAAGTGAATTCCGCAGGACGGAAGTTGGCCATGCAGAGGAAAAAGGTCGATTCGTCCGGCTGGTAGGACCAGCGATGCTCCGCTCCGGGAAGACCCCACGAGAGCCCGGGAAGTCTCAGGATCAGGGCGACGAGGAGCACGAGGAGGAGGAACACCCAAGTGCGAATCGTGCCGGGCTCCTCCCGGGGCGAAACCGGAATCACGGAAGAGTCATCCCCTCCCGCCGCTCACGCCGGAGGCCGGGCCCGGACCGTCTCACCGGCCGCCGCGAAGAGATCGTCGCCCATGTGATTGATGATCCGCGCCTTCTCAGGAATCCATGTCGCATCGAACTTCGCATCGTCCACGTAGGCCGCCACGACGTCGGCGATGAAGAGCGTGAAGTCGCCGAAGGCGGGTTCCGAGGTCACGCGGCACTCCAGGTGCCCCGCACACTCGCGAATCGAGGGAGTCCGGATCACCCGCCCCGGCTCAGGGGTCAGGCCGAAGACCTTGAACTTGTCCGTGTCCCGGCCCGACTTCTTTCCGCAACCGAGCACGGCATCGACCAGTTCCATCCCCGGAACGTTGATCGTGAACTCCTTCGTCTCGCGGATGATCTCCCACGAGAGATTGCTCTTCACGCAGGAGATGGCCACGATCGGCGGCACGATCGAGACCGGGGTGTTCCAGGTCACGGTGAAGACGTTCGGCTTCCCGTCGCGCTGGCAGGTGACCAGAACGCAGGGGCCGTTGTAGATGAGCTTCGTCGACTGGGCGGGAACAAGATCCTTCTTCATGTTCGATACCTTATCCGGAGGGCGGTGTCAGGCAACCACTTTCCCACGTCCAGCTGGTCTGGGGTGTGCTCTCGATGATGGTCTGTAAATTCGTTAGTTCGGATCACGCTTCTGAAAGTGGGAATGTGGGAGCCTGACACCTTTTCTTCGATGTAGCAATGTAGCTGCCTGACACCGTATCCTCCCCGCATGATCCTCGTTGTCGGCTCCAATCTCGCCATGGACATCGCTATAAATGTCCCCTCCCCTCGCCTCTCGACCCTCAATCACGCTCGCTCCGCCGCCATGTCGCCTGCCGGCAAAGGGATGAACGTGACCCGGACCCTCTCGCTCCTCGGGCAGGAGGTTCGTCTCCACGGCTTCGTCGGCCAGGGCGAGACCGCGGCGTTCGAGACGGCTCTTCGGGAGCTCCATGCCTCGTTCGAACTCACCCCTCTCCCCGGCACGACCCGCATGAACCTCAAGATCGTGGACGGCGCGGGCGGCGAGGTCACGGAATTCGACATGCCGGGGTTGACAGTTTCGGGTGCGCAACTCGCCTCATTCGAGGATCGATGGAGGGCCCGATTGGGAAGCGCCGAGTGGTTGGTTCTCACGGGCAGCCTGCCCTTGGGTATCCCGGACGCGACCTATGGCCGGTGGATCATGGGGGCCCGGAACGAGGGGATCCCCGTCGCCCTCGATGCCAGCGGAGGACGCCTGGCGCAGGGGATCGCCGCCGGGCCGCGGCTCGTGAAGGTCAACTGGGTGGAGATGGAGGGCGCGGCGGGTCGAAGCGTATCCGACGACCTGGAAGCTCTTGCCGTCCTGAAAAGCTGGCATGCCTCGGGCGTCGAATTCGCCTGCGTCACGCGGCGCGACGCCCTGCTCCTCTCCACCCCGCGCGGCCGCTGGAGAGCCGACGTGCCTCTCCAGGAGGTGGTCAACCCCGTCGGAGCCGGCGACGCCGCGCTGGCCGGCTTCCTGGCGGCCCTCGTCGAAGGATGCGACGATGCCATGGCCCTGGCACGAGCCGCCGCCACGGCCGCCGCCTCGGTCCTGACCGAAACGCCCGGCCAATTCGAGCCCGGGGCGCGCAATATGATCCTGCCTCGGGTTAAAATCGAACCCGTCGCCTAGGTCCAACCGCCTCGATTATTAGCACTTTTAGCACATTATGGGCTCAAAGAAGCGCTTACATCGGCCGATAGTTATGTCTGCGGCCCCTCAGACGGGCCGGACTCAACGGCCAGGGGGGCCCTGAATGATCTTCAAACCGAAAGCCGTGCGCTTCCTGCGCCTCCAGCTCGGACTCTCCTCTTCCGACTTCGCCCGCAAGCTGGCCGTTCGCGAATCGACGACCCTGTCCTGGGAGAAGGGGCTACTCGCCCTCAATCCTGAGTCTCAGATGGCGATGCTTCATCTCGCGAAGGAGCGCAGCGTCGACCTCTCCACTCTCGAAGCCGTCCTCGCCCTCGTCACGCTCGTCGGACGGGGCGACCCGGAAACGGCTCGTCACGGCGAATGCGTATCGGGACTGGCGGAGAAGATCGCGGCCTTCGTCGGCGAGGTGCAGTTCGACCTGGCCGTGGCCGGATACCTACTCGACATCGGCAAGGTCATGTTGCCGCCGTCGCTCCTGAACCACCCCGGCCAGCTCTCCCTCGACGAGAAGCTCCTCATCCAGGCCCACGTCACCACCTCTGCGAACCTCGCGCGCCAGGTTATCGGCGACACCATCGCACGGTATATCCTCGAGCACCACGAGCGGATGGACGGGACCGGTTATCCCTTCGGTCTCGACGAGCGCCAGATCTCGCACGGAGGCCGGATCCTCGGCGTCTGCGACGAGTTCACGGCGCGGATCTCCAAGCGCATGTATCGCCGCGACCGCCAGCAGCCGGCGCACGTCCTCGCCGAGATGGAGGAAGGCGGGCGGTTCGACGTCGCGATCATCGACGCCCTGCGGATGATCGTCGAGCGAGAGGTCGCGATGCTCCAGGCCGTGGCGGCGTAAGGCCGTGGCGGCCTGATTACCCCTAGTATTTGACCCCGCAGCCGTAGGACTGCGTCTGGCTCGTGGCGACGACGCGGCCGGCCGCGAGATCCGCGAGCGCCTGCCGGACGTAGTTCGTCGGTGAGGTCGCGCCCCCCGAAGGATCCGAATCGATAGCTCCCGCGTAAACCAGCCTGCCCGATGCGTCGATCACGAAGAGGTGCGGCGTGGTCTTGGCGGCATAGAGCCGTCCCACGGCCCCGTCCGGATCCACGAGGATCGCGGTCGGCGTCGATCGCCAGCCCCGGATCTTCGCCTCCAGGGCGCCGGGTTCCGCGTACTGCGCATGGTCCCGTCTCGTCGACTGGATCGTGAGCCAGGCAACGCCCTGCCCGGTCGCCTCGCGCACCAGCGTCGGGATGCCGCCGCCCTCGTAGTGACGCTTCACGAAGGGACAGCCCGGGTTGATCCACTCGAGGACCGTCACCTTACCGCGAAAATCGGCGAGGGAAACGCGGCGGCCGGCGACGTCGGAGAGAGAGAAGTCCGGAGCCGGAGAACCGACGGTCGCGACCGCGGGAGCGGCGGCCGAGGCCGCACCGGCGGATGGCCCGGCGGTGCTCGTGGCCGGCGTGGCGTTGTCGCCGCCACGGCGCGGGCAGGCGCATCCCGGGCGGCCGCAACAGTCGCCGGAGGAACCGCCGTTCGCTCCCGACGCGACCGTCGCGCAGACCCCGCAACCCTGTGCCGCCCCGCAGTTGCGCGACGCGGAGCACCCCTGAGAAGCCGCGCATTCCCGGCCCGCGGGGCATCCCGCCTCCTTCGGACATGCCGCGCCCGAAGCGGAGTATGACGTGCCGCTCCCGCCGGTCGCGCAACGCCCGCAGGCGCTCTCCGGCGAGCAGGCCGCAAACGCAACCGCAAGAATCAAGCCGACCAGACCGGCCTCGACGATCGATGCGTATCTCTTCATGACCCTTCCTCCTCTACCGCCTCAAGGGCAGTTCGACGTTTGTCAGCAGGGTGTATGAGCCCGAGGGCGCGACCAGCACGCCCCTAAGCGCGAATCGCCTCGTGGCGTTGCCCTCTCGTCTGAAGGGGACGACGATCGTCCCATTCTCCACGCGCACGGCGCCATGCTCGAAGACGACGCCCACGGCCTTCTCGGGATAGAAAGCCGTCGCGCCGCGCGCGTTCACGCTGCGCGTGTTCACGCTGCGCGTGTTCGCGCCGACAAGCCGAATCCGGGCCTCGTAAAGACCCGTTTCCTTCTCCACGACCGCGGCACGGGCCATAGTGATGCTCGATGAGGACGCCGGACGCGGCAGGAGATCGGAAGCGCGGTCGACGCGCACGGCCGCCGCGTGACGCTCGTCGCGACCGAGCGACGAGGGATCCAGGGAAACCGATGCGCGGCCCATCAGACACTCGTCCTTGCAGACGAGCCACTCCACATCCGCCGCGATCGTGCCCCTCCCCCCGCCCGGAGTGATCCTCGTCAGAAGAACGACCTCGCCGGCGTGACCGTAGCTGACGACGTCGCCGTCATCGAAACGCACCGGCGCGGGATGCTCCAGGAGCCCTGCGGTCCAGCCTTCGGGCAGGCGCCACTTCACGCGCGGGGCCAGGCCCGCATCCCCCGGGTTCTTCCAATAGAGATGCCAGCCGGGATCGAGCTTGAAGACGAGCGCGGCCATGAAGGGCCGATTCGCGCGGGCGTCGGCCACCAGGGTGACGCTCGAAACGGCGTTGCCCGGCGCAGGGATCTGGGCCGTCGCCGGGCGCGCCCACGAAGAGAGCAGGAGGGCGCCGACCAGCGCGACGAGCGAAAGGATGCGGGGGCGACTCGATTTCATACCGTTATGGTACTATATCCAGGTGCCGCACGCAAGGGGCATCAGGGGCGCACGCAAGAGACGTCGGTAATTCTTCGTCGGTGGAATGTCCGCGGAGCGGCCTAGTATGAGTTTGTCAGATCCAACGCCGCTTCGGCGGCTTGGCTCTGAAGTCTGAGACGACGGCATATAACTCGTCATCCGCGGCCACCTCCATGGCCACAAAGACTCGGTAGATGAAATGCCTGGCGGCCTGAAAACTGATCCGTTCTGCCTTTTTCTTCCCTCGACGTCGTTCCCATTCCAGAAATGCGTAGGCGATTCCGGTAAGCACTGCGTGATGATTCCACCCCTGATAACGTCGCCCCATGAAGTGATCGAACCCGATATCATCTTTGATCTCCCGATAGTTTTTCTCGATAGCACTCCGCATTTTGGTCAATTCGACGAGCTTATCTATGGTTGTATCCGGCGGCAAATTTGAGACATAGAACTTGGTTTCGTTGGCCCTTTTCTCGACCAGCAACCAGACTTCGGCGTGAACCTTGCCTTCTTTCCAAGCGTGAGCAGGAATGATCCGCAAGGCGGCGAATCGACCTTGGTGGCGCTTTCCTGTGATGCCGCGCCATGAAACAATGTGCCAGGCCTCTGGTGCAAGTTCTTTCGCGATGTGATGCAGGGAATCCGGTCGTTTGCAGTTGTGAGCAACTCGACGCGGGCGCGGGCGCCCGCGCGGGTGCTTCTTCGGCTTGACCATGCGCGGTTCTTTCGTCCACGCGCTCATCTTTCCTCCGACACCCAGCACATAAAGGAGACTTCTCTCGGAAAGCTCGTTGCGGTATTCCGTGATATCGCCATAGCCAGCATCGGCGAGAACACATTCGATCTGAAAATCTTCGCGCCGCAAGGTATCCAGTTGTGCCAAGGCGATTTGCCATTTCGGTCGGAACTCTACCTCGGGAGGTATGCCCGCTCTTTGGCGGCGCAAATGATTCTCAGCCCAAGATTCCGGCAGATACAGATCCATGGCCACAAGCCATGTTGACGCTCCTGCCTGCAGAACTGAACTGACCGCGATCTGGCAATTGCCAACTTTGCCCAATGTTCCTGAATACTGACGTTGCACACCAACAGAATGGCTGCCCTGTTTCGGGATACCGGTGTCGTCCGCAATCAGAATGCCACGGCGATCTGGAATCGTGCGACGTAAAGCGGTCCAGACGCGAGCTGTATCCCACGTGGATGTCGTGACAAAATGCTGAAGTGACTGGTATTGGCCGGGGTTCTCCAGACGCTCCCACATGCGTGTAATCTGTTTCTTTGGGCTCGAACCCAGGAGGCCGTCCAGATAGCGTTCGACGGCTCCGCGTTGAGCCGGATGCAGAAAACACGTCTCGAAATTGCCGAGAAATCCCCCTAAGCGGCGCAAGGCCGCGATTGATCGACCGAGCATTGTACCCTCCTGCCCCGGACGTCAACTACATCTGTGACATGACGACAACTACACTTGCGTAGTAGT
>CAZWVM010000155.1:0-8648 GCA_964637705.1 uncultured bacterium
CTCTTCTTCCCCTTCTCCAACAAGCAGCATCACGGCTTCCTCGGCCATTCCGTCGTCTCTTCCTGGGTCAACATCGGAGCCGGCGCGACCGGATCGAACCTCAAGAACACCTACGGCGAGGTCCGCGTCGACGGCGAAGGCACGGGGCTCAATTACCTCGGTCAGATCATCGGCGACCACACCAAGATCGGAATCCAGGCCGTCATGAACACCGGCTCCGTCTACGGCATCTGCTCGCAGATCGTCGCGAGCGGCGCCGGGGTTCTCCCCAAGAGGATTCCCTCGTTCGATTTCTCGGGCCGGCCCGCCGATCTCGAGGCCGTGCTGAAGACGGCCCGGATCGCCATGGCCCGCAGGAACCGGGCGCTGGAGCCGGCGCAGGAGGAACTCATCCGGGCCTGGGCCGCGCGGCTCGCGCGCTGAAAGAAACGATGAGAGCCGTCGTTCAGCGCGTCTCGTCGGCCGCCGTCACGATCGAAGGCGAGACCGTCGCGTCGATCGGCGACGGCCTGCTCGTTCTCGCCGGTTGCGAGCGCGGCGACACGCGCGAGGACTTCGACTGGATCGCCGGCAAGATCGCCGCCCTGAGAATCTTCCCGGGCGAGGGCGAGAGCCATTTCGAGAGGTCCGTGACCGAGGTCGGCGGCGCGGTCGTCGCGGTCAGCCAGTTCACGCTTCTTGGCGACTGCCGCAAGGGTCGCCGCCCGTCCTTCTCCGATGCGATGCCCGTCGAGGAGGCGCGCGGCGCCTTCGAGGAGTTTCTCGCCGCTCTTCTCGCCGCGGGGCTCTCGGTCCAGTCCGGCCGCTTCCAGGCCGTGATGGACGTCGCGTCCGTCAATCACGGCCCCGTGACGCTTCTCCTCGACTCGCGCCGTCGCGGCTGAGCCGGGAGGGGGAATGAGCCGGATCGTCGAGGAACTCAATTCCGTCGCTTCGCGGACCGAGGAGCGTCCGGCCATCCGGGGGTTGAGCGTCGACGGACGGCCCGCGGAGGAGAACGAGGCGCCCGCCGTCTCCGGGATGAAGATCGAGCGCGAGTCGGAGGACTCTCCTCCCGCTCTCCACGTCGAGAAACCTGCGCCGGTCCCGGCCGAGGCCGGGATTTCCCCCCGTGACCGCATCGCCTCCACGCTCGCGGGCGTCCTGCCCGTCGCCGGCCGCATCGCCCTCTGGGCCTTCGCCGGATTCTGCATCCTTCTCATACTCGGCGCGGTGATCGGCATCTGGATCATTGCCTTCAAGTGAGGCGGCCGACCCGGAAAACGCGGTGATCTCCCGAACCCGAGCCCGCCGACTCCTCCTCGCCGTCGTGGCCTCGCTGGCGGTGCCCCTTGCCTTCGAGGGGTCTCTCCGCTGGATCGGCTACGGAACCCCGGGCGATTTCCTGGTGCCGACGGAGATCGACGGCAGGCCGTTCCTCGTCGAGAACCCCTTCTTCTGCAGGATCTTCCAGGTGGCGGGCCTCGAAAGGAACCCGGTCTCGTTCAGACTGGACCGCCCCAAGAAGCCGGGCAGCCTCCGGATCTTCCTTCTCGGGGAATCCGCCGCCGAGGGTTTTCCCTGCGAGGTCGCGGGCCCCGCCCGCATGCTCGAATCGATGCTAAGCAGGAGGCATCCGGACCGTGAGATCGAGGTGGTCACGGCCGCGGCCGCCGCCATCAATTCCCATGCCCTTCGCATCATGGCTCGCGACATCGTCGAAGACGCCGAACCGGATCTCCTCATCGTCTACGCGGGCAACAACGAGGTCGTCGGCGCCTACGGTCCCGGCACGGTCTTCGCCCCCTTCTTCGAGTGGGACTTGTTCGTCGAGCTTTCGATCGCGGTGAGGTCGTTGCGATCGGCGCAGTTCCTCGAGGAACTCATGAATGCCGTTCGGCAGACCCGGGGCGAGCCTCCACCCCGATGGAAGGGGATGGCGCTCTTCGCCCACCGGGAAGTGGCCGCCGACGATCCCCGGCTCGGAACGGTATACAGGCGTTTCGGGGAAAACGTGGAGGCGGTCGTCCAGGACGCGGTGGAACGTGGCGTTCCCGTCGTTCTCTCGACGATGCCGGTCAACCTGGGCGGCTTCCCCCCCTTCCGATCCACGTCCGGCGAGGACGGGGCGGAGGCGTTTTACCGCCAGGGACTGACCCTCACCGGGCAGGGGAGGGAGACCGAAGCCCGCACCGCGTTCCAATCGGCCTGCAACGAGGATCGTCTGCGTTTCCGCGCCGACGTCGGCATCCAGTCCGCTCTGCGCGCCGTCGCCGCCCGCCGTTCCGTCGAACTCGTCGATGCCGCGGCCCTCTTCGCGGAACGCGAGTGCGCGGACACGGATCTCTTCGTCGATCATGTCCACCTCTCGGCCCGAGGTTCGTGGACCCTGGCCTGCGATCTCCTTTCTCCCGTGGAACGGCGCCTGGGCCTCGATCGAGCCGCGTCGTGCGACACGGGGATCGGGAGTTGCGAAGAGGATCTCGGCGTTACGAGCTGGGATCGCGCGCTGTCGCAGGCGACCGTATTGACCCTGATGCTCGAGCCGCCCTTCACGGGCCGAATCGGGAATGACGGGCCCGTCGAGGCGGCTCGCGGGCGCTTGAGACGCATTGAGGAGGAGATGCTTTCCGCGGATACGGACGAGAGGAGGATTCGCGGCGCCGAGGCCCGGCGCCCCGACGAGGCGAGCCACCCGGCCCGGCTCGGCCACATCCTCCTGGATCGCGGCGATTACCGCGGGGCCCGCGAGGCCTACGAACGGGCGTGCCGTCTCCTGCCTCACTCTCCGACCCTGGCCCGCTCGCTCGAACTCTTCCGCTACCCGCTTCCCGAACCCGCTGATTTACGGCTTCAGCGACACCCGGAGCCCGGCGACGGGATCCTCGTCGACGCCGATACGCGGACGACCTTCCCCTATCTCGAGTTTTCGAATCCGGAAAATGAGACGCGGGTCGTATTCGTGAAGGACTGGAGGCGTCCGCGCCTCGACGGGCGTGGAGTCGTTCTGGCCGGTCATCTTTCCTCGCCCCGGATGAACGGGGTCGCCCGGTTGATCCTCACGGCGCGCCACGAGGACGGCGGATTGGCGGAGACCCGGCTCGACGGCGAGATCGGACCGGCCCGTATCGTGGCGGGGGCGGTTCCCTGGAGGTTCTTCTCCCTCGTCGTCGGTTCGTCTCCCGGGGAGTCGCCGGTGGAGGAGATCGCGGTTCGCGCCCTCCTGCCGCCGCGTTCCGTTCTCCGCGTGGGTCAACTCCGTCTCCTGCCCCACGTCGTCGATTCCGGGACCGCCGAAGGATACGTGGTGCCCGATTCGGACAAGGTGATCGTGCTTCTCTGCCTCTCCGCGCTCATCGGCATCGTCCTGCGCCGGGCGCGCAGGAAGAGGACAGGGACTCGCTGAGCGCGAAGAATCAGCCGAAGGTGCAGAGATACTCCGCGAACCCATCGTCGACGGCGATCTCGAAGCGCGAAGAGGCGGGTACGAGGAAGAAGGAGCCGGCGGCGTATCTCGTCCAGTCGGCGGCGCCCGCGAGCTTGACGCGGCAGGAACCCGCCAGGATGTCCATGCGTTCCGGGTCACCCGTGTTGAAGGTGTAGGATCCCGGGCGGATGATGCCCAGGGTGCGGCGCGGCGCGCCGGGCGCGGTCAGGGTGTGGCTCACGACGCCGCCTTCGAAGTAGACGTTCGCCTTGAGGCTGATGGTGACGCCGGCGATCTCGCCGGGTTGATGGGACATGGTAAGGTCTCCTTATCGAGAATCGCCGGATTCTACTCGATGCGGACCTCGACGTCCCGCGCGGCGTAGTACGTGCCCAGCTTCAGCTCCTTGAAATACGCCGGGATGAAGCCGAACTGCTTCACGGGGTGGAAGCCCGGCCCCTCGACGGCCAGCGCCAGCTGGTTGCGCGCCTGGAGCATGTTCTCAGGCAGGTAGAACCTCGTCTGCGGGCCGACGTGCTCGTACTTGCCCACGAGCGTCCCGTTCAGGTAGATCAGGCACCGGTCGCGCAGTTCCGGGATCTCCAGGTACAGGGGCGCGGTCCAGCCCTTCTTCCGGTTGTATCGGAACCGGCGACGGAACCAGACGATATTGCCCATCTCCTCCTGGATCACGTATTTCTCCGCCGGCGGCGCCGTCAGCCACGCGCCCTCGTCGCACGTGACCGCGCCGTATCCGGCCGCGTCCCCGCCCAACCCCTGCCTCACCCGCCACGCGCGGATCTGGAAGCTCTCCTCGCGCCCGTCGTGCAGGATGCGCACCTTCACCGGGTGGAAGAGCCCCGAGAGCTTCTGGACCGGGCCCTCGTGCGGATGAGCCTTGGTGTGGAAGGCGTTGTCGTAGAGGATCGTGACGACGTTGCGCCCGTTCTTCAATAGCGAGGTGATCTCCAGCTCGGGATTCCCGATCCCGATCCAGCGGAAGACTCCGTTGACGTAGACCGTGAAGCGGTCCATCGCGTTCGTCGTCATCTTCAGGAAGACCTCGCCATACACGACCGGCAGGTCGAAGGAGGAGCGATACCAGTAGTAGCCGTGCTTCAGGAGTCCGTTGCCCTCGAGCGACGCATGGGCCGGGATCTCGCGCCAGTCGCGGTCGTCCAGGTCGGCCTCCTTCTCGCGCGAGTCCGGGGTGTACTTCCAGGGGCCCGTCCACTCGGCGCGGACGGCTTCCTCGTCGGGAACCGAGGTCGAGAAGGTGAGAAAACCGGTTGCGCGGTCGAGGCGCGGTTTCACGGTCCTTCCGTCGACCGTGACGCGCTTGACGGGAAGGTCGGAGAGGAACGAGGTGGACTGGTTCCGTCCGGGACGGGCGCGGAAGAGGAGCTTGCGGCCCGTCCGCGTGGATTCGAACGACTTGAGGTATTCCATATCGGAAAGGACCGCCAGGCCCGATTCGAGCCAGAGCTTTTCGCACTCGGCCTCGGGCGCGATGCGGATCATCGTGCGGGCGTCGCCCAGGACGAGAGGGGAGGCGTGGTCGTAGGAATACCGGATCCCGCCCTTGACCCCCGACTTCTTCGCGCGTCCCTCGAGGATCTTGAGCGCGGAAAGGGAACGTGGGTCGCCCTCGAGGACCGTTTCGCCCGGCACGCCGGCCTTGCCGCGCAGGAAGAGAATGCGCCGGCCGCCGATCTCCCGGTTGGCCACGAGTTCCGAGGTGGAGCGGGCGAGGGTGAGACCGGTGCCTTCGAGGTCCACGCCGACGGGCAGGAGCAGCGACGAATGGGGAGCCAGGGTGAGTTCCGGCAGGGATTCCCTGCGGCCGCCCCGCGTCGTGCACTTCACCGCCAGCGTCTTCGGCTCGTCCTCCAGGTTGCGCATCAGGACGAACCCGCCCCGGGCACCGAGGCGCTCGAGGATCTTCACGTTCTCGAAGGTGCCGGCCGCGTCGGGGCGGCGCGAGGCGCCGCCGGGAGCGAGCCGGGCCACGTGCTTCCATCCCGCGGCAACCTCGCAGAGGCCGTAGTCGCACTCGCCCTCGCGCAGCACGTCGCCGAAGTCGTCCACGAAGGTCTTCATCGCCCGGAGGAAGTGGTATTTCCGGTTGATCTCGCCCCACTCGCGGATCGGCACGCCGCCGAAGTCGAAGGTGGTGCAGGTGCCGATTCCGCCGAAATCGCCCTTGCAGTGCCAGTAGGGGAAGGTCGTTCCGCCCGCCAGCATGTAGTAGTTGAGGAGCGACGAGCCGTAGTTCACGACCGTCTTGGTGATCGCCTCCGTCAGCTCGAAGGGCGCTTCGTACAGGGGTTGCCCGAACTGCGCGAACCATCCCGTCTCCAGTTCCAGGATCATCAGCGGCTTGTCCGGCTGCAGCCGGCCCGATTCCTCGAGCTTTCGGTCGAAGTCGTTGAACTCCCACATCCAGATGAGCGGGATGTTCGGGTAGTAGGTGTAGGTGTTGATGATCTCGGTGCCGAGGATGCATCGCCCCTCGTTGGTGAAGGCCGGGATGTCGAGGCCGGACTCGCGCGCGATCGCGAGGAGCTTCAGGAGATACTCCTGGGCCTCCTTCTTCGAGATCCGGAATTCCTCGCTCATCTCGATCAGGTGGTCGTACTCGTTCTCGATCTGGACGAGGATGATGTTGCCGCCGTTGGTGGCCAGATGCGGCTTGATGACCTTCCCGACCGCGCCGTACCAGTGGCGGATCAAACCGTAGTATTTCTCGTCGGGGAGACGGAGCTTGTGGTTCTGTCCCAGGAGCCAGTCCGGGAAACCGCCGAAATCCCACTCCGCGCAGATGTAGGGGCCGGGCTTGATGACGACCCAGAGACCGTATTCGCGGCAGAGCTCGAGGAAGGCCCCGAGATCGCGGTCGCCGCTCCACTCCATCCGACCCGGCTCCGGCTCGTGGTAGTTCCACGGGACGTAGGTCGCGATGAAGTTGCACCCGATCCGCCGGATCTTCTCCAGCCGGTCGCGCCACAATTCCCGCGGCACGCGGAAGTAGTGGATCTCCCCGCCGAAGAGGAATTCCCTCTTCCCGTCGATGATCAGGCTTTTTCGGTCATACTCGATGCGGTGGGCGCTCATGGGGCCTCCAGTCTTACGCCAGGTCGACGACGATCTGCCGAATCTCTCCGTTCCGGACGGCTTCCGCGAGCGGCGCGGGAACCGAAGCGCCCTCGACGACGAAGGTGCGGCCGTTCTCCATCTTCAGGGTGTAGCGCCGCGGCGTGACGCGCCCGCGGCCGAAGGTCTTCCGGCGCGACGGGTTCCGCAGGACGACGGGTGTGCGCCCGAGGAGCACGAAGAGGAAGGATCCGGGCGTGAGGTCGAGACGACGGCCGTCGGCGAAATCGACCGATCGGGACTTCCTGGTGAAGAGGCGCGCTTCGAGAGCCGGTTCGAGGGCGAATGCGAGTCGGCCCCGGTCGTCGAGTCGGAACGGGCGGCCTCCCGTCGTCATCAGGAACCACATGTTCACGAGCTCGGCGGTTGCGCCCGAGAGGCGCGAGACGAAGCCGTTGCCCCAGAGCCTGCGGTCCGGGTGGGCGCTCGAGACGATGAAGGAGGAATTCTCGTACGGGCTTCGCCCGTATCGCTCCGGGTCCATGCCCGGCACGAGGCACGAACGCGCCTCGCGGTAGAATTCGTCGTAACACCCGCGCTTCAGGAACTCCAGCAGGAACTTGTACTCCATGTGAAGCCAGATCGACTCGTTCTCCAGCCAGCCTCGCGTGAAGACCTTCTGACGCCCGATCTCGATCGTCGTGTCGCCGAGGGGTTCGTTCACCTTGTACATCCTCAGCGCGCGGTCGTAGAGACCGCTTCGCTTCACTGCGGCCAGCGTGCGCCGGGGATCGACCGCCGGATCCTTGAGGGAGTGAACGACGCCCTCCAGGTAGAGGGGCAGGGGCTTCGCGCGGAACTTGAGCGGGCGGACGAGGGGATGGCCCTTGTCGCTGCGTCCGCCCAGGACCTTCCAGGAGACGACCTCGTTGATGAAGTAGCCCTGCGGCAGGCCCGTCCTCGGATCGACGGCCCGCGCTAGGCCTCGCGCCAGGCGGCGCGAGAAGACGGCGAGGTCGCGGGCGATGCGCGCCGAGGGAACCGGGACCTCGCGGCCCGTCAGCCCCATCCGGGTCTCCTCGCGGAACGCCTCCTTCGCCGTGTGCGTCTCGTCCCAGAAGTCCATGCCCTGGGGCAGGCGCGCCGACGCGTCGGCGAGTCGCTTCCAGAGCGCGGCGATCTCCTCGGGCATGCGCACCACCATCGGCGCCGCGGACTCCAGTTCGGACGCGAGGAAATCGACCAGGCGCTTCAGCTCGTGGGTCTCGCAGGTCGACGAGCCGAAGAGGGCCGAGAGACCGTTGAGGGCGTCGCACCAGTTCGGCTTCTCCGATTCCATCTCGATCCCCACGCCGCGCGCGTCGAGCGAGGCGTATTTCTGGGCGACGAGGTCGAGGAGCTTGACGAGGAGTGTCGTCTTGTAGACGGGGCCGCGGCCCCGTCGCGTGCGGACGCCGTGCTCCGTTCCGCCGCGCTCGGCCATCAGGGCCTTCTTCGCCTTGTCGATTTCGAGAGGGTCGTTCTGGCGCGGGATCCCCCCCATGAGGACGTACTTGCGCGAGCGGGGCTTCACGAAGACCGCGGTGTCGTGGAAGTGGTATGCCCGCTCGTGGAAGAGTTCCTTCGTGAAGCGGTCGGGAAAGACGGCGCGGTGGAAGTCCAGGAAATCGATGTTGTAGTGCCAGTGGTCGGTCCAGTAGCCGTGCTCGAACTCGGAATCCTGGCGCGAACGGCTCGCGGAGAGGATCGTCTCGAGGATCTTCTCGCGTGAAAGCCGCGAGCGGATGCCGCGCGTTTCGAGGAAGAGGAAGAAGCCGCCGAGGGTGAAGGGCTTCTTCGTGAACTCCAGGAGCCGCCGGTCCGGGGAGATCCGGCGCAGGATGCTCGGCGCGACGACCGTGTAGCGCACTTCGCGCACCTTCAGGGGGTTGAATCCGTCGAGCTGGAGGAGATTGTAGAAGGTGCGGAGGTTGAGGGCCGAGGCGTCGGGATTGAAGGCCGCGTCGCAACGGCGGTTCTGCGCGACGTCCCGGTAGTTGCCGGTGCCCTGGGAGAAGGGCGTGGGCTGGATCTCGAACGGGTTGTACTCGCGCTCCATGTCGCCGTGGATGCGAGAGTAGATGTAGGCGACCTCGGTGCGCTTCCCGGC
>CAZWVM010000156.1:0-8496 GCA_964637705.1 uncultured bacterium
GCCTCGACGTAGTCCCCGGCATAGCCCCAGTCGCGCTCGGCGTCGAGGTTCCCGAGGTGCAGCTTCTTCATCTTGCCCGTCGCGATGCGGGCCGCGGCGTCGGTGATCTTGCGGGTCACGAACTCGAGTCCCCGCCGCGGCGACTCGTGGTTGAAGAGAATGCCGGAGCAGGCGAAGACGCCGAAGGACTCGCGGTAGTTCACGGTGATGAAATGCGAGTAAACCTTCGCGACGCCGTAGGGCGAGCGGGGATAGAAGGGCGTCGTCTCCTTCTGAGGGATCTCCAGGACCTTGCCGAACATCTCGGAGGAGGAGGCCTGGTAGAAGCGGATCTTGGGGTTCACCTGGCGGACGGCCTCGAGGAGCCGCGTCACGCCGACGGCGGTGAATTCCGCCGTCAGCACCGGCTGCTCCCACGAGGTCGGCACGAAGGACTGGGCGCCCAGGTTGTAGATCTCGTCCGGCTCGGACTTCTCGATGACGCGAACGAGCGAGAACTGGTCGAGAAGGTCGCCGTGAATGATGTGCAGGCTGTCGCGGATGTGCTGGATCCGGTCGAACCGGTCCGCGGAGGCCCGGCGCACCATGCCGTAGACCTCGTACCCCTTCGATAGGAGAAACTCCGCGAGGTAGGATCCATCCTGTCCCGTCACGCCCGTGATCAAGGCCTTCATGCGTTATCGACTCCCGTCATCGGATCAGCATCACCTTCTGCGTCATCCGGATCTCCCCTCCCGCCTCCATCCTGAGCCAGTAAACGCCGCTGCCGCAGAGTTCCCCGCGGCTGTTGCGCCCGTTCCAGGTGATATCCTGGTGCTGCCCGGCGTCCTTCCAGCCGGGCGAGAGGTCCACGACCATCTGGCCGCGCATATTGTACACCTTAACCGAGACGTTTTGGCGGCTCAACAACAAGTATCGAACGGTCATCAGCTCGCCAAGCCCCGGCCGGAAGCGGTTGTTGGCGATCGCCGCGACACCCAGGGAGAGCAGCTGGAAGGTCCTCCCGGCGATGAAGACCGTGCCCGTGTTGCCGGCGTCGTCCACGCCGACGAAATTGATCGTGACCGACCCGGGGGCCCGGTACGAATCGATCAGGACGACGCCCGAGAAATCGCGGTTCGTCCCGGACATATTGATCGTCTGCATCGCTCCATCGGGATAGACGAGCGTGATCTGGGGGACGGCGGCGAGTTTCTCGTTCGTGTGGATCCGCAACGTGTAGCGGCCCCAGGTCACGGGGGGGGAAAGGGTGTCCCCGCTGCCGGGCGGGCGGAGCGCCGAATCGATGCCGAAGTCGACGCTCTCGACCCAGGGCGCCGTCGTGTCGTAGTAGAAGAGCGAGGAGCCGCCCGGGCCGCGACCGATGCCGTAGACCCGTCGCGGGGCGCCGATGGTGGCGAGTCCGAGGATACGTTCGAGGGCGGCATTCACGACGCCGTAGGTCCGCACGACGTTGCCCGAGGTCAGGGCGCGCAGGACATGGGTCTCCGAAGCGAAAAAGACGACGGTTTCGGCGCCGTCGTGGGCCAGGTGCATCGCGTTGACACGCGTGTCGGGAAGGGTGACGACGAAGGTGGAGTCGGGGCGGCCGATTCTTCCCGATGGTGAGAAAGCGTAGAGAATCGTGTCGCCGCGCGCGACGGAAGCGGTCGCCTCCGAGTCCGCCCCGAAGAAGAAGCGAACCGTGTTCGTCGGCGTGTCGTAGATGTAGATCCTCCCCCCGTGCGGCGTCCGGGTGTCCCGGGTCGTGATCACGACCGTGCGCCCGAGGGAGGCTATGGAGGAGATGATCGAGTCACCCTCGAGAGAGTAGCGCTGGGCCCCCGAGGGGTAGGTGTAGCTGGGCGCGCGGAAGAAGTAGGACGGCAAGGTGTCGATGTCCGACCGCGCTCCGATGTAGAGGACGCCGGACGTATCGACGTGGAGAGCCGTCACCTGTGAGATCGTCTCGCTGTGAAAACCCTTCGGCAGCGTTCGGAGCGAGGTCACGAATCCGTTGGCAATGTGAAAGAACTCCCCGTAGGGCTGCGCGGCGGCGATGACGGTTCCCTGGGGCGTGACGACGAGGTGGCTCACGCCCGCGGGCACGCTGTCGCGTGCCGCGAGGAGGAGGGAAACCTCGTATTCGAGCGTGGAGGTCACGGGATCGTAGACGAGGATCGAGGGAAAGTTCTCGCGCGCCACGTAGATCTTCTCGCCCGCGGCGACGATCGATGTCACCTGGCCCGGGACGGCGGCCGCTGTGACGAAGGGGGCGGCGTGGGCGCGCGCGGCAAAGAGACCCGCGAGAAGAACCAGGAATGCGATACGACCGGCGCGGCGCGGGGGCATCTAGAAGAGGACCATCTGGTTTGAATCGGGGAGATCGCCGAAGGCGCCGTATTTCTTCAACCGCTCGACGATCGGCCGCGAGAGGCCGGCGCGGTGCGCGAGGTCGTCGATCGAGGTGATCCCGCCCTGGGCGAGCTCGGTCGCGATCCGGCGCGCCACCTTCTCGCCCAGGCCCTCGACGGACAAGAGCGGCGCGCGAACGGTCTTTTCGCCCGGGCGGAAACGAAGAGCGTCGGAATGCTCGAGGCTGACGCTCTCGAGCGCGATCCCGCGCAGGAGCATCTCCCTGACGACCTCGTAGACCACCGCCTGCGCCTCCTCCTTCGGGGTCGCCTTGCGCTCGCGCTCGCGCGCCCGGATCTCCGAGAGCAGCCGCGTCACGGCCTTCTCGCCGAGCAGGGCGTTCTCGAGGCTGAAGTCGGCGCAGTTCAGGGTGAACCAGGTGGCGTAGAAGGCCTCCGGGCGGTTCACCTTGAACCACGCGATCCTCAGGGCCATCATCACGTAAGCGACGGCGTGGGCCTTGGGGAACATGTAGCGGATCTTGCGGCAGCTCTCCAGGATCCACGCCGGGACGCGGTGCTTCTTCATGACGGCCTCGTCCTTGGGAGCGAGGCCCTTGCCCTTCCGGACGCGCTCCATGATGGCGAAGGCCGTGGCCGGGTCGAGACCGGCGCGCACGAGCCCGTTCATGATGTCCTCGCGCGTCGCGATGACCTCCGAGAGCTTCGCGCGGCCGCTCTTGATGAGATCCTGGGCGTTGCCCTTCCAGACGCCCTCCCCGTGCGAGAGACCCGAGATGCGGATGAGCTCCTCGACGGTCCTCGGGCGGGTCTCGGCGAGGATTCCGGTCACGAGGGGCGTCCCGAGCTCGGGGATCGCCAGGGTCCCGACGGGGACGCCGAGGCGGCTCTCTGTGAGCCCGAGAGCGCGGGGGGACGAGAGGAGCGAGATGACGCCGGGGTCGTCCAGCGGGACCGTCATCGGGTCGATGCCGGTCATCTCGGCGAGCATCCGGACCGCGGTCGGGGCGTCGTGCCCGAGCACGTCGACCTTGACGACCGTGCCCTCGTAGGAATGGAAGTCGAAGTGGGTCGTCACGGCGTCGGCGCTCTCGGAATCGGCCGGCCTCTGCACCGGCATGAAGTCCGTGATCTCGCGGTCGCGCGGAATGATGACCATGCCGCCGGGGTGCTGCCCGGTGGTGCGCGAGACCTCCGTGAGCGTGCGCGCGTGGCGCTCGATCTCGACGGAGCGGAAGACGAGGCCGTTCTCCTCGAGATGCTTGCGCACCAGGCCGCAGGCGTTCTTCTCCTTCAGCGTGTTGATGGTCCCGGCCCGGAAGACATGGCTTCGACCGAACGTCTCCTCGATCTCCTGCATCGCCCGGGCCTGGTATTCGCCGGCGAAGTTGAGGTCGATGTCGGGGACCTTCTTGCCCTCCCAGCCCATGAAGGCCTCGAAGGGGATGTCGAAGCCGTCGCGGGTCATGGGGGCGCCGCAGCAGGAGCGGGGCGGCATGTCCGGCCCGCAGGCCGGGGACCCGGGCGCGGCGCGGTCGATGAACTCGACGCGGCGGCAGGAGGCGCAGCGGTAGTGAGGGGGAAGCGGATTGACCTCGGTGATCCCGATGAGGAAGGCGACGACGGAGGATCCGACGGAGCCGCGGGAGCCGACCACGTATTGGTTCTTGAGGGAACTCCGCACGAGGCGCATGGCGATCAGGTAGAGGACGGAGAAGCCGTTGCCGATGATGGCCTTCAATTCCTTCTCCACCAACGCCATGACGGCCGGCGGAATCTCCTCCACGCGGCGCTTCGGCCCGCCGTACAGCTCCGCCGCCGCGCGCATCGTTTCCTCGCGCAGCTCCTTCTCGGCGCCGTCGATGACGGGCGGGAAGAACCCGGCGGGCAGCGGGGATACGCTCTCGATGCGCGCGAAGAGATCCCGGGGCTCCTCGATGACGATGCGCCTCGCCTCCTCCTCGCCGAGGAACGCGAAGTCCTCGAGCATCTCGGCGGTGGTACGGAGATGGTGAGAGGGCAGGGCGGCGGATTTCTGGGTGCGCACGATACGGCGGGAGAGAAGCTCATGCCTTTCGAGATGGTAGGCCTTCGAGACCGCGATCACGGGTCGCTTGACGCGCCGGCCGAGCGCGACGATCCGCGCGACGAGGTCGCGCGCGCCCTCCTCGTCCCGCAGGCTCCCCTGCGCGATCCGGTCGCGGTACAATTCCGGCGGAGCGACCTCGATGTAGTCGAAGCTCCGCGCCCGTTCCTCGATCACCGCGGGATCCTCATGGGCCAGGATCGCCTCCACGACCGGCCCCTCGGTGGCGCCGGAACCGACGAGCAGGCCGTCGCGGTGGGCGGCAAGGAGGGAGGCGGGCACGCGCGGCCGGATGTAGAGGTGCTCGAGGTGGGCGGCGGTGACGAGGCGGTAGAGGTTCTTGAGTCCCGCGGGCGCCGAGACGACGGCGACCACGTCCTGGGAGGGCAGTTTGCGGGGTTCGATGTCCGGCCGCAGCGACTCCAACTGGCTCCGCCGCGTGATCCCGCGCTCCTTGAGCCGGGAGAGCATCTCGATCCAGATCCGCGCGAGGGCTCGGGCGTCCTCGGCCGCGCGGTGGGCGCCGACGAGCGGGATGGCGAGCTCCCGGGCGATCGTGCCGAGAGTGTAGTTTCGTACTCCCTTGAAGAGGGCTCGGCTGATGCCGAGGGTGTCGACCAGCGCGGGGAACGCGGCGTTGCGCGGCCAGTCGCGGCGGAGGAACCCGGCGTCGAAGGAGACGTTGTGGGCGACGAGCGCCGCGTCGCCGATGAAGCGGCGGAAGCGCGGCAGCACATCGGACCAGTCCGGCGCGTCCGCGAGCATCTCGTCGGTGATGTGCGTGATGGAGCTCACGGTCTCGCTCAGCGACTCGTGGGGATTGACGAAGGTCTGGAACTCGTCGGTGATCCGTCCGTTCTCGACGCGGTAGGCCGCGACCTCGATGACGCGGTTCGTGAGGGCGGAGAGGCCGGTCGTCTCGAGGTCGAAGACGACCGCGGGCGCGGAGAGGGCGTCCGATCCCTTTTTCCCGGTCTTCGCCTCCCGGCAGATCGGCGCCCGGTCGTCGACGCAGTGCATCTGGCAGCCGAGGCCGATCTTGAGGTTATGAGCGCGGCCGAGCGAATGCAGGCGGGGGAAGGACTGCACGACGGCGTCGTCGGAGACGACGAATCCCTCCCAGCCCCAGCGCTTCACCGTTTCGACGAGATCCTCCATGTCGATGAGGCCGTTGAGACGGGAGAACTTGGTGTGGCAGTTCCACTCGATCCTCTTCTCGGTCGCGGGATCCTGTGACGGCGAGGCCGGGACGCGCACCATGTCGCGGATCGTGAGGACCGGTTCGTTGTTCTCGAAGGAGTCGGGCTCAATTCGGC
This sequence comes from uncultured bacterium, assembly GCA_964637705.1. GTDB lineage: Bacteria > UBA8481 > UBA8481 > UBA8481 > UBA8481 > CAZWVM01. The sequence continues at coordinate 5,757 of CAZWVM010000156.1, forward strand.
CCCCGACGCGGACGGTCTCGCCGTCCTTGACGGTGAGAAGGGCATCGGGGGGATCGAAGACCTTGAGGCGGAGCGAATCCCGGAAGTCGGTGATGCCGGCCGAGAAGATCCTCTTGCGGCCCTCGCGCACCTGCGGATTGAAGATCATCCCCTCGACGACGGCGTAGCGCGCGGACCCGGGCACCTCGTGGATCGGGAGCGCATCGGCCCTCAGCGGCGTGGCGGCTCCCATGAGCGGGCGGGCGCGCTCGGCCGGCGCGGCACCGGGATCGGGTTCCGCGCGCGCGGGGCGGGGCGGAGGCAGTTCGAGGTTCCCGGCGACGAAGCGGACCTGGCGGAGGCCGGCCCAGCGCTTCGCGATGATCTCGAGAAAAAGCTCGTCGCACTTCAGCCGCCTGAGGCGCGCCGCGGCAACCTCGTCGGCACAGACGACCTCGAGGAGATCCGCGTCGAGTCGCGGGCGCGAGACGAGGAGCCAGGGTACGGCCGCACCGCGCGCGAGTTTAACCGAGGTGACGATCTCCTCCCACGCCGCCACCAGGGATTCCTGGCTCGCCGCGACCGACGAGGGGCCCTTCACACCGCAACGCAGGATGCGGATCTTGAGGCCGGGAATCGCCTTGACCGCCGCAAGTTCGATCCGGCTGATGGTTCCATCGGAGAGATCGGCGGGCAGGTCCATGACGATGGTGACGGTCGATTGCCGCGGTTCGAAACGGATTTCGCGCAGCGGGGCGTTTTCGAGCAGGTCACGCTCGGTCCGGCTCATGTCCGAATCGCTCAAGTGAGAGAGGATTTCGCGAAGATCTCCAGCGTTCCCCTTCCCGCCGTTTTCGGGGACGGCGGGCGGATCGATGCGATCATGAGAGGGCATGATGACGAGTCGGGATGCTACGCGTCATTGAAAGCGAATGTCAAGGTTTCTAATCGACTGAAAGATAATTGCGGTGAATGCCGGGTCGGCCAGGCTCATAATCTACAACTCTCAAATTTGCAGACTTTTACCTCTCGAGTTGACAATGGCGTCAGTCCCCGAATCGCAGATGGTCATCTAGAATTGCACGAGTTAGATCGACGGTCGAATCGGAGACCGGAAACGGGGTGGGTTTTGCACTTGACAGGAGGGGGCATGTTGATAGATTGCGGCGTCTTGAAAGGAGTATCAACTCGTGTCTTCAGCAGTCTGCGCCGTCTGCGGCAAATCCCTGAGCAGCGGTCACAACGTCAGCCATTCGAACCGCAAGACTCACCGCACCTGGCGCCCCAACCTCCAGGCCGTCCGGATCAAGGCGGCGAGCGGCGGGACCGTGACGGCCAAGGTCTGCGCGCGGTGCATCAAGTCCAACAGGGTTCGCAAGGCCTGATCTAGCCTCTTTTCGTTTTCCACAACCTCGACCGCCCCCTCCTTCCACGGGGAAGCGTGCGCGCGACCTCGTACGCACCGATATATTTTACATATTCTTACATTTATCTTTACTTTGACTTTCATCGACCCGTATACTGCACTTGTGCTTCGCCGCGCGGGTTTGAGCCGCGGCGGTGCGACGATTCCTTCATGACGACGAGGTGCCTCCGATGAAGTCCTTCGAGATCCGCGACGACGAGTTCCTCATGAACGACTACAACGCACGGAAACCCTTCGCGAGTTTCCTGCCCGGGATCGCAGGCCCCTGGGGCAAGCCCCTCTGGGCGTACTACGTCAACCGCGGCCAGTGCATCTCCTCCCTCGGCGTCAACAGCAAGAACGGGCCGATCACGGAATTCGTCGCCGCGAACAAGGCCTACCGGCAGACGGCCCTGCAGGGTTTTCGCACCTTCGTCAAGGCGCGCCGGGGAGCCCGTGCTCTCTTCCACGAGCCCTTCCGCCACCACCCCGAGGGCGGCGTTCGGCAATCGCTCGCGATCCGCCCCGACTCGATCGCGATCTCCGAGTCGCACCCCGCGAGCGCCCTCTCCTTCCGCGTCCGCTACTTCACCCTGCCCAACGACGTCATCCCCTCCCTCGTCCGCCTCCTCACGATCACGAACGACGGCGCGACGCCGGTCACGATCGAGGCCCTGGACGGGCTGCCCGTCATCCAGCCCTACGGCATGAACGACTCGATGCTGAAGAACATGAGCCGCCTCGCGGAGGGGTGGTTCAGCGGCACGCGGCGCACGAAGGCCGGCGCAACCCTCTACAAGCTCCAGACCGGCACGGACGATACCTCGGAGATCGCGGGCGTCGTCGGGACGAATTTCTACTTCGGTTTCCTCGCAGGCCGATCGGCCGGGCGCGGGGTGCCGTGCGTCGTGGAGGCGGACGACATCTTCGGTCCCTGCGTCGACTTCAGCCATCCGGCGCACTTCTTCCGTTCCGGAACCTTCCGTTTCGACCGGGCGCTGGAGTCCCGGAACAAGAGCGCCTGCGCCTTCGGCTTCTTCCGTCGGACCCTGCCCGCCGGGGGCTCCCTCACCTTCGCCTCCCTCATCGGGGCGACGACGGACATCGCGGGCCTCGACGCCGTCCTTCGCCGCCTGGCGCGCCCGGGCGTCCTCGAGTCGAAGGCGGCCGAGAACCGTCTCCTGATCGCCGGCATCACCGACCGGATCCAGACCGTCTCCGCCGACCCCGCCTTCGATTCCTATGTCCGCCAGACCTACCTCGACAACGTCCTGCGGGGCGGGCTCCCCGTTTCTCTCCCGGCCGGGAAGCGCACCGAGGTCGCCTACATCTACTCTCGCATCCACGGCGACATGG
>CAZWVM010000157.1:0-8464 GCA_964637705.1 uncultured bacterium
CATCATCAACGTCATCGACCCGATGTCCCAGACCTCCATCCCGATTCTCGGCCAGGTGAAATCGCTCTTCGCGCTCATGATCTTCGTGATCCTGAACGGTCACCACATGGTGATCGAGGCGGTGGTCTATTCCTTCCGCGTTCTTCCGTCCCTGGGGATCGGCGCGGCGCAGCCGCTCGCGGCCGGTTTCATCGTGGCCCTCCGCGAGATGTTCGTCATCGCCTTCCAGCTCTCGGCGCCCGTCGTCGCGACCGTCTTTTTGATCGAACTGGTCATGGGCATCATGTCCAAGGTCGCGCCCCAGATGAACGTCATGGTGATCGGGTTCCAGATCAAGATCGTGGCGGGCATCGGCGTGCTCTACCTCCTGATCCCCTCCGTCGCCAGGGTTTCCGATAACCTCTTCGACCGCGCCTTTGTCGTCATGAGGGGGATCATGCGGTGGATGTGATGGGCGTGAAGTGGGAACGGTTGCCTGATGTGTGGGGCGGGTTCTTCACGGCCCGACCCCTCGCCCCGTCCTCTTCTCTTCCGAAGCACTGGTTCGACCTGCAGATGTTCGCGGCGGAGGACGAGGGGAGAACCGAGGACCCGACCGGCAAGCGGATCGAGAAGGCCCGGGGCGAGGGGCAGGTCGCGAAGTCGGCGGAGATCACGATGGCCGTGTCGCTCCTCGTCGCGGGCATGATCATCTCGCTCACCCTGCCCCGGATCGTCGGGAACGAGATGAGCTACCTGAGGTACTACCTGGAGAATCTCTCCACCCTGGACCTCTCGGAAGAGACCCTGAGAATCCATTTCCTCAACATCGGCGCCCACGTCCTGGCCGTGCTCTGGCCGATCGCCCTGGCGGAATGCGTGGTGGCGGTGGGATGCAACGTCGCCCAGGTCGGCTGGCTCTTCACCTGGGAGCCGCTCCGGCCCAAGTGGAACAAGCTCTTCCCCAACCCGATGAAGCTCGTCGACCGCCTGCTCCTCGGCAAGACCGCCTTCTTCAACATGATGAAGTCGATCGCCAAGATCGTCGTCATCGGGCTGATCTCCTACGAGACGATCACGGAATGGCTGCCGCGCCTCCTCCTGACCTGGGGCATGACCCCCTACGATTCGGTCGAATTGATCGTGGTCATCGCCTGGGAACTGCTCTGGAAGATCTGCCTCTTTCTCCTCGCCGTGGCCGCCGTCGACTACCTCTTCAACCGCTACATGTGGAAGGACTCCCTCAAGATGAAGAAGGAGGAGGTCAAGGACGAGGCGAAGCAGGCGGAAGGAGACCCGATCATCAAGAGGGCCCAGCGCCAGAAGATGATGCAGGTCATGCGCCGGCGGATGATGAAGGAGATTCCGACGGCGGACGTCGTGATCACGAACCCGACGCACTACGCGATCGCGCTGAAGTACGACCAGGCCACCATGACCGCGCCGAAGTGCGTGGCCAAGGGCGAGGGATTCCTGGCCCTCAAGATCCGCTCGATCGCGGAGGAGCACGGGGTGCCGTGCGTGGAGAACAAGCCGCTGGCGCAGGCGATGTACAAGACCGTGGAGATCGGGCAGGAGATACCGGCGGAGTTCTACTCGGCGGTGGCTGAAGTGCTGGCCTACGTCTACCGGACGAAGAAGGCGACGGCCTGATGGCCCCGCGGTCGAACCTCCCCGAGCGCTTCATGCAGAACACCGACGCCCTCATGGCCCTGGGCGTCGCCGTCGTCATCATCATGATGGTGATCCCGATCCCCACCTGGGTCCTGGACTTCGGGATGGCGCTCTCCATCACCCTCTCCATCCTCGTCCTGCTCTCGGTCATGTACACCATCAAGGCGATCGAGTTCTCCGCCTTCCCGTCGCTGCTCCTTCTGACCACGGTCTTCCGGCTCTCCCTGAACGTCTCCTCGACGCGCCTGATCCTCTCGGAGGGCATGGCCTTCGACGGGAAGATCATCCGGTTCTTCGGCGAGGTCGTGATCTCGGGGAACTACATCATCGGTATCGTGGTCTTCCTTGTCCTCGTCGTCATCCAGTGGATGGTCATCGTCAAGGGCGCGACCCGGATCGCGGAAGTCGCCGCCCGTTTCACCCTCGACGCCATGCCGGGCAAGCAGATGGCGATCGACGCGGACCTGAATGCGGGGATGATCACGGAGAAGGAGGCGCGGGAGAAGCGGGACGAGATCCGGCGCGAGGCCGACTTCTACGGCGCGATGGACGGCGCGTCCAAGTTCGTGCAGGGAGACGTCATGGCCGGCTTGATCATCTCGGCCATCAACATCGCCGGCGGCCTCTCCATCGGCACCCTGATGAAGGGCGAGCCCCTGGTCGAGGCCGCGGCCACCTACACGCTCCTCACCATCGGCGACGGTCTCGTCGCCCAGATCCCCTCGCTTCTCATCTCCATGGCCACCGGCCTCATCGTCACCCGCGCGGCCTCCACCGAGAAGAACCTCGGCGCCGACGTCGTCGCCCAGCTCACCGTCCAGCCCCGCGCGCTCCTCATCACCTCCGCCCTCATGCTCTTCCTCGGCGTCTTCTACATGGGCTGGCCGATGATCGTCTTCGGCGTCTTCACGGGCTACCTCTACTGGTACCTCTCCGGGACCATGAAGGAGATCACGAAGGGCGAGCAGGAGAAGAAGACGAAGGAGGAGGCGAAGACGCGCAAGCCCGAGAACGTCGCGACGCTGCTGGCCGTCGATCCGCTGGAGGTCGAGATCGGCTACGCGCTCATCCCGCTCGTCGACCCGGAGCAGGGCGGAGACCTCCTCGAGCGCGTCACGATGATCCGCCGGCAGATGGCGCTGGAGATGGGGCTCATCGTTCCGCCGATCCGCATCCGCGACAACATGCAGCTCCGTCCCAGCCAGTACACCATCAAGATCAAGGGCACCGAGGTCGCGGGCTCCTCCGTCCGCACCGACCAGTTCCTGGCGATGAATCCCGGGACGGCCACGGTGGAACTCGCGGGCGAGGCGACGAAGGAGCCGGCCTTCGGTCTGCCCGCGGTCTGGATCCGCGAGCGCGATCGCGAGAAGGCCGAGCTGGCCGGCTACACCGTCGTCGATCCGCCGTCGGTCGTCGCGACGCACCTCACCGAGGTCCTGAAGCGCCACGCCTTCGAGATCCTCGGGCGCCAGGAGACGCAGCAGGTGATCGACGAGATCAAGAAGAACTACCCCGCGCTCGTCGAGGACGCCCTGAAGGCGCTTTCGCTCGGGGAGATCCACAAGGTCCTGCAGAACCTTTTGAAGGAGGGCGTCTCGATCCGCGACATGGTGACGGTCCTGGAGACGCTGGCGGAGTGCGCGGGGCGGTACGGCAAGGACGTCGACCGCATGACCGAGGCCGTTCGCGCCTCGCTCGCCCGGCACATCACCAAGCAGTACCAGGGCGACGACGGAGCGATCTCCGTCATCACGGTCGATCCGCGGCTGGAGGAGGAGATCGTGGGCGGGGTGGAACTGACGGCGGACGGGCGGCAGATCAGCCTGGATCCCGCGCGGATCCAGAGGATCCTGGAGCGGCTGGGAGCGGAGGTGGAGAAGGCGGTCACCAAGGGGCTCTCCCCGATCATCCTCACCTCGCCCCGCTGCCGGGCCTCCTTCAAGGCCCTGACGCGGCGCGCGGCGCCCAACCTCGTGGTGCTCTCCTTCACGGAGATCCTGCAGGACATCGAGATCCGGCAGGTGGGGAACGTGGCGGCATGAGGCGGGACGGGGGCCCGCGACGGGATCGTGAGACAGACAGAGAGACAGCAAGGGTAGAGGGTTATTCGACGGGAGGTCGGTTGTGATGGATGTCAGCAGGGAGCAGGGGGAGCGGCGCTCGTTCGTCGCGCCCACGAAGGCGCAGGCGCTCGAGGCGCTCAGGGCGGCGTTCGGTCCGGACGCGATGATCATTTCCGAGAGGAAGGTGACGCGCAGCGGCCCCCTCGGTCTCGGATCGAAGTGCATGATCGAGGTCGTGGGGCAGTTGCCTTTCCACGCGCCGCCGCGTGTCGTCCTGCGTGATTCCGCCGGCGGCGTCTCGAGCGACGCCATCCTGCGCGTCATCGAGGCCGGCCGGCGCACGACGAACAAGCGCCGGGGCGGAGGTTGGATCGAGGACAGCGATCCGACCCGGCCCCTCGCTTTCGAAGAGAGCGCGCCGCACCGTGACGGCGCCGCGGGGATCACGTGGAGGGAGGCGCTGATGAAGCCCACGTCCTTCACCGCCTACGAGTCGCAGAAGCCCGTCGCCCGCCGCCGGGCGCCGGGCGACGAGAACGACTGGCTGCGGGATCCCGCCTCGCGGTTCCGCGGCACGCGCGCCGCTCGCCTCCTCGAGGAGGCGACGACGCGGAAGGAAAAGAGGCCGGTCGCCGTGAAGGCGGTCGCCGAGTCCCGGCCTTCCTCGCTCGACGTGGATCGCATCAAGGCGGAATTGAAGCGCGAGATCATGAGGGAACTGGGGGGGAACGCCGACGCGCAGGCGGAACGCGACGCCGGACCGGTCTTCCCCGGCGAGTCCGCGCCCGTCATCGCGGTCGACGTGGTGGAGGAGCGGAAGGTCACCGCGGCCGCCGTCCACGCCCCGGCGGCTTCTTCCGGAGGAGTCCTTCCGGTCATGAGGCGCCGCCTCGAGGAGGCCGGGGTCGACGCGACGCTCGTGGAGACGATCCTGGAGAACGTGAGCCGGCGCACGCAGGCGTCCGAGTGGGACGACGAACCGGTCGTTCTCGCGCGGGTCCGCAAGGAGATCAGCGGGATGGTGCGCGTGGCGCCGCCCCTCGAGCCTCCGGACGACCGGCCGCTCATCGTCATGGCCGTCGGGGCCACCGGCGTCGGCAAGACCACGACCCTGGCCAAGCTCGGGGCGAGCTTCGCGATCGACGAGGGCCGAAGCGTCACCTTCCTGACCCTCGATCGCTATCGCATCGCGGCGGTGGAGCAGCTCAGGACCTACAGCGAGATTCTCAACGCGCCCTTCGAGGCGGTCACGGACGCGCGGGAACTGCGCGAGGCGATCGACCGCCATGTCGATCGCGAGGTCATTCTCGTCGATACCGCGGGCCGCAGCGCCCACGAGCCGTCGGGACTCGAGGAGCTGAAGAAGCTCATCGACGCCCTCGACGAGGATTCCGAGATTCTCCTGCTCGTCTCCTCGAACACGGACACGCGCGAGATGACGAACGTCATCCGCAACTTCTCGATCGGGCGAAGGATGAGACTGGTCTTCACGAAGGTGGACGAAACCCTGCGCTGGGGATCGATCTTCAACGCGGCGGTCGAGTGCCGGATCCCGATCGGATACTGGACCACGGGACAGAGCGTGCCCAACGACATCGAGCCGGCCCTGCCCCTGCGCCTCGCCCAGGCGCTTCTCGGTGAAGAGACGCCGGGCCGCGAGCCGGCGGGCGAGGAGAGGGAGCGGCCGTGAGCGACCAGGCGGCCGCGCTGCGGCTGATCGCACAGGAGAGGAAAGGAGAGGCGGCGCCTGAGCGGGCGCGCGGCCGGAACAGGCTGATCGCGGTCGCCTCGGGCAAGGGCGGCGTGGGCAAGTCGAACATCGCCCTGAACCTCTCTCTGGAACTGGCCTGGAGGGGGCGCGCGACGTGCCTCTTCGACGCCGATCTCGGGATGGCGAACGCCGGCATTCTCGCGGGCGTCAATCCGCGCCGCAACCTCGGTCATGTCATCCGGGAGGGATTGACGATCGAGGAGGTCATGACGAAGGGTCCGATGGGGCTCAGGATCATCGCGGGCGCCAACGGCCTCAGGGAGAGCGCGGACCTCCCGGAGGAAGGGCGCAAGCGCCTCCTGAGAGCCATGGCTTCCTTCGGCCGGGCCTGGGACTACTGCGTCATCGACGCCGGCGCGGGAGTCTCGTTGAACGTGACGGCGTTCCTGGAGAGCGCCGATCACTGCCTCGTCGTCGTCACGCCCGAACCGACCTCGATGGCGGACGCCTTCGGACTCCTCAAGATCCTGTCCGAGAGGAATTACCCCGGTCGTCTCTCGCTTGTCGTCAATCGCGCCCGCACGATCCGCGAGGCGCGAACGGTGGCGGAGCGCATTGTCGAGCTTTCGGATCACTTCCTGCACCTCGGTGTTGACTGGGCCGGGTTCGTGTTGGAGGATGCCGTGGTCCAGCGCGCGGTGGCGAAACGGGCCCCGTTCTCGGCCTTCCAGAGGTCGTCGCGGCCCGCTCGTTCGCTCGTGCGGATCGCGGACAGTGTGGAACGGGGGATCGAGATGGATACCCGGGAACGCGAGACCGTGGCGGAAAGGCTGACGGGATGGCTGGAGCGGATGTGGAACCGTTGATCAAGGCCGAAGGCTGGGCCGGCCTCCGGCTCGACCGGGCCTTGCGTGAGGCCGAGGCGGCGGGGACAGCCGAATCCTGGCGACGACTCAGGAACCTCGCGGCGGCCTACGGATGCGCGGAGCTCGCCTCTCGCGCGGCCGGGAAGGCCGCGCCGCCCGAGCGGAGGCCGCCGTCCCGCGAGCGTGCCCGCGCCGAAGCGGCGGCGTCCCGATCGGCGGCCCCGTCCCCGGCGACGCGCCTCCGGTCCCGGGCCGTCATCTCGTCCTCGACGCCGCTCGCCCGCATCGCCTGGCTGCGCGCCTGGGCCGCGGCCCGCGGCTTCGGGGTCGAGGAGTCGAAGAACGGGACGGGCCTGGTCATCGAATCGGCCCATGATCCGTCGGCGCTGGAGGCGCTCCTGGGCGTTCATCCCGAGATCACCTGGGAACGCGAGGGGTCATGAAGGCGGCGGACGGACGGGGCTCGGGCGGCGTTCTCGTCGGCGTCCTTTTCGGCCTCGCCGCCGGGCTCCTCGTGGCCGGCATCCGTTTCTGGCACCTGGGAGACCTCGATCCCCTCCGCAAGCTCTTCGAATCCTTCCTGTGGCTTCTCCTGGTCTTTCTCGGGGTCTTCCTTCTCAACACGATGGGTTCGGCCCTCTCGCGCCTCGCGACGGGCGCGGGATCGGCAAACCGCCCCCTCGACTCCTCCTACGCCGCCGGCGACGAGGCGGTCCGGCCGGAGGATTTGGCGCACATCGAATCCGAACTCCCCGAGGTGCAAAATCCGGAGATCGAGGGGCTCAAGGGCACTCCCCCCCAGGAACTGGCCCAGGTGCTCAGAGGGCTTTCAGGGGAGGACGGGAAATGATATGGTAGCCGGGGACTATCAGGCGTGAACAGGTCATGAGCGGAGCGAGACAACCGGAGTCGCCGGGAGGCGGCAAACCCGAGGCGGGAAACGGTTCTTCCGGCCAAAGGGTTCTGACCGCGGTCAAGGGCGTCTTCTCGGGCGAATACACGGGCGCGCGCGGCGCCATGCTCGTGATCGTCGAGCCGCGGCTATCCCGGGTCGATCGGATCTACGCGATCGTGGCGGGGGACGGCGACGAGTTCCGCTACCAGCCGGGCCAGGAATGGAAGAGCTTCGAAAGCCAGCTCATCAATTCCAAGCTGCAGGGAAGCATCGCCCACCAGATGACGATCGACGTCCAGGCCTACATCAAGAAGGTCCTTCAGGACGACCTGCTCGGGGCGTTCTGCGACGCGATCCAGCAGAACCAGGCGGGCGATGTCCGCAAGATCCTCTCGGACATCCTGTCGCGCGCGATCGCCGATTCCCAGGTCCTGATGCAGATCGACATGGAGAAGATCGTGGAGGCGGCGCCGGAGGGCATGGCGGCGGCCGCGCCCGCGGCGGCCGCGCCGGCGTCCTCTCCCGAGGCGGCTCCCGCGGCCGTGCCGGCCGAGACGGTGCGCATCCGGGTCGAGCCGGTCCTCTCGCCCGTCCAGGGCGTGCCCGCGAACCGCCTGACGCCGGGCATGACGATCATGGTGGAGGTGCGCGATCCGTCCACGATCAAGCAGAACGTGGCGAAGATGCTCTCGACGAAGACGGGGGCCATGAAGGGCGGCCCGATCGAGGCGCGCGTCATGGAGGTGACGCCCTCCGAGTATGAGCGCGTCCAGATCGTGACCCAGCTCGCCCAGCAGCTCATGGGCATCTCCCACATATCCGGCGAACTGCGCGTCAAGGTCTCGGACGCCTCCCTGAAGTTCCACGAGGTCCTGTCCGGCGCGCCCTCGAGGCTCTCCGGACCCGCGATCTCCTCCCGCGTCTTCTTCTGGAGTTCCGTCGCCATCGTCCTCTTCATGTTCCTCCTGGCGTGGCTCGTCTTCGGAGGCGTGATCGGTGGCTGAGGTGCTCGAGAAACTCTCCGACGAAGAGATCTGGGAGAAATACAAGAAGGACGAGGACATCGAGATCCGCAACCTTCTCGTCGAGCGCTACGCCCCCCTGGTGAAGTACGTGGCGGGCCGGATGGCGATGAACATGCCGCCGCAGGTCGAGTTCGACGATCTCGTCTCCTACGGCATCTTCGGGCTGATCGACGCGATCGAGAAGTACGAGCCCTCCCGGGGCTTCAAGTTCAAGACCTACGCCACGACGCGCATCCGCGGCTCGATCA
>CAZWVM010000158.1:0-8461 GCA_964637705.1 uncultured bacterium
TCGACCTTCTGGACGGGCGAGGCGGTCTACGGCTTCACCCAGGGCGGCGAGTTCTACATCCGGCTCGGTCTCTCCGACGACGACTACAAGGCCGGCGTCTTCCAACCCTCCTATTCCTCGAAGATGAACTGGGGCATGGGCCTGCGCGGCACGCTTTATGACTCCTGGCAGAACTGGAAGCTGGTCGGCGACGTTCAATGGTTCGCGCGGCCGGGACGCAACTGGCAGAACGCGGACCTGGACTTCTCCGAGTGGCAGGTCTCGACCGGCATGGAGTATAGGCTCTCCAACCAGCTCTTCCCCTATGCCGGTCTCTTCTACCAGGATCTCGAGGTGAAATCGAACAACCAGACGATCCATCCCACGCTCGTTCCGAAGCGCAACGTCGGCGCCTACCTCGGCGCCGGGTATGAACCGGCGCCGAACTGGAGCGTCTTCGCCGAAGGCCGCTTCTCCTCGGGCGGCGGATTCGCGGCCGGGGTTCACCGCCGCTTCTAGCCCCATGACGCGCCGTCACGAGACCGCGCGCGGGAGCCGCCCCGTCGCGGCGTCGCGACGCACGCGGCGCATCGTCGTCAAGCTCGAGTACGACGGCACCCAGTTCGTGGGCTGGCAGGCCCAATCGAACGGCCGCTCGGTCCAGGTCGTCCTGGAGTCGGCGATCAAGGAATCGTTCCGCGAGACGGTTCGCGTCGTCGGCTCGGGCCGCACCGACTCGGGCGTCCACGCCTCGGGCCAGGTCGCCCACTTCGACCTCCGTCACCGCCTCGAGGCCTCCCGCGTCCGCGACGCCCTGAACAGCCGGCTTCCCGCCGACGTCCAGGTCCTGCGCTCGGTGGAGGCGCCGCCGGACTTCCACGCGCGGCGCGACGCCGTCCGTCGCCGGTACGCCTACACGCTCTCGGACGGCGCGGTGCGGCCCGTCATCGACCGCCGGAGAATCGCGTGGACGCCGCAGGAGCTCGACGCGGAGGCGATGCAGGAGGCCGCCCGGGCCTGGCTCGGCAAGCACGACATGTCCTCCTTCCGGGCGGTCAAGTGCCAGGCCGAATCGCCCGTCAGGACATTGGACACCGTGCGCGTCGAGCGCGTCCCCGGGGCGGCGGGATGCCTTTCCGGGGATCGAACTCCGATCCTCGTCACGGTCGAAGCTCGATCCTTCCTCCACAACCAGGTCCGGATCATGGTGGGAACCCTGATCGAGATCGGGCGCGGTGCGCAGCCTGTCGCGTGGGCGGCCGAGGTCCTCTCCGCGCGCGACCGCGCGGCCGCCGGGCCCACGGCCCCCGCCGAAGGCCTCGTGCTCGCGTCGGTCTCCTACGACGGATTCGAGATCTGAGCGGCGCGGGTACGGGCCGCGGCAAAAGACTGTCGGCGCCCGGAAGGGGCGCGTAGAATGGCGCCATGAACCGGATGCATTCCAGCCGCGCGTCGCGAGCCGCCCGATGACGGCGGAGTTCGTCCACCTCCACGTCCACTCCCACTACAGCCTCCTGGACTGCACGAACAGGCCGGACGATCTCTGCGCGCGGGCGAAGGAGCTCGGGATGCGCGCGATCGCGCTCACCGACCACGGGAACCTCTTCGGCGCCGTCGAGTTCCACCAGGCGGCCATCGCCCACCGGCTGAAACCCCTGATCGGGTGCGAACTGTACGTCGCGCCGGGATCGTGCTCGGAGAAGGCCCCGCACCCGGACGGGTTCGAGCGCGGGTTCCACCTGACGGTCCTGGCGATGAACGACGAGGGATACCGCAACCTGATCCGGCTCTCCTCGCTCGGATACACCGAGGGTTTCTACTACAACCCCCGGGTCGATCACGAACTGCTCGCGGCGCACGCCCCGGGTCTCGTCGCCCTTTCCGGATGCCTCTCCGGCCAGGCCGCGCGCCTCTTCCTCGCCGGCCGCGAGAAGGAGGCGGCGGCGGCCCTGAGGCGCTTCCGCGACATCTTCGGGCCGGAGAACTTCTTCGTGGAGCTGCAGGACCACGGACTGGAACCCCAGAAGCGGCTGACCGCCTTCCTCGTGGAACGGGCCCGGCACGACGGACTCCCCACGGTCGCGACGAACGACGTCCATTACATCGCCCCCGAGGACGCCTCCGCGCACGACGCGCTCCTCTGCATCGGCACGCGGAGGCTCCTGCGCGAAACCGACCGCAAGCGGTACGACAGCGACCAGTTCTTCCTCAAATCCCCGGAGGAGATGAAGCGGCGATTCGTCTTCGATCCGCAGGCGCTCGCGCGCACCGTCGCCATCGCGGAGCGGGCGGAGTTCGAGTTCCGCTTCGGGGTCCTGCATATGCCTGTCTTCCCGGTCCCGATCGGGGCGGGAAGCGAGGCGGATCATCTCGAGGTCCTGGCGCAGGAAGGGCTGCACCGGCGTCTCGGCGACGTGCCGCGCGAATACGCGGAGCGGATGGCGGCGGAGATGAAGGTCATCGTCGGGAAGGGCTACGCGGGCTATTTCCTGATCGTCTCCGACTTCATCGCCGAGGCGGGGCGGCGCGGCATCCCGGTCGGACCCGGCCGCGGCTCCGCCGCCGGATCCCTCGTCGCCTGGGCACTCGGGATCACCGAGGTCGATCCGATCCGTTACGGGCTGATCTTCGAGCGCTTTCTCAACCCCGAGCGCAAGGCCCTGCCGGACATCGACGTCGACATCTGCCAGGCGCGGCGCGACGAGGTGATCGATTACGTGCGCCAGCGCTACGGCGAGGACCGCGTGGCGCAGATCATCACCTTCGGGACGTTCGGGGCGCGCGCGGTCATCCGCGACGTGGCGCGGATCCACGACCTGCCGATGAGCGAGACCGAGCGGCTGGCGCGCCTGATCCCGGAGGTCCTGAAGATCACGCTTCCGGACGCGCTGGGGATGGTGGAGGAATTGAAGAAGGCGGCGGAAGGCGAACACGCGGCGCTCTTCTCCACCGCCCTGAAGCTCGAGGGCCTCGCGCGGCACGCCTCGCGCCACGCCGCCGGCATCGTGATCGGAGACGTGCCGATCGCGGAGATCGCTCCGCTGTACGTCGACGCGGACGAGAATGTCGTGACCCAGTACGACATGAACTCCATCGAGCCGCTGGGGCTCTTGAAGATGGACATCCTCGGCCTGAAGACCCTCACGGTCATCCGCGCCGCCTGTGACCTCTGCCGCCCCCCGCTCGCCCCGGACGCGGCGGGGCCGGCGCCCTACGACGATCCCGAGGTCTTCCGGCTCCTCTCCTCCGGACTCACGCTCGGCGTCTTCCAGCTCGACTCGGCCGGCATCCGGGACCTCATCGCCCGCGTCAAGCCCTCCCGCTTCGAGGATCTCGCCGCGATGATCGCCCTCTACCGCCCCGGCCCGATGGGTCTGACCGAGGACTTCGCGAACCGCAAGCACGGCCGCACGCCGGTGACATACGCGTTCAACGAGCTCGAACCGATCCTGAAGGAGACCTACGGGATCATCCTCTACCAGGAACAGGTGATGCGCATCGCGTCGGAGATGGCCGGGTATTCGCTGGCCGAGGCCGACGAGCTGAGGCGCGCGATGGGAAAGAAGAAGCCGGAGATCATGGCGCGCAACCGCGCGAAGTTCCTCGACGGGGCGAAGGCGCGCGGCATCGAACCACGGACGGCCAACGAGCTCTACAACCAGATCGAGACCTTCGCGGGTTACGGCTTCAACAAGAGCCACGCCGTGGCCTACGCGGTGATCGCCTACCAGACCGCCTGGCTGAAGGTCCACCGGCCCGTGGAGTTCATGGCGGTGACGCTCTCGCACGAGGCGGACAACCGCGACAAGCTCGCGCTCTACGCGGCCGAGTGCCGCCGGATGGGGCTCGCGATCCTCCCGCCGCACGTCAACCGTTCCGCGGCGCTCTTCGCGCCGGAGGAGATCCGCGAGGGGAACGCGACGAGCGCGGCGATCCGGTGCGGACTGGCGGCGGTAAAGAACGCGGGGCTCTCCGCGTGCGAGCTCGTCATCGAGGAGCGAGCCAAGGGACCCTACACGTCGCTCTGGAATTTCCTCACTCGCCTCGACGCCCGGCGCGTGAATCGCCGCGCGGTCGAAGCCCTCGTGCTCGCGGGCGCCTTCGACGGGCTCGGCCCGAAGAAGGATCCGCCCTCCCGGCGCGCGATGATGAACGCCCTGCCGCGCCTCTGGGAGCGCGCCGCGGCCGAGCGCCGCGCCTCCGGCAGCGACCAGATCTCCCTCTTCGGCGACGCCCCGATCTCCGAGGAACCCGCGATCGAGGCGATGGAGGAGTTCGACAACCTGGCCGCGTACGAGCTCGACCACCTCGGCTTCTACCTCAACCAGCATCCCCTGCTCGCGCGTTTTCCGGCGGCGGCATTCCTCGAGAGTGCCGCGGGCGGCGAGAACCAGGCGGGCTGGTCGCTGGGCCTGGTGAAGAGCGTCGAGAAAAGCCTCGACAAGCGCGGCCGCCCGATGGCCCGCGTGACCCTGGAGACGATCGAAGGCCGCGCGGATCTCGTCGTCTTCTCCTCGCTCTTCACGCGCGCCGCCGCGGCGCTCGTCGAGGGCGAGGCCGTGCTCGCGCGGGGGCGGTTCGAAGCCTCGGGGCGCATGCTCTGCGACGAGGTGACGCCGGCCGCGGCCGCGCCGTTCCAGGCCGTGATCCGTTTTCCCTCGGGTGTCGCGACGGCGGACCTCGAGAACCTGGAGGCTCGACTCGCGCGCATCCGCGGCGGCGGTTGCCGCATCGCGATCGAGTTCACCGAGGGGAAGAGGCGTGTGCGGCTGAAGACGCCCCATCGCGTCGATCCCGCCTTCCTCGAGGGCGTGATACCCGAGGGTTCTCCCGCCACGATCCGGCTATCTCCCCTTTTTTCAACGTGAGATTCTCTTTCGGGAAGCCTGCACAGCTTTAGCCCCCTTCATCGAATCTTGAAAGGTTCCGAAAGGTGTAAAGTTTTGCGGTGGAGCGTCGATATTGGATTTAGCCAAGGGAATGGCTGGAGTTCACATGGGCCGAAAGGTTCACAGGGAGGTAGCTGAGATGGTCATTTACGAGATGGATCACTGGGTCCTCTTCGACACCCTCAACAACGATCAGATCGACCGGTTGAAGACGGTCATCTCGAGCCGCGTCAAACCCGAATCGTCCGCGCGTCCCGCGCCCGGCGCCTCGTTCCAGTCCCTGCTCGATGCGGAGACGATGAAGCTGGAGAAGAAATCGTAGCCGGGCCCCGGGGGCGCCCGGCACGATCCTACGGCCGGCTTTCCGCCGAGGGCGGCTCGCCCAGGCATTTTTCGAGCTCACCGAGTTTTTCCGCAAGAATTTCAGGCGTCTCGGCGCGACCGGTCGCGGCGGCGGCGCGATAGAGGACGAGCGCTTCGCGCCTCATGCCCAGCCGCGCATACGCGTCCGCCAGGTGCTCCATGATCGTGGGTTCCCCGGGCATGAACTGGTGGGCCTTCTCGAGCGACAGGCGCGCCATGTCGTACTGGCCGCGCTGATAGAAGATCCATCCGAGCGAATCGATATACTGCGGATTCTCGGGGTCGATCTCGAGCGCTTTCCGGACGAGTTCCTCGGCGCGATCGAGGTTCCATCCCTTCTCGGCCCAGGTGTAACCGACGTAGTTGAGGGCGGAGGCGTTCCGGGGCTCGAGCGCGATCACGCGCAGGAAGATCTCGATCGCGCGCGTCTCGTCCCCGAACCGGTGCCAGGTCAATCCGAGCGACCAGAGCGCGACCGTGTCGCGGATCTCGTCGAGCGAAAGGCCCGCGAGCCGTTCCTGCGCCCGCGTCTCCTCGCCCGCGGCGGCATAGGCCTGCGCCAGGAGCACGCCGACATGAGGGCGGGCGCCGATCGCCCAGGCGCCCTCGAGGGCGGAGACCAGGGCCGCCGTCTCGGTGCCGGAGCGGGCGGCCAGGAGCGCCGTCTCGAGGTAGCCGGTTTCGGTGCCGGTCCTCTGGGCGAGAACGAGCATGGTGCGCGCGGCGAGGGCGAAGTCGCCCTTCTGGATGGCGAGCCGGGCCAGGAGCTTCCGCAGGGCGTTGTTCTTGTCCGGGGACTGGGCGAGCATGCTCTCCAGTTCCGTCACCGCCTCGTCGTAACGCTCCGACTCGACAAAGAGCGTCAGCCGCCGACGCGAAGCCTCGAGGCGACCCGGGTTGATCGCGAGCACGCGCCCCCAGGCCGTGAGCGCCGCCGAGTCGTCTCCGAGTTCCTCCGAGATGATCGCGATGTTCTCGGCGGCCTCCGCGTAGTTGGGATTCTCGCGCAGGGCGTCGTGAAAGGCGCGCCGCGCCTCCTCGTAGCGCTTGAGCCGCACGAGAGCGACGCCGAGGTGGAACTGGGCGGCGGCGGCGCCGGGTTTCAAGGCGGGGTAGCCGCGGAAGGCCTCGACGACGCCCGCGAGATCGTTGCGGTTCTCGCGCAGCAACCCGAGGCGCAGGCGGCTCTCGAGATCGTCCGGCTTCAAGGCGAGGCGACGGACGAGGTAGGAGTCGGCGAGGAGGGATTCGCCGCGGTTCCCGGCGATTTCGGCGAGGATGAGGCAGGCGTCGGCGGCCGTCGAGTCCTCCTGCAGGGCGCGAGCCGCGAACTTCTCCGCCTCCGGGTTCCGCCCGACGCGAAGATAGGCCTCGGCGAGGCGCGTCAGGATCTCGGGCGAGGTCTGCCTCAGCCGGTAGGCCCGCTCCAGTTCGGCCGCCGCGCCGGCCCAGTCGCCGATCCGCGCGCGGTAGGCGGCGACGGCGTAGGAGCTGAAGATCGCCCGTTCCACGTAGGGATTCGACTCCGCGGCCGAGGCCGGAAGGGCGGCGAGGATGAGAGTGAAGAACAGCGCCGCCCCGGCGGCGCGCCGGATCATTCCGGCACCGGCTGACCGGCGGCCTTCAGGCGGTGAAGAGCGCGTTCGCGGGCGCGGCGGGCGCGGCCCCGCGACTCGGGATCCATCACGGCGGACGATGACGAGACGTCGAGGCGCGCGCGCGCGCGGCGGAAGGAGTCGGCTGCGCGCGCGACATCGACATCGGCGGCCTTCTCCGCGATCTCCGCGAGGACGATCACGCGGTCCGCCATCACCTCCACGAACCCCCGCGAGACGAATACCCTCGTCTCCCCGGCGCCCGCGTGGAAGACCGCGACTCCGGTGGAGAGCGCGGCCAGGTAGGGGGTGTGACCCGGCAGGATTCCGACCGATCCCGCGGCGGCGGGCAGGGTGACGGCGTCGCAGGAGCCCGAGAGAACGGGTCCCGAGGGCGTGTCGACCTCGAATCGGAGCGAGGCTCCGCCTGCTGTCGCCGCGGCTTCGCTCACGGCTTCATGCCTCGCCCGCCTTCATCTTCGCCGCCACTTCCTTGACCTCCTCGATCCCGCCGGCCATGTAGAAAGCCTGCTCCGGCAGGTCGTCGTGCTTTCCGTCCACGATTTCCTCGAAGCCCTGGATCGTGTCCGCGAGCTTGACGTAGCGACCGGGGCGGCCCGTGAACTGTTCGGCCACGTTGAAGGGCTGCGAGAGGAACTTCTGGATGCGGCGCGCGCGCGCCACGGCCGTCTTGTCCTCGTCGGAGAGCTCGTCCATGCCGAGGATCGCGATGATGTCCTGCAGGTCCCTGTACCTCTGCAGGATGCTCTGCACTTTCCGTGCCACGGCGTAGTGGCGCTCCCCGACGATGTGCGGGTCGAGGATGCGGGAGGTGGAATCGAGGGGATCGACGGCCGGGAAGATGCCGAGTTCGGCGATCTGGCGCGAAAGAACCGTGGTAGCGTCGAGATGGGAGAAGGTCGTCGCGGGCGCGGGATCCGTCAGGTCGTCGGCCGGGACATAGATGGCCTGCACCGACGTGATGGAGCCTCGGGACGTGGACGTGATGCGTTCCTGCAGTTCGCCGATGTCGGTGCCGAGCGTGGGCTGGTAGCCGACGGCGGAGGGCATGCGCCCCAGCAGCGCCGAGACCTCGGAGCCGGCCTGGACGAACCGGAAGATGTTGTCGACGAAGAAGAGCACGTCCTGGCCCTCGGCGTCGCGGAACTCCTCGGCCATCGTGAGGCCGGTCAATGCGACGCGGAAGCGCGCGCCCGGCGGCTCGTTCATCTGGCCGAAGACGAGGCACGTCTTGTCCAGGACTCCCGACTCGCTCATCTCGAGATACAGGTCGTTGCCCTCGCGCGTCCGCTCGCCGACGCCGGCGAAGACGGAGAAACCGCCGTGTTCCTTGGCGATGTTGTTGATGAGCTCCATGATGAGGACGGTCTTGCCGACGCCGGCGCCGCCGAAGAGGCCGGTCTTGCCGCCCTTCATGTAGGGGGCGAGGAGGTCGATGACCTTCAGGCCGGTCTCGAACATCGTCGGCGTCGTCTCCAACTCGCTGAAGACCGGAGGGTCGCGGTGGATCGGCAGTTTCTTCTCGACCGCCACGGGCCCTTTGTTGTCGATGGGCTCGCCGAGGAGATTGAGGAGGCGGCCGAGGACGGGACGGCCGACGGGCACGGAGATGGG
>CAZWVM010000159.1:0-7243 GCA_964637705.1 uncultured bacterium
CATCTAGAAACCGAAAACTCCGCGCGTTTACCTCATCTCCGGGGATTCAGGACGCGAGCGCCGGGCGCCCGCGCGTCAGCCGTTTATGACCTTCCCAGAAGGGGCGAAAGAGGCCGCCGGCCGACGACGGCCGGCGGCCTGGACGCGGTCAGAACTCGTAGCGAACCTCGTCGAGGTAGACGACGGCCGGGCTCGGCTTGACCGCATCGAGCCACGCGCCGCCCATGACCCACGAGAAGCCGAACTGGACCCTTCTCATGTCCAGACCCTCGAGCGGGATTTCGTATTCCTTCCATTCCGTCGTGAGGCGTATGTCCTTCAACTCCTTCTTGGCGGTGTCGGAGAACTTGCCGCGCAGACCGCCGAACCCGACCGTGATCACCTCGCGCCCGGTCTCGCCGCGCGCGGCGAAGCGTAAGAATCGGGCCCCCTCGAGGTTCAGGCCGGCGCCGGGCGTCTCGCCGGCCCAGTTGTTCTCCGGATCCTGCCACATGACACCGCACCATCCCTCCTGGCGTTTCGTCGTGTCGTAGGACCACTTCATGCAGGTGAGCCCGCGAAACGGCCTGACCCGGCACTCGAAATCCGCCGCGATGGCCGCGACGTCGCCCATGTAGCCGCTCGGGATCCAGTGGTTCTGGTCCGATCCTCCCTCGGTGTAGACGAAGCAGGCCGCGCCTTGCGTCCTCATCGGCGTGTTGAACTCGCCGTCGGAGGCCGGGGCGACCGGGGCCGGAGCCGCGGACGACGCGGGCGCCGCCGGCACTTCGGGCGCCGGCATGGGGGCCGGCGCGAGGACGGGAGCAGGGGGAGACGGCGGGGCCGATTGTCCGCACCCCAGCGTCACGCACACCGTTCCGATCGTCGCGATCCACTTCGATGCCTTCCGATTCAAGCTCATCTCACTCGTCCTTTCCTTCATCGATAGAGTCTCCTCTTGTCTCCCGCCGTTCCCGTATCCGTTCTTCCGACCGCGATCCGCCGCGGACGGGTTCACCGTGCCGCGCGCACGAGCCGCCCCGGGCTCGCGACGACGACGTCGTTGGAGAAATCCGTGTCCCCGAAGCTCTCGATCTCGATCGACGCGCCGTCCAGCCTGAGGCCCAGCTCGGGATGCCGCCGGCAGATGTCGTGGATCATGTCGAGCGCCACCGGACCGACGTACCAGACGGATTTCTGGTCCGCCGCGTGGATGCCGGAGCCGGGGAAGTGAACGAGGATCGCGTAGCAGGACTTGACGGCATGGGCGTACAGACCGGCCCGCTCGAGCGCCAGTGCGGCGTAGAAGAGCTTCGTGGCCGGCATCTCCGCCGTGGTCGTCCACTTGTAGAACTCGGCGGCCGGGTCGGCCGTGTTCACGAACTGCCACTTCGTTCCCTCGAGACGTCCGGCGCGCAGGTAGGCCTGGTACGAGGGGTCGTTCTCGACGTCGAGTTCGTTGGGGTAGATGCCCTCCCCCACGGCGCGGGCCAGGCCGTCGCGGTCCGCGATCTCGAACCGGTAGCCGCTCGTGCCTTCCCCCGTGAACGACCCGAAGCGGCCGTAGTCGACGACCGGGTCGCCCGGCAAGGCCAGGGTGAAGAGAGGAGTGGAACGGGTTTCGCGTCCCATCGCTTCCTCGGCGATTCCCGCGGGCTCACCGACGGAATGGGACGGCGCGGGATTGCCCTCGTTCCAAAGGCGCCTGAGCACGAAATACGCGCGGCGCAACTGGCGGAGGAAGGGGCTTTGCGATCCGTCGCCCTGCCCCGTCACGCCGAACCACTCGGAGTAGCCGTAGCCGTCGATGAAGGGCCCGGGGCCGAGCTTGGCGGTGTCGTGGCGGTCGGTGGGATAGGTGTTTCCGTCGGGCGCGTCGACGCCGGTCTTCCACCACTCGTCGTTCCATTCGAAGACGACTCCTCCGATCGCGTTGCCCTGCCCCGGCCCGCCGCAGGCGTTCTGGGCGATGTCGTGCCAGCTCTCGGCGATGTAGCGGGCCTGGTAGCTCTCGCCGACGCCCATCCCGCGCTCGCTGAAGGAGGAGCAACCGAACTCGGTGACGAGAACGGGCTTGTTGACGTTCTTCCGGAGATCCCTCCAGAGGCCGGTGAAGCCGCGGTCGCCGCGATAGGTGTTGACGCCGTAGATGTCGACGTCGGGGCAATACTTCGCCACGAGCCTCTGCTGAGCCGGGGACATCTCCCCGAGGCAGATCCCGACCGGGTGATTCGGATCGAGCGCCTTGATCTCCTGCGCCAGCCGGTTCATGAAGGAGAAGTAGATCTCGGGGTATTGCGAGGCGTTGCAGCCGACGTTGTAGTTGTTCTCGTTGCCGAGCATCCACATGAGGACGTAGGGCTCGTCCTTGTGCGTCATGACGAGCTCCTTCACCCCGGCGAGGA
The DNA here is from genome assembly GCA_964637705.1 of uncultured bacterium. Classification (GTDB taxonomy): domain Bacteria; phylum UBA8481; class UBA8481; order UBA8481; family UBA8481; genus CAZWVM01. The sequence goes on from CAZWVM010000159.1 coordinate 2,385, forward strand.
TCGCCTCGCGGCGCGCGGTGTCGCGGTAGTCGGTGAAATTGTCGCCGGGCACGGGAGGCAGTTGGCCGCGGAAGCCGTACATGCCGACGAAGTCGCCGATGATGGCGCGGATGCCGTAGCCGCGGAAGAGCTCTCGCAGGAGCGGGACGTTCGAGGGATGATGGTAGGTGCGGATCGTATTGCAGCCCATCTCCTTGAGCAGCGTGAAGTCGCCGATCGCGCGCTCCGATTCGTCACGAACGTTGTCATTGTCGAGGTCGATCCAGGAGTTGTAGGGGCCGTCGATACGGCCGTCGCCGTCGAAGTCGTCCTTCATCCAGTCGGTCTGCGTGCCGTCGACCGGGCTCTGGCCGATCCGGGTCACCCCGTAGGCCATCGCCTTGACGATGTAGGGCGACCCGTCCACGAGGATCCTCCATCCCCGGGTCGAGTCGTCGAGGGCGATTACGACGCGGCCGGAGGGCGGGGGCGTTGCAGGTGAACCCGGGTGCATGAACGGCCAGGCGAGAACGGCAAGAATCGCGGCGGTGAAGGCGAGCAGAAACCACGGCAAGAAACGCTTCATGAAGCACGCTCCTGGTCCGGCCGCCTTCGGTCCCCCCGAAATCGAGGAAACCGTACGAGAGCCGTCGAATATGATTGAGCAATCGTTTGTTCTTTATGCGCAATCGTTTGTATTATAGTCAGGCCGCCAACCGATGTCAAGAGAGAATCTCGCCATTTCTCGACCTCCTGCCGTCGGCACCGGCAAGCCCGGGGCCGGGTCCTGAAGCCGGAAAAGTGGCCGGGATGACGGCGAAGTTCCGACCGCGCGACCGCGTCTCATCCTCCCCTTCCCCATGCATCTGCGCTATCCTCCCTCCATGACGACAACCGCTCAAGCCTGGTATTGCACCGTCTGCGGATATATGCATTACGGCCCCGAGCCGCCGTCGGAATGCCCGATCTGCGGCGTCGGCCCGGAGCTCTTCGAGCCGCGCGAGGTCGAAGCGCCCGCGGCCGGGACCTCCGACGTCGCCGACGACGTTTCCATCGCCATCATCGGCGCCGGCATCGCCGGGATCTCGGCGGCCGAGGGCGCCCGCCGTCAGGCGCCGCGCGCCCGGATCCGGCTCTTCGAGTCCGAGCCGGATCTCCCCTACCAGCGCATCAACCTCTCGCGCTACCTCTCCGGTGAAGTCTCCCGCGAAAACCTGCTCATACAACGCGCGACGTGGTTCGAGGAGCACCGCATCGATTTCCGCCGGGGCGCTGCGGTGGTGAGGATCGAACCCGACCGTGGTCGCGTCCTTCTCGCCGACGGCACCTCGGAACCCTTCGACCGGCTGGTCCTGGCGACCGGCGCGGAGGTCTTCGTGCCGCCGGTGCCGGGACTGGACGGGCCGGGCATCATCCGCATGCGGACTCTCGCGGACCACGACCGGGCGCTCGAGGCCGCGCGCCGGGGCGTCCGTTGCCTCTGCGTCGGCGGCGGCATCCTCGGCCTGGAAGCCGCGGCCGGGCTCGCGCGGCAGGGCGCAAAAGTGACGGTCGTCGAGGCCTCTCCGTGGCTCATGCCGCGCCAGCTCGACCGCGCGGCCGCCGGCCTCCTCGCCGCCCAACTCGCCGCGCTCGGGATCGATCTCATGACCGGAGCCAAGATCGAGTCGGTCGAGGAGACGGCCGGCGGGCATGCGATGACGGTATCCGGCCGGAGGCTCGAGGCGGACACCATCGTCGTCGCGACCGGCATCCGTCCGCGCGTGGATCTCGCGCGCGCCGCCGGGATCAACGTCAAGCGCGGCATCGTCGTCGACGACCGCCTCCGCACCTCGCACCCGAGCATCTACGCGGCCGGCGACGTCGCCGAGCACGCCGGACAGCTCTACGGTCTCTGGCAACCCTCGGCCTTCCAGGGCGCGATCGCCGGCACCAACGCCGCCGGCGGAGCGGCCGATTTCGCCGGTCTTCCCCTCTCCAACACCTTGAAGGTCGTCGGCGTCGATCTCTTCAGCATCGGCCGCACGGAGGCGGGCGAGGGCGCGGTGGAATTCGTCGTGGAGGACGGTCCACGCTACCAGCGCTTTCTCTTCGAGAACGGCTTCCTCGCCGGGGCGATCCTCTTCGGAGATGTCTCCCTCGGCATGGGCGTCAAGAAGGCGATCGAGGAGAAGAGGAACTACACCTCGGTCCTCGGATCGGTGCGGGGCGAGGAGGTTCCGGGGCTCTTCCGCTAGGGCCTAACGGCCTGTCCCGCGGCGCCGGGGCATCGGCTTGATGTAGCCTGGGTAGTCCCGCTTGCGATCGGTCGTGCCGATGCGGCGACCGAGGTCCGCGACGTCCACCTCGAGGAACGTGTCTCCCAGGTCCCTGACGGCCACGGCCGGGTGCCAGTGCTTGCCCGCCGCCTCCTGCCACTGGCAGCGCCACGTGCCCGGCAGCCAGGGCTGATCGAGATCGTTCCGCTTCCGCCGGCTCGTCACGAGGCGGACATCCCTCCCCCGGAAAGCCCGAACCCGGCCGCCTCTCGCTTCCCCGCGCTGTTCAGGACGACGACTCCCGCGTGTGCACGACGCGCTGGGGGAAGGGGATCTCGATGCCCGCATGGTCGAAGGCCCGCTTGATTCTCAATCTCATCTCGCGCGCCACGTCCCACTGTTTCATCGGACGCGTCTTCACGAGAACGCGCACGCAGATCGACGAATCCTTGAAGGCCTCGACGCCCAGAACCTGCGGTTCCTCCAGGATCAGTGGTCCGAACGTCTCGTCGGTCTTCAGCGCGCGGCCGACATCCACCAGGGTCGCTTGGACCTTCCCCAGGTCCGATTCGTAGGCGACGTCGATATCGAGAACGCATCGCGACCATTCGTGGGTCATATTCGAGACGGATGTGATCTCGCCGTTGGGGATGATGTGCACGATGCCGTCGAGGCCCCGCAGCACGGTCGTTCTCAGGCCGAACTGCTCCACTTGCCCGCTGCGATCGCCGATCCGAATGACGTCGCCGACGCGGTACTGGTTCTCCATGAGGATGAAGAATCCCGAGAGGAAGTCCTTCACGAGCGACTGGGCTCCGAGGCCCAGAGCGATGCCCGCGATACCCGCTCCGGCGAGAAGCGGCATCACGTCGAACCCGAACTCGCGCAGGATCAGGAGCGTTCCGGCGAGAAGAACGACCACCGTCGTGACCCTGCGAAGCACCTGCTCCACGGTGTCGAAGCGTCTCTCGTAATCGTCGGAACCATCGCGGTGCGAAGGGCGAGTCACGATCCTGACGACCGCCGAGACGATGCGCTGGGCCGCGTAGAGAAAGGCGGCGACGAGAATGCAGAGCCCGCCGAGGCTCACGATGCGCCTCATGCGCGGCATCGAGTAGCGGAAGAGCAGGATCAGGGACGGGCGAAGGGAGATCCCCCAGATCCAGGCGAGGGTCATCGCCGTCACGGCCACGACGACGCCCAGGATCACCAGGTTGCGCAGGATATGACGCGAGAAACCCGCGCGAAGCAGGCGGCGTGCGCCCCAGCCCGCCGCGACGAGCACGGCGAGGGTCGCCAGGCCGCGAGGCAGGATATACGCGGCGAGAGGAACATAGCCGAGGGCGACGGCGAGTGCGGTCAAGACGAGAAGCAGGGCGAAGGCCAGGAACCCGATCGCCGCGTTCCGGCGCCGCTCCACCCGCGCAGGAGCGATCGTGTCCCCCGCCCGCGCGGCTCCGGCACGGCGCAGGACGTGCAAGAGAAGGTAGATCGCCAGGGCGAGCGCGAGAGCGACTCCCACGTGCGAGAAGCCGACGCCGCCCGACGGCGTGAAGAGCGCGCGGACCCGCGCCTCGATGAGCCTCCTCCCGAGTTCGTCGTCGAAGTCGGTGTAGGAACGAACCTCCTGGAGGAGGGCGGCTCGGTGCGCCGCGAGGTGCGCGGCGAGAAGCGCGAGTTCCCGTTCGTCCTCGCCGTAGCCCTCGACGAGTTCCACCAGGAGGCCGCGGTTTTCCCGGACCAGGTCCGGGCTCTCGACCGCGCGGCTTCCCTGGGCCTCGAGTCTCAGCAGGGCGAGCTCGAGCCGCTCGCGGCCGGCGGCGGCGCGCCGCACCTCGGAGTCCACCTGGCGCTTCTGCGTCCCGGCGATGCGCAACCGCAGCATCAGTTCGTCCCACGTGACACGGGCGGCGGCGCGGACCTCCTCGATTCGCTCCTCCGCGGGCGGGCTTTCCTCGATTTCCAGCATGACCTGGTCGCGGGAGGCGCGGTTGACGAGCCTTTCGAGCTCGAACTCGCGGTGGGCCAGGTCCGCCTCCACGCGGCGAAGACGATCGGCGGAAAGGCGGGCGCGAAGGGAGGCGAGCTGGGACCGGCGAATCGCGATGCGCTCCGCCCGGGCCAGTCTCACGATCTCGGCTGAATCCGAGGCGGACGCGGCCGCGAGCCGGGCTTCCTCGGCCTGCATCGTGAAGCCCTCGGCCTGCGAGGCCGCGATACTTCCCTCTCGATCGGCCCGCTCGGCCGCCGATGCGCGCTCGCGCACGAGGTTCTCGACGGCGCGGCGCGACTCGACCGCCGACGTCGGATCGGCCGCGAGAGGAGAAGCGGCGAGAAGAACGAAAAGGAGGAGAAAGGCAGGAACCGGGATTCTGCGGGGCACGGCGTTCATCGCGCGGGATTATACACGGTGTCAGGTGAATCCATTCCTACATTTCAGCGCTCGACGCGAAACGGCGGACGATCATGCCTTCAGGCATGTTCGCTTCCTCGGCCGATCCCATCGGCCTCGTCAGCCCGGGGCGCGAACCGCACATCCTGTGCCGCGCCCGACGAACATGCCTTCAGGCATGTTCGTCCCCAAGGGGAATCGAACCCCTGTTGCCGGGTTGAAAACCCGGA
>CAZWVM010000159.1:7343-8422 GCA_964637705.1 uncultured bacterium
GGCATGTTCGTCCCCAAGGGGAATCGAACCCCTGTTGCCGGGTTGAAAACCCGGAGTCCTAGGCCTCTGGACGATGGGGACTGGATGAAACTATATCCCATCCGCGCCGGCTTTTGAACTCGAAAATGGCGCGCCGCCTCGCAACGAAGCTCGAGAACTAGGAGATCTTCGCCAGGGCCGCGTCGATCAGCCTGCGCGTCGCCTCGCTGGCCGGAGTCAGGGGCGACCGGACCACGTCGCGGCACCGTCCCAGCTTCGCCACGGCGCTCTTGACGGGAATCGGGTTCGACTCCGCGAACATCGCCCGGCAGAGGGGCAGAAGGTTGTAATGGAGCTCGAAAGCCCGCTCGCGCACGCCCTTCTCCCAGGCCCGCACCATCTCCGCGTTCAAGCGCGGAACGACATTCGCCGTGACGGAGATGACGCCGCGGCCGCCCACGCACAGCGTCGGCACAACGGTGAAATCGTCGCCCGACAGGAGGATGAACCCGGGCGGGCAGGCCTCGATGACCTCCGAGATCTGCTTCAGGTCGCCCGTCGCCTCCTTGATCCCGACGATCCGGGGGTGCGCCGCGCACTTCGCGACGGTCGCGGGCAGCATATTGACGCCGGTGCGGCCCGGGACGTTGTAGAGGACGAGCGGAATCTCGGCCGCGTCGGCGATCGCGCGAAAATGCGCGACAAGACCGTCCTGGACGGGCTTGTTGTAGTAGGGCGTGATGGAGAGCGCGAAGTCCGCCCCGGCGGACTTCGCGAAGCGCGTCAGGCGGATCGCCTCGGCGGTCGAGTTCGACCCGGCGCCGGCGACGACCGGCACCCGCCGGTTCACCGTCTCGACCACCAGCTCGATCACCCGTTCGTGCTCCTCGTGGGACAGGGTCGCCGACTCGCCCGTCGTGCCGCACGGCACGATCCCGTCCGTGCCCTCGGCGATGTGCCACTCGACGAGCGCCTTCAGCGCCGCCTCGTCGAGCGAACCGTCCGCGTTGAACGGGGTGACGAGCGCGACGATCGAGCCGCGCAGCCTCTCAACTCCACTCATCTTCGCACTCCATTTCCGTCCTCAGCATGTCGCTGTA
>CAZWVM010000160.1:0-8376 GCA_964637705.1 uncultured bacterium
AATTTCGGCGTCTCCTCGGATCCGTAAATCTTGGCCAATTCGACCGCCTCGTCAATGACTATCTCGGCCGGCAGGACCTCGCCGAAGGGATCCGGGCTCGTGAGTTCGAAAATCGCGAGACGCAGGATTGTCTTCTCCAGGAGACCGATCCGGTGAAAGGCCCAGTTCGAACCCGCGGACTGGATGGCCTCGTCGAGCCGATCACGCTCGCGCATCGCGCCGGCGACGAGATGCCGGATGAAGGTCCGCTCGTCCTTGTGGACGACCGGGCCGTCCGCGAAGCGACCGATGAAACCCAATCCCTTCTCCTCCTCGCCGGGCTCTCCCAGGGTCAGCAGGAACCTCTCGAGCTCGGCGTCCGGATCCGCGTCGAAATCCTCCGCGCGGTACGACGCGGAGAAGAGCAGCATCAGGGCCGCGCGACGAGCCTCATGCCTCAGCACGTTGCATCCGTTCCGTCGCGGACAGGATTTGCAGGAGGGCCCGGGCGGCCTCGGCGCCCTTGTTTCCCAGGGCTCCGCCCGCCCGGGCCGCGGCCTGGGCCGTGTCGTCGGTCGTGAGGACGCCAAAGGTCACCGGCCGGCCTTCCGAACAGAGCGCGGCCAGGCCGTTCGCCACGGCCGTGCAGATGTACTCGAAGTGAGGAGTCTCGCCCCGGATCACCGCCCCCAGCGTCACGACGCCCTCGGCCCCGAGATCGAAGGCCGCGGCGGCGGCCGCGACCAGTTCGAAGGAACCGGCGACGTCGACGACGGTCACGTCGGCGCAGCCGGCCGAACGCAGTTCGGAAATCGCCCCCTCGAGCAGCCGCTCCGTGACGAACTCGTTGGTCCTCGAGACGATCACGGCGACGCGCGGCGGGCGGGACAGTTCCGTGGACAGGGAAAGACGACGCGTGTTCATGGATGCTCCTTCCGCTCGGCCAGGTCCTCGAGCAGGTGTCCCAGCTTCTCGCGCTTGGCCGCGAGGTATCTCCGGTTCTCGTCCCGCACGCACTCCTGGATCGGAACGCGCTCGACGACGGAAAGCCCGTAGCCTTCGAGGCCGATGATCTTGCGCGGGTTGTTCGTGACGAGGCGGATCCGCTTCACGCCAAGCCGAACCAGGATCTGGGCGCCGATGCCGTAGTCGCGCAAGTCGGCCTTGAAGCCCAGTTGCTCGTTCGCCTCGACCGTGTCGAGACCCTTTTCCTGCAGTTCATACGCCTTGAGCTTCGCGTGCAGGCCGATCCCCCGACCCTCCTGGCGCATGTAGAGAAGAACGCCCCGGCCCTCGTTCTGGATCATCTCCATCGAGGTCTCGAGCTGGTCGCCGCAGTCGCAGCGGAAGGAGTGGAAGAGATCGCCGGTGAGGCATTCGGAGTGAACGCGGACGAGCACGGCTCCGCCGTCGGACACGTCGCCCTTCACGAGAGCGAGATGGATCTCCCTCGTCAGCGTCTCCTCGAAGGCCTTGAGCTGGAACTCGCCGACGCGGGTCGGGAGTTTCACGACCGCGATGGGCCGGATGAGTTCCTCGGTGCGGCGGCGATGCGCGATGAGGTCCCGGATCGTGGCGATCTTCAGGCCGTGCGCCTCGGCGAAGCGGCGGAGGTCCGGCAGGCGCGACATCGTGCCGTCCTCGTTCACGAGTTCGCAGAGAACGCCGACGGGGTGGAGACCGGCGAGGCGCGCGAGGTCGACGGCGGCCTCCGTGTGACCGGCGCGCTGCAGCACGCCGCCGGGACGCGCGCGCAGGGGGAAGATGTGGCCGGGGCGGGCGAGATCGGCGGGTTTCGTCGCCGGATCGGCGAGCGCGCGGATCGTGGCGGCGCGGTCCTGGGCCGAGATGCCCGTCGTGACGCCCCGGGCGAGATCGACGCTGTCCGTGAAGGCCGTGCGGAACGACTCCTCGTTCCGCTCCACCATCAGGGGCAGGTGCAGGGCGTCGCAACGTTCCGCCGGCATCGAGACGCAGATGACGCCCGAGGTATGCCGCACGAAGAAGGCGATCTTCTCCGGCGTCGCGAACTCCGCGGCCATGACGAGGTCTCCCTCGTTCTCGCGCTGCTCGTCGTCGACGACGATGAGGATCCGGCCCTGCCGGATCTCCTCGATCGCGCCGTCGCTGTCGACGAAGAGAGGGGCGGGAGCGGAGGATGACGAGGTCACGGGTCAGTCCTTGATCATCATCTCGCGGAGGTACCGCGCGATGAGGTCGTATTCGACGTTGACGCGCGAGCCGGGCGCGAGGAGCCCGAGGTTCGTGCGGGTAAGCGTCTCGGGGATGAGCGCGATCTCCACCAGGCCGCCGGCCGGCGAGCGCTCCCAGGAGGCGACGGTGAGAGAAACCCCGTTGAAGGAGATCGATCCCTTCTCGGCGACGAGCCCCTTGGCTTCGACGGCCAGGTCCACCGCGAGAACCGCGAAATCGCCCTCGCGCCGAAGCGCCCGGACCGTTCCGACCGTGTCGACGTGGCCGGTCACGAAGTGGCCGCCCATCGTCCCGTTCACCCTGAGCGACGACTCGAGGTTCACGGCCGTTCCCGGCCGGTAGGAGTCGGCGACGGTGCGCGCGAGGGTCTCGGGCGAGAGGTCGAAGCCGAGGCGGTTCCCGTCGCGCGAAATCACGGTGAGACAGCAGCCATCGACGGCGACGGAGGCGCCGTGGACGCATTCCGGCGCGATCAGCGGGGCCTCGATGACGAAACGGACGCCGCCGGGGATCGCGCCGCGCTCGGCGACGCGCCCGGTCTCAAGAACGATGCCGGTGAACACGTGGGAGGAGTCCTTCCTTGAGGAGTTCGCGGCAGAAATACGTGATGATCATGTCCGCCCCGGCGCGGCGGATGGAGAGCAGGCTCTCGAGGATCGCTCCGGGCGCGAGCCAGCCCTTTTCCACCGCGGCCTTCAGCATGCTGTATTCGCCCGAGACGCTGTAGGCCGCGACCGGGACATCGACGGCCTCGCGGGCGGAGCGGATCACGTCGAGGTAGGCGAGCGCGGGCTTGACCATGACGATGTCCGCGCCCTCTTGGACGTCGAGCCGGATCTCGCGCACGGCCTCGCGGGCGTTCGACGGATCCATCTGATAGGTCCGGCGATCGCCCTTCGACGGCGGACTCTCCGCGGCGTCCCGGAAGGGGCCGTAGAAATGGGAGGCGTATTTCGCGCTGTAGCCCATGATGGCGGTTTCGGCGCGGCCCGCCGCGTCGAGAGCGGAGCGAAGCGCGCCGACGACGCCGTCCATCATCCCCGAGGGCGCGACGACGTCGGCCCCGGCCTCGGCATACGCGACCGCCGCGCGGGCGAGGAGTTCCAGCGCCGCGTCGTTCGCCACCGTGATCTCGCCCCGGGCGGTCTCGGTCAGGGGACCGCAGTGACCGTGATCGGTGTATTCACAGAGGCAGACGTCGGCCATGACGACCAGTTCGGGGAACCGGGCGCGCAGTGCGCGGATCGCGGAGGGCACAGGCCCCTCGGGATCCCAGGCTCCGCTCCCCACGGCGTCCTTCCGGTCGGGAATGCCGAAGAGAAGGACGGAACGAAGCCCGGAGGATACGGGAGGCTCGAGATCGGCGAGCAGGCGATCGACGGAGAACTGGTGAATACCAGGCATGGAGGAGACAGGGCGCTCCACGTTCGCGCCGGAGCGCACGAAGCAGGGCATGACGAGGTCGTCGGCCGAGAGAAGAGTCTCGGCGCAGAGCGCGCGCAGGGGCGCCGACGAGCGAAGCCGGCGCGGCCGTTGTCTCAAAGAACCGTCCACGGGGACAGGATATGGACCGGACGCCCGGGTGTAAAGGGCGGGAGGGGCTAGGCGGGCCCTCCGCCGCGCGGCCGCGCGACCCCGTTTCGCCCCGCGTTGACATGCGCGACCGCTCTCGCTAGCTTTTCCCCATGACAGCTTCCTCCTTCGATCACATCGTCAAGAGGGACGGCTCGGTCGTCCCGTTCACACCCATCCGCATCACCAATGCCATCTACCGCGCGGCAATCGCCGTCGGAGGGCGCGACCGCGCCATGGCCGAGGTCCTGACCGGCAAGGTCATCGACCACGTGAAGAACGTCGTCAGGCCCGAGAAGCCCACGGTGGAAATCTTCCAGGACGCCATCGAGAAGATCCTCATCGAGAGCGGCCACGCCCGTACCGCCAAGGCCTTCATCCTCTACCGCGGCGAGCGGAACCGGAAGCGCGTGAACCGCGAGAAGGACTCCATCGGGCCGCGACAGGGCGAGAGCATTCCCTGGAAGAAGATCTGGCAGGTCCTGAACTGGGCGATCGACCACCGCGTCGCGACGGTGGGTCAGTTGAACGAGCGGATCGCCGAGGGGTCGTATTTCGATCTCATCAAGGAGAGCGAGGAGGCCTACCAGCTCGACATCGCGCGCGCCGCCGACGCGATCCTCAAGCGCCGCGACGAGGTGAAATTCGTCATCGTCGCCGGTCCGTCCTCCTCCGGAAAAACCACCACCACCATCAAGATCGCCGAGCATTTGAAGAACGAGGGTTTCGAGTTCGTCCCCTACCACGTCGACAACTACTTCTTCAACCTCGAGGACCACCCGAAGGACGAGTTCGGGGACTACGACTACGAGACGCCCGAGGCCATCGACCTTGCGCTCCTGAACGGGCACTTGAACGAGATCTTCGAGGGAAAGGAGGTCCACCCTCCCTTCTTCAACTTCAAGAGCGGCAAGCGGGAGGGAACGTCGCACCCGATCCAGCTGAAGCCCGGCCAGATCCTCCTCATCGACACGCTCCACGGGCTCTACGACCGGATGACGGAGGGGATTCCGCCCTCGTCGAAGTTCAAGCTCTACATCGAGACCTTGCTGCAGATGAGGGGACCCGACGGCAACTATCTCCGCTGGACCGATCTCCGCCTCATGCGGCGCATGACGCGCGACCGCGAAAACCGGAACGTGACGCCGCGGCAGACGCTCGATCACTGGCACTACGTCCGCCGCTCCGAGCTGCGCTACATCATTCCCTACGTCACCACCGTGGACTACGTGGTGAACGGCGCCCTGCCCTACGAACTCCCCCTCTGGGCGGCCCGGCTGAAGGAGCAGTTCGAGACCTGGGTGAAGGAGATCCCGGAAGACACTCCGAAGCCGGACAGCCTGAACCGGGCGCGCCGCGTCCACAACATGCTCTCCGCGATCACGCCCTGGACGGACGAGACGATCATCCCTCCGAAGGCCCTCATGCGCGAGTTCATCGGCGGATCGGACTACAAGTACTGATGCCCGCGCTCCCGCCGCCCCGCCGGCTCATCCTCCTCGGCCCCCCCGGCTCGGGCAAGGGCACCCAGGCTCGCTGGCTCGGCAAGGAACTGCGGATTCCGCACATCTCGACCGGGCTCATCTTCCGCGAGGCGATGCAACTGGGCACGGAACTGGGGCGCGTGGCGAAGTCCTTCACCGACGGGGGAAACCTCGTCCCGGACGAGATCGTCTTCGGGATCGCGGCCGAGCGCCTGGGGCGCGCGGACTGCGCCGAGCGGGGATTTCTTCTCGACGGGTTTCCCCGCACGATCCCCCAGGCCGACGCCCTCGGCGCCTGGCTCGCCGAACGCACGCTCAAGCTCGATGCCGTGATCGAACTGGAGGTGCCGGAAGCGCATCTCGTCGAGCGCCTCTCCGGGCGCATCCTCTGCACCGGCTGCGGCAAGGACTACAACTCCATCTTCCGCCACCCGCGCACGGAAGGGCTCTGCGACTACTGCGGCCAGCCCCTCGCGCGGCGCGCCGACGACGAGCCGGAGGCGGTGCGCAACCGCCTGAAGGTCGACGCGGCCAAGACCCGGCCGCTCCACGACTACTACGAGAAGAAGGGGTTGCTCGCGGTCATCCCGGGCGTGGGATCGATCGAAGAGATCTTCCGCCGGATCCTCGCGTTCCTGGGGCACGAGGCAGCCGCGGACTGAAGGCTCGCGCCGACTCAGGGGCGTGATTTCACCACCGAGACACGGGGCCACGGAGAAAACCGAAGAGAGTGTCCAAACGGAAATTGGAAAAGAGACTTCCTGATCGAGATGTTTTCCGGAGGCCGCCGCTCTACGAATGCGAATTCAATCCAGGATTCGGATTCGACTCCGTGTCTCAGTGGCTCCGTGGTTCGCCCCCCATCTCGATGACTACTTCTGCTTCTCCTTCTTCGGAACCATGACGAAGGGAAGGTTGCGATACCGTTCCTTGAGGTCCAGGCCGTACCCGACCACGAACTTGTCTCCGATCGTGAAACCGGTGTAGTCGACCGTGACCTCCTTCTTCCGGGCGCCGGGCTTGTCCAGGAGCGAACAGATGCGGATGGAGGCGGGTCCGCGGGCCTCGAGGATCTGCTTGAGGTAGGCCCAGGTGAGCCCCGTGTCCACCACGTCCTCGATGATCAGGAGATGCTTTCCCTCGATCGGAACCACCAGGTCCTTGATGATCCGGACGACGCCCGTGGTCCGGGTCTGGGCGCCGTACGAGGAGACGGACATGAAATCCACCTCGAGGGGCAGGTGGATCCGGCGGATGAGATCGGCGAGAAAGATGTGGGCGCCGCGGAGGATGGCGACGACGAGGAGGTCCTTGTCGCGGTAGTCGGCCGTGATGGTCTTTCCCAGGCGCACGCAGGCCTCCTGGATCTGCTCCTCCGTCAGGAGTATCTCGCCGACCACGTCCTCGGCCCACTCGAGCCGCTCCGGCGCCTTGTCCTTCGTCATGCCTCTTCCTCCCGTCAGGCGATCTCGTCGGCTTCCGCGGACGGTCCCCCGGTCGATTCCATCTCGACACGAAGCACGTTCCGCGTCTCTTCCCCGACCCTCGTCCGCTCGGCCTGCTTGAGTCCCGCGACCCAGAGGACGCCCTCATCATCGCACAAGAGCGGCCAGCGGTCACGCTCGGCCAGCGGAACCTTCCCGTCGATGAAGATGTCGTGGAGCTTGCGGGTTCCCTTCATGCCGAAGGGAACGATGCGGTCTCCCTCGCGCCGCGTCCGGACTCTCAGCCGTCCCCGGACCGCGCCGGCGTCGAGGTAGACGCGCGCGGTCCAGGGCCCCCGCGACGTCTCCGGCCTCGGGGCGACCTTCAACTCTGCCGGCGCCGGGCGCAGGCGGGTCGGCGTGACCGTAATCCTGAGTCCCAGCGGCGTGACGGTCGTCACGCCGGGCAGGGAGATCTCGTACTCGTCGCGGACCGGCGCGGGGCCGGGGAGCGCACGCCCGAGGACGAGTCGCGGCGCGGGGCCCTCCTCACGCCATGCCGCGACTTCTTTCGAGAGATCGATCCTCCCCCCGGACTCCACGAGCGCGGCGACCTCGTCCGCCGTATCCAGCGTCGGATAGATGCCGCACTCCTCCAGGAGCGCGTGAATCAACCGGCGCCGGAGAGCCGGGTGGAGGGCCGCCAGGTGGGGAATGTCGCAGGTGATCCGGCCCCCGTCACGCGCGCACGCCTCCCGTTCCGCCTCCACCGATCGCTCCAGGAAATCGTCCTCTCCCTCCGCGATCGCGGCCAGGCGGCAGAGGGCCTCGACCAGGTTCGGATTGCCGTGCTCGATGAGAAACGGCAGGACCTGGTGGCGGATCCGGTTCCGGGCGTAGTCGAGGGAGGCGTTGGAGGGATCCTCGCGAAACGGGAGACCGCGCATCTCGACGTATTGCGCGATCGCACGCCGGCGCACGGCGAGCAGGGGCCGCAGGATCGTCGCGACGCCGAGCGGCCGGGAGGCGGGGATGCCGGCGAGACCGCGCGTGCCCGTGCCGCGCAGGATCCGGAAGAGCACGGTTTCCGCCTGGTCGTCCGCGGTGTGCCCCGTCGCGACTCCGTCGAGACCGAGCCGCTCGACGGCCCGTCCGAAAAATCCGTATCGCCTTCCGCGAAGTTTCTCCTCCGACGATCCGGTCGCGGCATCGGCCCGCTCGGAGTGGAATTCCAGTCCGCGCTCGCGCGCCGCGTCCCGTACGAAGAGCGCGTCGCGCGCCGAATCCGGCCGCAGGGCGTGGTCGTAGTGAAGGAGGATCGGGGTGACGCCCAGGGACGCGGCGAGGCCGTCCACGAGGTCCATGAGCGCCATGGAGTCGCGGCCGCCGGAGACCGCGAGCCCCAGGCGAGCGGGCCGCGGCAGGTGCGCGGCGAGAAATTCCCGGACGCACTCGGAAAGCGCCTTCATGACGCCATTATCGGCGGCGCGCCCCGGGCGCGCAATTTCCGTTTTCAGAGGACGGCGGCCGCTGTAGACTCGGCGAACATGCATCCCGACGCATCAGTGAGCCGTGCGGGATCTCCGAGGAGGTTACCATCCCCATGATCGACAGGAAGACGTTGGCCGCCGCCGCCCGGCAGGAACGCGAGAACTGCGCGCAGTTCCTCCGCGACATGTGCCGCATCCCCGGCACATCGAACA
>CAZWVM010000161.1:0-8368 GCA_964637705.1 uncultured bacterium
TATTGGCGTCGGAGCCGACGGCCGAAGTGAAGGAGTCGCCGGCGCCCGTAGCCGTGTCGTTCACGTACCAGACGCGCGGCCCGGCCGCGGCGGCCTGGATGAGGATGAACCCGGTGTCGAGGCCCGTGAGGACGTTGCGGCCCGAGCCGTCGGCCGCCGTCACGGCGGTCGTCTCCTCGACCGTCGACTTGAAGGCGACGACCGTCGTGCCGGCCGAGGCCGCGACCTTCACCTGGAACGTGAACCGCGCGACGCGCGTGTCCACCTTCGAGGAGTCCGAGTTCGTCAGGGCCGCGTAGCGCGCCGTGTCGGAGGCCGTGCCGCCGGAGAGGCCGTAGTTGAAGAGGACGTCGCCGAAGGTCGTGTGATCCTCGTCGGAGTTGATGCCGGCCGAGGCCTGCGGAAAGGAATCGGTCGGATCCGCAGACTCCAGCAGCGTCAGCTTGCCCCCGTCGAAGTCCAGGGTGCCCTCCACGCCGTTCACGTTCGTGTCGGTGCAGTCGACCCAGAGCTCCAGGATGAAGGTGTCTCCGGCGACCACCGTGTCGTCGAGGACGCCCGGGCTGAAGGCCGTCGCGGTGGGCTTGACGAGGCGCAGGGTCGAGGCCGAGGCGGGAGCGGCGAGGATGAGGCTCGCCGCCATGAACACCAGGAGACCGATCATCGCGAGCGGTCGCACTCTTCTCTTGCCATCCATTCCGAGCCTCACCTGCCTTTCCCTGGGATTGTCATTCGCCGACCCGACCGAAATTCGCGCGAATCCACGCGATGTCCGCGTTGTTCACGGTGCCGCTTCCGTCGATGTCCGCCAAGGTTCCATTGCCGAGCCAAGCATAGAACTTCACGATGGCCGCGTCGAAGAGATTGACGCGGCGGTCCCCGTTCACGTCGCCGGCCCTGAGCATCCCGGCGGAGACGGTCGTGTCCGCCGCGGCAACCACGATGCCCGTCAACACCTTGCGGAGATGGTGATCCTCCGTGAGGGTCAACGTGTACGTGCCGGCGTTGACGTTCGCGAAGGTCGTCGTCCCGCCCGCGTTCGAGACCGCGACATACGTGTCGACCCCGTTCGCGAGCGTGCCCGTGCAGCCCGCCTCGTTCGCCCGCGCCTCGAGGTCCACGACCACCGTCACCGTCGGACGGCGGTTCACCGTGAGAACGGCCGTGCCGGTCGTGTTCGTGTTGTAGGTCGCGCGCAGGATGACGGAGCAGTTGGCCAGGATCCCGGTGACCGTGAAGGACTCGGCGCGCGCGCCCAGGACGAAGACCTGGCTCGAGGCCGGGGTCACGGATCCGGTGTCGGCCGAAAGCGCGACGGCCGAGACGAAGATCGTGCAGGTCGCGTTGTCCGCGTCCCTCAGGGTCATCGTGACCGTCGCGGATTCGCCGGCCAAGATGGTCGCGGGCGTCACCGACAGCGCGAGGCGGCCGTTCGGCGCGCCGGAGTCGAAGGGCGAGGGATCGAAATTGACGCCCACCGTGGGCGCCTTCCACCCCCAGTAGGAGGCCCCGTCGTAGAGCCGCTGGAAGGTCCGGTTCGTCGCGGAGTTCCCCGAGTAGGGCGTCGTGTCGACAATGGCGTGCGTCGTGTCGCGCAGGCAGACGTTGTCGCCCGGCGCGGCGTTGTTCAGTCCGCCGAAGACGCCCGTCGTCGTCCCCGTCTCCAGCGTCACACGGCCCGTCGTGTCGTAGCGCCAGAAACGGCCGTCGATGAAGACGGAGAGATACTGGCGCGGGCCCAGGACCACCCCGACGGGAATCGTGCACGTGCCGGCCGCGTGATCGTGGATCTTCCAACCCCCGATGTCCACGCTTCCGTCGGAGTTGTTGTACAGCTCGATGAACTCCTCGTCGGCGTCGTCGAAGGAGAGGTCGTTGTCGTGGTCCGGCGGGACTCCGGTGGCCGGGTTCGGCATGAACTCGTTCACCACGATGGAGGAATTGGGGGAGGTCTCGGTCGCGACCGAGAAGACGGCCGGGGTCGAAAGGGACGTCGCGGGCCCCGTGTCGGCGTTGGTTCCGTCGAACGAGTTCGCGGGTACGCCGGCCACGAAGGTGTTCCCCCCCGTGGCCGATCCCGAGACGGACAGGGCCACGATCAGGTCGATCGAGGTCCCGGCGAAGGGGTAGGAGATCGTGTCCGCGACCCAGTTCGAGCCGTTCCACCTGAGCGCCGCGACGAACGTGTCGGCGCCGGTCAAGAGCGAGTCGCTCCCGTGGTCGTGGTACAGTCTCAGCGCCGCCACGTCCGACGAGGTCATCGTGCCGGCGTTGGAGATCGTGGCGACGCGCAGGGTGTCGTTCGCGACCGAGACGCCGACGCGCAGGGTCATGACCGCCGAATCGGTGACGCCTCGGGCGACCGTGGCCGAAGGATAGTCGCCCCGTTTCACGACCGTGACCGGGTTCGCGGAAACGACGGTGACGGCGCCGGCGTTCGTCACGGCGCTCGCGGGCCCGCTCTCGCTCCGCGGCGCGCTGCAGGTCAGGGCTTCCACCCTCGCCTGGAAGGTCTCGCCCAGCGTCGCCGTGTCGAAAAGGTCCAGGGTCACGAGGAAGGTCTTCCCCCCGGGCGTGTCCACGCGCACGCGCGAGTCGGTGGCGGAAAACGCCGCCTGGTAGCGGCCGGTCATCGTCGAGTAGGCGAGTTGAGCGAGCATCGTGTCCGCCGGGCCGACGCGCGAGTCGTTGTTCTCGTCACGCCAGAGCCGCACCGTCAGGTCCAGTGAGTCGGTGGTGCCGAGGTTGCGGACCGCGAAGATCGTCAGCGTGTCCGCCCCGCTCGAGGAGGCCCCGCGGATCCAGAGCGAGGCGGCGACCACGCCCGTCTCGCCGCGCCGCGCGTTCGTGTCCGGCACGTCGCCATTCTTCCGGATCGCGAGCCGCGTGTCCGGCGTCGAGGATCCGAGCATGACCGGCCCATACGTGTCGATCGCCGACTCGTTGCCGTGCGTGTCCACCGCCACGATGACGAAGTAGTAGTTCGTCGCCGGCGCGAGAGCGTCTCCGCAGTTGACGCTCGTGATCGTCCCGCCGGTCGACGCGCGGCCCTTCACCTGGACCTCCGGATACGCCCACGGATCCTCATCCGAACTCCCGTCGGCGTCGTCGTCGTTCGCCGCCCCCGGCGCCGCCGTCCCGGAGGGAAACCCGTCGGCGTCGCCGACCGGATCCTCGTCGTAGTATCCGTCCGCGTCGTTGTCCAGGTTGTCGCCGATGCCGCGCGTATCGAGGTTCGAGGTCGAGATGAAGAGGAAGTAGCGCGTGACGTCGGTCGTTCCCGACGCGGTCCAGGCGGGATAGAAGGCCGTGTCTGTCGCGGTGACCGTGAAATTCGTCGGCGCCGCGGGTTTCGTGGTGTCGAACGAGTCGGCCGCGCCGACGTTCTCCGCCGCGACCGTATCCATCACGCGTCGGTATTCCTGCAGATATCGCCGCGCCATGCGGAAGTCGTGCGCGACTACCATGTTCTCGTCGTTGCCGTAGTAGTTGGCGAGAGCGGTCGAGGTGAGGTTCGGCGAACCCGTGATCACGATCTCCTGGTCCACGATGAAGATCTTGTGGTGAAGCTCGTCGGTAAACTTGAAACCGGGATTCCCCGCCGTGTCGCGGCTGGTGTGGTCCGCCTGCAGGGCGCCGCGCGTCACCGCTCCGGTCGAGCCGTCCTGGTCGAGCCATCCTTCGACCAGCGCGACGTTGTTGTTCACGAGCTGTTGAATGGGGTTCGGGAGGAAATTGTCCTTGTCCATGTTGGTGAGATTGATCCCGTAGAAGACCGATTGCGTCGCCCGGTTGATGACGCGCGAGACCACGCCCTCGAGCGTCCCCCCCGAGCCCGCCAGCGCCGTCCCCGGCGTCGTGCCGTCGGGGATCGACTGCGTCGCGTCGTTGTCGTCGGGCGAGAAGTAGATCTCCACCGTGTCGCCGTTCGGAGCATTCAGATAGTAGGGAGGTCCCGTCGGCGTCGTGTCGTGGTAGAGCCCCCAGGTGTCGTTCGTCGTCTTGCCGTTGCGGAACTCCTCCATCTGCGCCACGTAGCGATTGATGAGCGACGTGAAGCCCGACTTGATGACGAGCATGTTGTTCGGCTGGTTCGAGTAGGCGCCGGCGGTGAAGTTGGCCGAGCCGAGGACCACGCGGCGACCCGGGATGACGATCAGCTTGTTGTGAGACGTGTTGAAGGTCGGAGATTCCGTGATGAGGATGTTGACCACGTTCGCCGTGTCCAGCATCTGTGGGGGCCCGACCGAGCCCTCGGTGAAGACGTAGTTCTTCGGGCTCCCGGCGTTCTTGATGTTGATCGCGACGTTGTTGAGACCGACGTCGTTGCCGTTGGAAAGCCCGTTGATGGGATCGAACTGCCCCGTGCCCCAGGTGTAGGAATGGATGTAGAGGGTGTCGGAGGCGCCGCAGTCGTTGATCGCGAAGGCCATCCAACGCTCGAAGGGGCTCGAGTTGTCGAAGACGCCGTTGCCCCGGGAAAAGTGCGCCCACCACCAGGGAGCGGCCTCGACCGGCCTCGCGAAGGCCGTGACAAGGAGGAGCGAGACCGCGAAGAGCATGGCGGTCGGAACCGCGGGGCGAAGGGACGCGCCTCGTCCCCGGTCAGTCATGTCTCTCAGGTCGTTTCATCATTCTCGATTCAGGCGGCGGCAGCGAAGGGGCTTCGTTCCCGCCCAGAATATCATCGTCCGGCTCAAACGTGAACCCCGCTTCGACTTCAAATCTCATCCTCTCCGAGCGCGAAAAAAGCGCGGCCGCGATCCCGCGGCCGCGCCGTGGCGCGGTTGCGCCGCCGGTGGAGCCTCCACTGCTTCCGCGATTCCGCTCTCGTAGTCCCAAACCTCTTTCATCGCCAGGGCGACGCCGCAGGCCGTTCTCTTTTTCGGCCCGAGGAAGACCAGAGCGGGGGGCCTCGTTCTCTTGAGACTCCACCTTTTGCTGAACCATGCGAATACCATGCCATCGACCGTGAATTGATTTTTCACCAGTTGCGATGCGATCGCTGACTTCTTTCAGACTTCGGTCGCAGTTTTTTGCCTCCCCTCCAGGTCACCGTTTGTGTCTTTTTTTACACGACCGGTTTTCGCCGAGCGCCCCTCAGAATTCGAAGAACCGTTCACCCGACGTAGAGATGCCGAGGCAAGCCTTCAAGCTCTCGACGGCGAGGAGCAGACCGGCCGACCGGAGTGTCGCGTCGGATACGGCATGAGCGACTCCGTCCCCCTCCACCGACGGAGCGGCGGACGATCGGACGCGAATCGACGTCCGGCCGACCGCGGCGACTTCGATCCTCCTCGGGCCGATCCGCGCGACGGCGCGGCAGGGAGAGGGTGAGGAGGTGGTCGCGGAGCCGACGCGGCCGACGCCGGCCCGCTCCAGGTACAACCTTGCCGTCTCGACGATCGAAGGTTCCCCTTCGAGTCTAACCTCCGAACGCTCGACCCGGGCCTGGCCCTCCGGGCCGATCTCGGCGACCGACACCTGACGCGCATAGGTTTCCCAGGTGCGCGGCGCATCGGGGCGGGTCTTCATCGGACGCAGACCGGGCAATCGGCGCGCGCGGGAACCTCGACGTAGCCGCTCCGGCCGTTCAAGCCGTCGTATCGCCACAACCGCCCGAGCCAGCGGCACGGTCGTTTCAGGGCCAGATTCAAGGCCTCCTCGGCGGCCCGCAGGCCGGCCAGTCCCGCCACCGGCCCCACGATTCCCGCGCGGCGGCAGTCCGGCGCCTCGTCGTCGGCGTCGAACCCGAAGAGACAGCGCAGGCAGCCCGGGCCGTCGACGGCGAGCCCCTGCGCGCTCCACGCGAGGGCGCCCGCGTGGACGAGCGGGATGCGCCGCTTCACGATCGCGTCGTGCAGGGCGATCTTCATCGCGGCGCCGTCGGCCGCCTCGAGGACCACGCCGTATTCCTGCAGGTAATCCTCGTCGCCCCGGACTACCGTCTCGTGGACCCGAATCGAGAGCGACCGCGCTCCGGGCAATTCCATCAGGCGGTCGCGCGCCGCGATAACCTTCGGCGCGCCGATGTCCTCCGGGCGATAGAGGATCTGCCGGGGAAGGTTCGATACCTCGACGCGGTCGAAATCGGCGATGCCGATGAGAGGGCAACCGCGTGATGCGAGGTGAAGGAGGGCGGGACAGCCGATCCCCCCGGCTCCGATGACGAGAACGCCCGTCACGCCGAGTATCCCGAGGCCGGCAACGTGATTCTATTTTCACATGGGAATCCGGCGTCGAACATTGTGTAAAATCATACGATACAGTTTCTTACCTTCCCATTGCTTTCTCGGGATGCCACACATAGACTGAAGGTGACATGAAGCGATTCCGCGAGCGGATCAGGGTATTGGGCGTGGTCAGGATCTCCGGTCAGGGCATGGTCGAGACCGGACTCGTGATGGGCCTCATCGCGATCCTCGCTCTCGCGACGATCTTCGTGGTGGCGGAGTGGGCCGGCGAATCCTTCCGCGACGACGCGGGTTCCCAGTCTCAATCGGCCGCGCAGTTCAACTCCGAGATGGCGGCGAAGGCGGGCGGCGTGGCCGTCAATTCGACCTCCGTCTCCTCGACCACCTCGACCGCAACGTCCACAGCCTCGACTTCGAGCGCAACGACCACGACCTCCGCCGCGACCACGACCTCCTCGGCCGCCACGACCACCTCCTCCGCCGCGACCACGACCTCCTCGGCCGCCACGACCACCTCCTCCGCCGCGACCACGACCTCCTCGGCCGCCACGACCACCTCCTCCGCGGCGACCACGACCTCCTCGGCCGCCACGACCACCTCCTCGGCCTCGACATCAACGTCGACCACGACCTCCGTCGCCTCCTGCGCGCCGACGATCACGAGCGTGACCACGAGTTTCGGCTGCACGCTGACGCCGGGCGTCGACAACGCGCTGACCCACAAGAAGAACACGACCTACACCTACACCATCAACCTGGGGGGGACGACCGCTTGCGTGACGACGGTCAGCTGCGTCACCATCAGCGGCGGAGCCATCAACTCATACCCGGTCAACAGCGACACGACGTCCCCGTACCAGGTCCAGATCAAGACCGTGAACTCCAGCGGCGTCTCCTCGGTGGTGCAGTTCCGGGTCTACGAAGGTGGCACGATCAAGGCTTCGTTCAACGTCACCATCAACTCGGCCGCTTCGAACGCCTGCTGATCCTGCCCTAGCTCTTCAGCGCCGCCGCCAGTTCCGTCACCATCTTCTTCGCGTCTCCGAAGAGCATCATGGTCTTCGGGTTGAGATAGAGCTCGTTGTCGATCCCGGCGAAGCCGGGCCGCATGCTCCGCTTGATGACCATCACGGTGCGGGCTCGGTCGGCGTCGAGAATCGGCATGCCGAAGATCGGCGAACTCCGGTCGTGCCGCGCCGCGGGGTTCACGATGTCGTTCGCGCCGACGACGAGCGCCACGTCGGTCTCGACGAAGGTCGAATTCACCTGCTCCAGCTCCAAGAGGAGTTCGTAGGGCACGTTCGCCTCCGCCAAGAGCACGTTCATGTGCCCGGGCATCCGGCCCGCGACCGGGTGGATCGCGTAGGCCACCTCGATCCCCTTCTTCTCCAGCGTCTCCGCCAGCTCCTTCACCGCATGCTGAGCCTGGGCCACGGCCATGCCGTAGCCCGGCACGATGACCACGCGCCGCGCCGCCTCGAAGACCGTCGCGGCGTCCTCCGCCGTGTAGCCGCGCACCGTGCCCGTCGCGCCCTTCACCGCTCCGCCCGACGTGACCTGGATCGCCCCGAAGGCGCCGAAGAAGACGTTCGCGACGGACCGGTTCATCGCGCGGCACATGATGACGGTGAGGATGATGCCCGAGGAGCCGACGAGCGAGCCGCTGATGATCAGGGCGTCGTTCCCGATCGCGAATCCGGTCGCGCAGGCGGCGAGCCCCGAGTAGGCGTTCATCAGGCAGATGACGACCGGCATGTCTCCCCCGCCGATCGGCACGACCATCAGGATCCCGAGCGCGAGCGAGATCGCCGTCACGGTCCAGAAGAGAGGTTGCGAGGCGGGATCGGCGACGACCGCGGCCGAGAGCGCGAGGAGCGCGACGCCCAAAAGGACGTTCGAGGCGTTCTGCAGGGGATAGGTGATCGGCCTGCCCGGCAGGATCTCCCGCAGTTTCCCGGACGCGACGAGGCTTCCCGTGAGCGTCACCCAGCCGATCACGACGCCGGCGACGAGCGGGATCGCGACGAGCGCGCCGGGCGGCGCGCCCCGCTCGTTCATGCCGAGGTATTCCGCCGTGGCCACGAGTGCCGAGGCCGCGCCGCCGAAGCCGTTCAAGAGCCCCACCATCTCCGGCATCGCCGTCATCGGCGTCGCGAAGGCGAGCCCGAGCCCGA
>CAZWVM010000162.1:0-8314 GCA_964637705.1 uncultured bacterium
CCGGCCTGATCGTCGTCGACTCGATCCAGACCGTGCGCACCGAGAGCCCGGGCGGCGTCGGCGCCGTGAACCAGATCCGCGAATCAGCGGCCGTCCTCCTGAGGGCCGTCAAGCGCCTCGGAATCCCCGCGCTCGTCATCGGGCACGTGACCAAGAGCGGCGACATCGCCGGCCCGATGCTCCTCGAGCACCTCGTCGACGTGGTGCTCCTCATGGAGCAGGACACCTCGGGCGCGCATCGCATGCTGAGAGGCCTGAAGAACCGCTTTGGCGGCGTGGACGAGGTCGGCCTCTTCGCGATGGCGGAGGACGGCATGAGGGAAGTCTCGAATCCCTCCGAGATCCTCCTGCCGACGCGCAACGGCACGCTTCCGGGTTCGGCCGTGACGGCCGCGATGGAGGGGCGCCGGCCGCTCGTGATCGAACTCCAGGCCCTCACCGTCGCGACCCCGTTCGGCATGCCGCGCCGCCTCGCGACCGGTATCGACCCGAACCGGCTCGCGATGCTCCTGGCCGTCGTCGAGCGGAGGGGCGGTATCGTCGTTTCGGGCTCCGACGTCTATCTCAACTCGGCCGGCGGATTCCGGCTCAGGGAGACGGCCGCGGACCTCGGCGCGATCGCGGCGATCGCCTCGGCGGTGCTCGATCGCGCGATCCCGGCCGGGACGCTCTTCTGCGGCGAAGTCGGTCTGGGCGGCGAGGTGCGGCCGGTGGGTCGATTGGAGGCGCGCCTGAGGGAGGCCGCGCGACTCGGCTTCAAGACCGCCTACGTGCCGAAGCAGAAGCTGGAGACGGAACCGGAACTGGCCGTGAGGCCGGTGGAGGAGATCGGAGAGGTGCTGTGCGCGATCCGCGGGTGAAGGTGATCGACTACGGGATGGGGAACCTCCATTCCGTGACGAAAGCCCTCGCGAAGGCCGGCGCCGCCGTCGAGACGATCTCCTCTCCGGGCGCCCTCGAGGACGCCGACGCCGTCGTGCTGCCCGGCGTCGGTCACTTCAGCGAGGCCATGAAGCGTCTCTCCGAGCGCGACTTCGTCGAACCCCTGCGCGCGTATCTCGGCGCGCGCCGGCCCTTCCTCGGGATCTGCCTCGGCCTCCAGGTGCTCTTCGATTCCAGCGAGGAGGCGCCCGGCGTGGCGGGCCTCGGGGCCCTTCCCGGCACTGTGAAACTCTTTCCTTCCGCTTTGAACGGCAGGAAGCTCGTCGTGCCGGCGATGGGGTGGAATCGGATCGCGATCCGGAAGGAGACCCCTCTTCTCCCCTCCTCCGTCACCGCCCGCTTCTACTTCGTGCACTCGTTCTACGCGGCGCCGGCCGATGCCGGGGTCGTCGCGGCCGAGGCTGACTACGGGATCCGCTACTGCGCGGCGATCGCGGAACCGCCCGTGTACGCCGTCCAGTTCCACCCGGAGAAATCCGGAGACGAGGGATTGGCCCTGCTCCGTCGCTTCGTCGACAACCTCAAGGAGTCTTAGACTCGTGGAGAGAAACGGATGATCATCATACCGGCCATCGACATCATGGAGGGCAGGTGCGTGCGCCTGACCCAGGGCGAGCGCGGGAGCCGGAAGGTCTACGACCGCGATCCCGTGGAAACGGCACGGGCCTGGGAGGCGGCGGGCGCGAAGCGGATCCACGTCGTCGATCTCGACGGCGCCTTCGACGGCGAGAGCGAGAACCTCGCGGCCATCCGCGCGATCGCGGCCGCGGTCAAGGTTCCGGTCGAGGTCGGTGGCGGAATCCGGACCGCCGAGGCCGTGGCGACGCTGTTGGAGTCCGGCGTCTCCTTCGTCGTCATCGGGACGCTCGCCGTGGAGAAGCCGCGCCTGGCGTCGGAGCTGATCGAGATATACCGGGGCAAGATCTACATCGGGATCGACGCGCGCGCCGGCATGGTCGCGACGCACGGCTGGGCGCGCACCTCCACGCGCTCGGTCCAGGACGTCCTGGAGCGGGCCGGGGAGTGGAAGGCTCGCGGCATCATCTTCACCGCGATCGAGCGCGACGGCGAGCTGGTCGGACCCGATTTCGACGCGATCTCGGACGTTGCTTCGCGATCCGAGGTGCCCGTGGTCGCCTCCGGCGGCGTCACGGCCCTCGACGATCTCCGCAAGCTCTCCGCGATCCCTCACCTCGAGGGGGTGATCGTCGGCAAGGCCCTCTACGAGGGGCGCTTCACGATCGAAGAGGCGATCGCGGCGGAATCGGATTGAGCGGTGATTGAGACCCGCGATCCCGGCCCCGCGCCGGTCGCGGCCTCGCCGCGGGTTCCCGCTTCGTCCTCGCACCGGGAACGGCGCCTCTTCCTCTTCGGCATCCTCCTGGAAATCCTCTTTACCGCTTGGCTCGCCCTGTCCCACAGGATTCCCGGGGGAAACGACGGCTTCCAGTATTGCCTGATGCAGTACATCCTGCTCAACGACTCCGTGCTCCTGGGCGAGATCCCCCGGTGGTTCCCGTTCTTCATGCACGGGAACCCCGCTTCCTACACCTACGTCATCGCCGTCTCGCCCGGCCTGCAGCTGATGCTCATGGCCGGACGCTTCCTCTCCGGGGCGGGCTTTTTGTCCCTGTTCCACGCCGGCGTCCTCTTGCAGTCGCTCATCCTCTACTTCGGAACCTGGCTCATGGGCCGGCGACTCGGCTACCGGCCCGAGACCCGCTTCTTCGTCTCGATCGCGGCGGTCCATTCCACCGTCTGGACCCTTCAGCCGTGGTTCGGCCTGACCTTCTTCGCGACCCTTCCGCTCGTCCTGGAGGCTTATCACCGGTTCCTCGAGTCGGGCCGCTGGAGGTGGTTCTTCGCGGCCAACCACCTCGTGATCTGGCAGGCGCTCGGCAACCTGCAATACTTCCTTCCGGCCGTTTCCGCCGTCGCCTTCCTGTACTTCGCCTCGTGGGCCGCGTCGCATCCCCGCGAGGCCCTCGCGGCCCTCCGCCGCCCCCGGTGGAACGTCGCGGCGCTGGCCGCCGTCGCAGGAAGCGCGGCCGGCCTCGCCGTCCTCTACCTCTTCCTCAAGCTCGGCAACGAACCGGTCGTGAACTACAGCTGGGGACGGGAACAGGGAGGGATACTCTCCCTCGATCAATTCCTTCACGGCCTCGGGACTCTTCCGCCGGGACAGATCCTGGAACTGGTCCTGCCCGCGCCGAGCCGGGCCGACCTCTCCTTGTACTCCGGGATTCTCCCCCTCGCCCTCCTGCTCCCGGCTTTCTTCTCGCGGCGGATCCGGGAATGGCGCCACGTCCATTTCACGGTCGCCGCTGTACTCCTTCTCGCCTTCGGGTCGCCGCTGGCGAACCTCTTCTACCACGCCTGGCCGATGATGAGCTACTACCGGCCGCTGATCGCCCTTCTTCCCTTCGCGCGCCTCTTTCTCTGCCTCGCCGCGGGAGCCGGCCTCGAAACGATCCTCGACGAACTTCCGGCGGTGCGCCGGTTCGTCGGTGTCATCGGACGGTTCTTCCTCTACGGGGGAATCCTCGTCGCCGCTTCGGCCGGGATATCCTCGGGCCCGGCGGCCATCTACATCCTCATGAACTACCAGATTCCCGGAACTCAATCGCTCCTTCCCCTGCGCTACGCCATGGCGGATCCCGGCGTGATGGCTACCCACCTCTTCGCGTCCTCGGTCGTTTGGATCCTCTCCGGCGCTCTTCTCCTGGCCGTCTCGGGCCGCATCCTCGCCCGCCATGCCCGGTGGTTTCCCCTGGCGATCCTCTTCGCGCTCGTCCTGGATCTCGGCGCCCACCGCGCGCGGATGTTGCGCCTCGACACCGTCGCGCTCGGACCGGAGGCTCGAAAGGCCTTCGAATGGCGGCCCCTCCTCTTCCCGGCCGAAAGGCCGGCCACGCACCGCGCCGACGACGGCGCTTCGGCCGTTCTCGATTCATTGACGCCGCCCGCCCACCGGCATCTCTTCGGGATCACGAATTCCTTCCTCATGGCCGACGAGCGAGACTGCGTCTACCGGTCCGATTACTGGCTGGAGCCGCTCGACAAGTTGCTCCGCGCGGCCCACGGCCGGGCTTTCGACGACACGATCGAGCTGGCGCCCGGGAAGAAGCAACCCTACTCCGGGGTCTACTGGCCGCGCCGGCCGCTCGTCGATCGGCTGACGGGCGTTCATGGGAAGATCCAGCTCTTCTCCGGCGGGCGGGTGTACGCTTCGGATGACTCCGCCGCGGAGGCGCTCCGCCCCTGGGACCGTGACACCTTCGTCCTCGTTCTCTCGTCCTCGGCGAGCCTGCCGACGGCCGAATCGACGCCCGAGGCGCACTGGATGCCCCATGCCGACACGCCCCTCTCCTTCTCCTCGAATCATCTCACCCTCGACGTCGAGAATCCCGCGCCGGCGCCGGCCTGGATGGTCTACTGCGATGTCTGGCACCCGGGCTGGACGGCGCGGATCGACGGGCGCCCGGTGGCCGTGGAGCGCGCGAACCTCGCATACAAGGCGGTCCTCGTCCCGACGGGCCGCCACCGGGTCGAGTTCCGATTCGACCCGCCCGGCTTGAAGGAGTTCCAGCACCTCTTTCTTCTCAACAACCTTCTCGTGCTGCTCTTCCTGGGCGCCTGGTGCCTCAGGTCCTTCCGCGATCCGGAAATCGCGCCGCGCACCGTCACTGCGCCCTGAATCCCCGGAATCGGTGTTCTTTCACCACCCGCCCGCCGAAGCGTCCGCTCCGGCGGGCTCGAGGCACGGAGAACACCGAGACGATCAGGGATCGAATCAACGCAATCTGTGATCAAGAGATCATGGAAATCGCATTGAGTTCAAAGCCAAGCCGGATCGGGTTCCAGGTCATGTCAAATCCTCGTTGACTGCGGGAGTCGGCTTTCACCCGGGTGAAAGTGGAATACTTCTTTTACCCCGCCTTGAGAAGAGGTAGCAGGACTTTCTCCGTGTCTCCGTGACTCGGTGGCGATTCAACCTTCGGGGATCAAGGTGCGCCCGGCGGCGTGCGCCCGGCGGCGTTGACTTGGACGAATCCGGCACGTAGCATCTTTCGGACGTCACAAGGAAAGGATCGGTCATGGATCGGAAAGCCCTCGTCGCGGCGGCCACGGAGGCCCGGGAGCGGGCCTACGCGCCCTATTCCCGTTTCAAGGTCGGGGCCGCTCTTCTCTGCAAGGACGGCTCCGTCTACACGGGGTGCAACGTCGAGAACGCCTCGTACGGGCTGACCTGCTGCGCGGAGCGCACCGCCATCTTCAAGGCCGTCTCCGACGGGAAGACCGAGTTCGTCTCCATCGCGATCGTTCTCGACTCCCCCGATCCGTCCGCCCCCTGTGGCGCCTGCCGCCAGGTGATCTACGAGTTCGGACCCTCGATCGAAGTCATCATGGCGAACGTCGGCAGCGACCGGATGGACGTCATGTCCATCGCGGAACTCCTGCCCCGAGCCTTTGGACCAAGGAGCCTCTGATATGCCCCCGAAGATCCCGCTTTTGGACCTCTCCCGCCAGCACAAGCCGCTGCAAGCCGAGATCGATGCCGCGATCCGCAAGGTCATCGACTCGTCGGGCTTCATCCTCGGGCCCGAGGTGAAGAAGCTCGAGGAGGGTTTCGCGGCCTATTGCGGCGCGAAATTCGGCGTGGGCTGTTCCTCCGGCACCGACGCGCTCTACCTCGCGCTCAAGGCCCTCGATATCGGTCCCGGGGACGAGGTGATCACCGTGCCGTATACCTTCATGGCGACGGTGGGGGCCATCGAGCGGAGCGGGGCGAAGCCGGTGCTCGTCGACGTCGAACCCGAGACCTTCACGATCGACGTGAAGCAGGCCGAGGCGGCCGTGACGGCGAAGACGAAGGCGATCATCCCGGTCCACCTCTACGGTCAGGCCGCCGACATGGACGCGATCCTCGACCTCGCCGCTCGGAAGAAGATCCACGTCATCGAGGACTGCGCCCAGGCGCACGGGGCCACGTGGCGCGGGAAGCGCGTCGGCTCGATGGGCATCATCAACGCCTTCTCCTTCTTCCCCTCCAAGAACCTCGGTGCCATGGGCGACGCCGGTATCTGCCTCACGAACGACCCGACCCTCGCCGAGCGCCTTGCGCGCCTGCGCATCCACGGTCGCGGTTCCAAGACCGAGTCGATCGAGAAAGGCGACAACTCCCGCATCGACACGATGCAGTGCGCGATCCTCTGCGTGAAGCTCCCGCACCTCGACGCGTGGAACGCCTCCCGCCAGCAAGCCGCGAAGTGGTACGACGCCCGCCTCGCGGGCCGGAAGGGCATCGTGATCCCGAAGACCGGCCCGAACCGCACGCACGTCTACCACCTCTACGTGATCCTCGCCGACGACCGCGCGAACATCATCAAGCGGCTCGACGCCGCGGGCATCGCCTGGGGCCTGCACTACGAGATGCCGGTGCACACCATGCGCGGCTTCGCCAATCTCGGCTACCCGAAGGGGTCCTTCCCGGTCTCCGAGGGTCTCTGCGAGAAGATCATCTCGGTGCCGATGTTCCCGGGGATGACCGAGGCCGAGGTGGACACGGTCTGCAAGGCCGTGCTGGGCTGAGGACCGCGCGGGCCGGCCGCTAGGCCTGGGCCGGCCCGATCGTCATCTCCGTCACGCTGCAGCGCGACCCGATCCGGACCGGGATGACCGAGTAGCCGAAGCCGCTCGAGATGTGGAGGTTCATCCCCTCGATCACGTGATCGTCCCTGTAGACGGAGCGGTCGGCGCGCACCCGCTTGACCGGACTGCCCACGATCGGAAGCTTCACCTGCCCCGCGTGCGTGTGTCCGCAGAGAAGAACCGCGACGCCGGCGCGCGCGGCGGGACGCGCGATGTCGGGGGAATGGGACAGCATGAGCGTGAAGGCGGCCGGCGGGATCCCCTGCATCGCCTTTTCGACGTCGTCGCGGCCGCTCCAGGCGTCCCCGCAGACGGCGAGACGGCGTCCCCCGCCCAGGTCGACCGACTCGTTCTCCAGGATGCGATGATCCCTCCTCAATTCCTCGATGAGCCCCGGGTCGTCGTGGTTGCCGACGCAGGCGAAGACGCCGGTCTTCGCCCGTGCCGCCTCGAAGACGCCGCGGACAAGGTCGCGCACGCGCCGCGACGGCGGCCCATGCCACATCTGATAATCGCCGCCGAAGAGCACGAGGTCGCAATCCGACCCGCGCAGCCAGGTCTCGAATTCCCTCAGGCGGGCGCCCGCGCGGAGGATGTGGAGGTCGGAGGCGAAACGGATCGTGAGCGGCGACGCGCCCGGGGGGTAGCGCGGATGCCGGAGGTCGCGCCGCTCGACGTGGAACCTCGTCGGCGTCAGATCGCGACCGACTCCCCGGCCGCGAGGATCACGGCCTTCTCCCCGAGCTTCGACTGGAATTCCCTCACCTTGCCCTCGATGAGGGGCCAGGTGCCGTAGTGCATCGGCACCGCCCTCCGCGCGCCCGTGAACTCCACGGCCTTTGCGGCGGAGGCCGCTCCCATCGTGTACCGATCGCCGATGGGAAGAAAGGCCAGGTCGATCGAGAAGAACTCCGCCAGGAGCTTCATGTCCATCGTGAGACCGGTGTCCCCCGCGTGGTAAACCTGCTTCCCCGCGATCTCCACCACGAACCCGACCGGGTGCCCGGTGTAGCAGGTGTGAAGGGCGTGCGTCATGTGGATCCGGACCCCCGCGACCTCCACGCTCCCCCCGATGTTCATACCCTCGGCCTTGTAACCGGTCTCCGCGAAACGCGTCGCCAACTCGTGGATACCGACGAAGGTCGCCCCCCGTTTCAGGAAGGACTCGGTGTCGCCGAAATGGTCCTCGTGGTCGTGGGTGAGGCAGACGATGTCGGCCCGGATCGACTCCGGCGTGCGTGTCGCCGAGGGATTGCCTTTCAGAAAGGGATCGATGACGACGGCGCGGTCGCCGCCCTCGAGCAGCACCGCCGCGTGACCGAGGTAGGTCGCCTTGACGCTCATGTCGTGGACTCCTTCCCGAGATGCGGGCGGATCGCGGCCGTGTCCCCCTCCGGGACGATGACCGGCGCTCCCGCCCTCCGCGCCGCCTCCGTCGTCTCGGGATCGCATGCCACGGCGATCACCGGGAAGCGGCTCAGCTCGGAGTCTGCAAGGACGGCGCGGATGGTGTCAAGGGCGCGCGCGGAGGAGAGTTCGCAGACGAGGGGCAGCCCGGGATGTGCGCGCAGGTATCCCACGCAGGCGCGCCAATCGGAGGTGGTGACGTGGGGACCGAGGACGTCGTAGAGAGTCGACCGGTCGTAGTCGTCGATGTACAGGAGAAAGAGGGGGGGGCGGAAGGCGGTGTCAGGCATACGCACTTACGCTCTGCGTAAGT
>CAZWVM010000163.1:0-8312 GCA_964637705.1 uncultured bacterium
GCGAGACGGCCGACACGCTCGCCGCGATGCGCGAGGCGAAGGAGAAGGGCGGGCTCTCCCTGGGCATCGTCAACGTCGTCGGATCCACCATCGCGCGCGAATCGATGGGCGGCGTGTACATCCACGCCGGGCCGGAGATCGGCGTGGCCTCCACCAAGGCCTTCACCTCCCAGATCACCGTCCTCGCGCTCATCGGCCTCCTCATGGGCCGCCAGCGCGACCTCTCCGCCGCCGACGGCAAGCGCCTCGTGCGCGGGCTCCTGGAGATCCCGGGCAAGCTCAAGAGGATCCTCGCGATGAACGACGAGATCGCGAAGATCGCGAAGGAATACGCCGGGACGCGCAATTGCCTCTACCTCGGGCGCGGCATCAACTTCCCGGTCGCGCTCGAAGGCGCCCTCAAGCTCAAGGAGATCTCCTACATCCACGCGGAGGGCTACCCGGCCGCGGAGATGAAGCACGGGCCGATCGCCTTGATCGACGAGAATATGCCGGTCGTGGTGATCGCGACCCGCGACAGCGCCTACGAGAAGATCCTCTCGAACATACAGGAGGTCCGGGCGCGGCGCGGCCGCGTGATCGCGGTGGCGACGGAGGGGGACACGGAGATACGGAAGCACGCGGACCACGTCATCGAGGTCCCGGCCACCCATCCCCTGCTCTCGCCCCTCGTCAACGTGCTCCCCCTCCAGCTTCTCGCCTACCACATTGCCGTCCTGAGGGGCTGCGACGTGGACCAGCCCCGCAACCTCGCCAAGTCGGTCACCGTCGAATGAACGGCCGTCCGCCAAACGATCGCGATCGGAACGATCGCGATCGGAACGGTCGCGACCGGGACGACCGGGACCGCGAGGAGCGGCCGCGCGACGACGAGGATACGCGCGGCAACGTCCAGGACGGCGCTCCGTCCGGTCAGCGTCCCTCGGGCCCCCGCTCCCCCCATGCGCCCGGCGACCGGCCCCGTCACAACCACGGGCCCCGCGACGGCCGGCACTTCCGCGATCGCAACCGCAACCACCGGCACGGCCGGCCCGAGGGCGGGGGACGGAACGGCGACGGTCAGCGCGACGGCCGCCCGAACTTCCACGACCGTCACCGCGACCGACGCCGTTTCGACGATCGCAGGCCGCGCGACGGCCGCCCGGGATCCCACCCGTCGCAGGACCCGGTTGACGCGGCCGCGAGCGAACCGGGGCGGGGCGGCCCGCCCGGGCACGGCCAGCCGCGCGACGGGCGCGCCTTCCGGCCGCGCGACCACCGCGACCGGTTCGACCGGCGCAACCGGCGCGACAACCGAGGCCCGCACGGCGGGCGCGGTCCGCGCGAGCGGTTCCATCACGGGGGCGGGCGCGACGGGCGGCCGGACGGGCACCGGGGCCATCGACACCGCTCCAACCGCGAGCGAATGGACCTGATCCGGGACCTCGAGCGCCGTTTCGACCGCCTCGTCGCGGTCGATCCCCACCAGGCCTTCCGCTTCGAGACCACGAAGGACGAGATGACCACGCGGCTCATCGACCTCTTCGCCCCGATCGGACGCGGCCAGCGCGCGATGGTCGTCGCGCCCCCGAAAACCGGCAAGACCATCCTCCTCCAGAAGCTCGCCCATGCCCTGAACGTCAATCATCCCGAGGTCCGCGTGATCTGCCTGCTCGTCGACGAGCGGCCCGAGGAGGTGACGGACTTCCGGCGGAGCGTGCCGGCCGAGGTGATCGCCTCGTGCTCGGACCAGACGATCGACGACCACGTGCACGCGGTGGAGGACACCTTCATCACGGCGCGCGAATCGGCCCTCGAGGGCAAGGACGTCGTCATCTTCCTCGACTCCCTCACCCGTCTCGCCCGGGCTTACAACCAGTACACCGAGTCGAGCGGAAAGACGCTCACCGGCGGGCTCGACTCCGCGGCCATGCAGCGCCCCCGGAAGTTCTTCGGAGCGGCCCGCAAGATCGACCGCGGCGGCTCGCTCACCGTCGTCGCGACCGCGCTCATCGAGACCGGCAGCCGGATGGACGACATCATCTTCCAGGAGTTCAAGGGGACGGGAAACACCGAGATCGTCCTCTCCCGCAAGCTCGCCGAGCAGCGCATCTTCCCGGCCATCGACCTCATCCAGACCTCCACGCGCCGCGAGGAGCGGCTCTTCCCGCCGGACCGGCTCATGCGCACGCGCATCCTCCGCCGCGCACTCGGCTCGCTCTCGCCCTACGAGGCGATGCTTCTGCTGATGGAGAAAATCACGAAGTCCGAGTCGAACGAAGCCTTCCTGAACTCGATCCCCGTGAGCTGAGTGAGAACCCCCGCCCCCGAGGAGCCCGCCCGGAGAGCCTGATGCCGACCCTCGCGGGAGTGATCGCCGACGGCACCGGCGCTCCCCTCTTTCGCGGTTCGGTCCGGGTGGAGAACGAGATGATCGTCGAGGTCCGGCGCGAGGAGCCCGGAACCGCGGCCGGTAACGCGGAGCCCGTCATCGCGCCCGGCTTCATCGACATCCACTCCCACGCCGACCACTTCCTCCTCGTCGATCCTTCCGCCGCGTCCAAGCTCATGCAGGGCGTCACCACGGACGTGATCGGCAACTGCGGCTACTCCGCCGCGCCCCTGACGGCCGCGATGAGGGAGCGGAGGGAGCGCGGGCTGAAGCGGTACGGGCTGAAGCCGTCATGGCGCGGCTTCGGCGAGTATCTCGAGGCGCTCGACGAGGCTCGCCCCGCCGTCAACGTCGCCGCCCTCGCCGGGCACGGCACGTTGCGCTCCTTCGCCGGCGTTCCTCCCGACCGGGCGGCCCTGGCGCGCGAACGATCGAGCCTCGCGAAATGCGTCTCCGAGGCGCTCTCCGCCGGGGCCTTCGGCCTCTCCTCCGGGCTCTTCTACGCGCCGGCACGGCACGTCGATCCGCTTGAAATGGACGCCGCTGTCGCCCCGGTTGCGGAAGCGGGGCGCCTGTATGCCGCGCACATCCGCGACGAGCGGGACCGCGTCGTGGAATCGCTCGAGGAGGCTCTCGACACCGTTCGCCGCGCGCGCGTCCGCTTCCAATACGCCCACGTCAAGGCCTGGGGGCGCCCCCATTGGGCGAAAGCCCGGCGCCTGCGAGAACTGATGCGAAGGGCGCGATCCGGGGGCCTCGACGCCGCAATGGATCTCTATCCCTACACCTCCGCCGCCACCGAGCTCGCGGCCGGCATCGGGCTTTCCGGGACGCACGACGCCGACCGGGTCAGGCGGGCCGTCCGGGACCTGGTCTCCCGCGATCCCCACTGGCCACGGCGCGTCCGCATCCTCTCCTCGCTCCTTCCGGGGGCCGCGGGCCGGACGATCGCCGAGCTCGGGCCGGACGCCGCCGACTGCATCGCCGCGATCCTGGAGGCGGACCCCGCCACGTCGGCGGCCTTCGACGAGTTGTCGGAATCCAACCTCCGGCTCTTCCTTCGCGAACCCTACGCGGCCATCGGCTCCGACGCCTCGAACCGCAACACGACCGGACCCCTCTCCTCCGACCGTCCCCACCCCCGGGCCTTCGGCACCTTTCCACGCGTCCTGGCGCGATACGTGCGGGGCGGGGAGCTTCTCTCGCTCGAAGAGGCGGTGCGCCGCATGACTGCGCTTCCGGCCGAGCGTCTGGGGATTCGTGACCGCGGCCGGATCGCACCCGGTCTCAAGGCTGACCTCGTGGCGTTCGATCCGGGCTCCATCGCGGATCGGGCCAGCTTCCGGACCCCGCGGGCCGCGCCGCGCGGGATTCTCGGCGTCTGGGTCAACGGCGTCCCGGCCGTCGTGGACGGTGTCTTGACCGGAGAGCGCGCGGGGCGGGTCTTGCGGGCGGAATCGTTGCCAGTAAGCGCACCCGCTTCTACGATGTAGTCGATGCGAACCACGATCCTCTTCGGCCTCTTCGCCTTTCTGCTCCTCCTCGCCGCCTCGGCGCCTGGACTGGGGACGGAGGACGCGGCCGAGCTCTCCGCGGGCGCGCGGCTCCTCGCCATGGTCCATCCGCCGGGCTACCCGCTCTACCTGGTCGCCGGCCGGCTCTTCTCGGCGCTCTCCCCCGTGCCCGGCCGCGGGCTCGTCATGTTCTCCATTCTCTGCGGCGCGCTGGCCGTCGCGGTCGTCCATGCCGGGGTGAAGAGATCGGATGGCGAAGGCGCCGCCGCGATCGCCGCCGGGACGCTCCTCTTCGGCCAGGGCTTCTGGGACGCCTCGACGCGGGTGGAGGTCTACAGCCTGACGACCGCGCTTCTCGCCTCGCTCATCGCGGCCCTGGTCGCGCTCGAGGCCTCTCCGTCGTCGGGACGCGCGCGGCGCGCCGTCGCGTTCCTGGTCGGCTTGACGCTCGCACACCACGTGGGCCTGCTCATCCTCCTGCCTCTCATCCTTCCCTTCGTGGCCTGGGTGACGCGGCGCGAGCCGCCGGCCCTCTGGGTCCGCCCTGCGGCTTACCTCCTCGCAGGTCCCCTCCTCTACCTGGCGCTGCCGATCCTCTCGTCGCGCGAGAATCTCCCGGTCATCTGGTGGCCGGGCATCGAGGACGCGAGGGCCCTTCTGCGCGTCGTCTCCGGAGGCCCCTTCAAGAAGCTGCTCTTCGCCGTGCCCTTCGACGAAGCCGTGCGTAATCTCTGGCTCCTGCCCCTGAAGCTCGCCTTCGGATTCCCCCTCGTCGGCGTGATCCTCGCGGCGGCGGGGCTCTTCGCCCTCGCGCGCGCGAGACTCGCGCGGTCTCTCCTCTTTTCCGGCATCATCGCCGTCACGGTCTTCCACGCGGCAAACTACCGCGTGCTCGATCCCGAGGTCTTCCTCATGCCGGCCCTCGTTCCCGTCGCCTGGCTCGCCGGCGCCGGATACCGGCTCCTCCGCGAAAGCGCGCGACTGACCCTGCAGGCCGACCGCGCGCTCTCGCTGGCCTTCCTCTTCGTCGCGGCGGCGGGACGCCTGCTCGCGGGCGGCATGATGGCGGCGGCCTACGACTCCCTGCCGCTCGACGTCTCCCGGGCCGTGCTCGCGCGACACGACGCGGACCGCGAGCGGAACCTCGTCTGGGCCGACTGGCGCTTCTACCCCGCGCTCAAGTATTTCCAGCTCGTCGAGGGAACCGGGACGAACGTCGACGTCGAGCTCGACACCACCTACGAGACGCCGGGGCCGACATGGCGCGAGGGGCGGACCTGGTGCATGGCGCCCTCGCGGGATCTCGGGCGCGACCACTCTCTCGTCATGGAGGCGCTGCACTGGCGGGTGGGACCCGCGCTCGACCCGGAGACGTCGGGCGACA
Source organism: uncultured bacterium (assembly GCA_964637705.1). GTDB lineage: Bacteria > UBA8481 > UBA8481 > UBA8481 > UBA8481 > CAZWVM01. The sequence continues at coordinate 5,270 of CAZWVM010000163.1, forward strand.
CTCTCGCGCCCGGCGGGGAACCGCTTCTCTCCCTGGGCGGCATCGAGGTCCTGCGCGTCGATTCGCCCGCCCGATTCGATGTCGGCGTGCCGATCCCCCTGTCGGTCGTCTTCCGGCGCGGGACCGGGACCGCCGCCGATACCGTGCTCGGAGAGATCGTGCTCATGATGGACACCCTCCCTCTCCTTTCGACCCCCTTCGCGCCCCTCCACTGGAACCTGCCGCCGCCGCGGATGAAGCCGGGCCGCGTCTACGCCGAGCCGGTGCAGACGATCATCCCCTCGGCCTACGCGGCGCGCGCGGGCGCGAGCCGGTTCGAGCTGGTCTTGAGGCTGCAAACCTCCGACTCGAGCGCCTGGCGGATCTTCCGCTAGAGGTCTTTCCGCCGGCCGCGGCGCACCGCCGCGAGCAGTCCCAGCGCGGTGAGATGAAAAGGAAGGAAGGGGGCGAAGCCGAAGAGCCAGCCGCCCCAGGCCGGGCCGAGCGCGCGGCCGAGACCGGAGAGCCCCTGCGCGACGCCCATCGTGAGTCCCATGCGTTCGGCCGGCGCCTCCTTCGAGACGCGGCTCATGAGCGGCGGTCCGAGGAGGCTGTTGGCGGTCGCGGTCATGCCGAGGCAGATCGAGACGTGGAGGGGCTCGCGCGAGAAGGGCAGGAGGATGTAGCCCGCCCCGAGGAGCAGGACGCCCGAGCGGAAGAGGCTCTCCTCGCCGAAGCGCGCCACGAGCCCTTTCATGAGCATCCCCTGGACGACGACCGCCACGATCCCGATGAGGATGTACTGTCGCCCGACCTCCTGCGCGGTCATGCCGAGCTCGGCGTCGCAGAAGAGCGGAAAGACGCTGTACATCGCCGCGTGGCAGAAGGCGAAAAGGAAGGTGAGGAAGAAGAGGCGCGCGAGCGCCGGCGGGGCCGTCACGAGAAGCTTCCACGCGCCGGCGCCGGGGCCGGCCGCGCGGGCGCGGCGCGTCTCCGGAAAGCGCAGGAGCACGAAGAGGAAGCTCGCCAGCCCGATGAACGACGCGACGAGTCCCGGCGCCGCGTAGGGATGGCTCGCGAGCCACGCCGCCGCCGCCGGGGCCCCGAGCCGGGCGGCCCACCGCTCGGGCTCCGCCTGCAGGATCGCCGTGGCGAGCGCCGGCCCGGTGACGAAGCCGATCCCGAAGGCCGCGCCGAGGATGCCCATGCCGCCCGCGCGCTCCTTTTCCTCCGTCACGTCCGCGATCGTGGCCTGGGCCGCGGAGATGTTGCCGGCCATGGCGCCCGAGAGGAATCGCGCGAGGAAGAGCAGGGGGAGATCCTCCGCGAGCGCGAAGACGAAGTAGCTGATGGCGGAGCCGAGCGTGCTGACGATCATGACGGTCCGCCGGCCGAGCCGGTCGGAGATGCGGCCCCAGAGCGGCGAGAAGAGGAGCTGCGTGACGGAGAAGGTGCTGAAGAGCAGACCCACCGTGAGGGGCGACGCCGCAAGGCTGCGCGCGAAGAAGGGCAGGAGCGGGAGCACGATGCCGAAACCGACGAGGTCCATGAGGACGACGAGGAAGACGGTGAAGAGGACGGAGCGCGGGACGGCGGGCCCCGGGAGCGGTTCGGACCCGGTCACGTCACCGCCCGGTCACGCGAGGATCGCGGGCGTCGGCGCCCCGGGACGCGCGCCCGGTGCGCCGACGACGACCCCGCCACGCCGCCGTACGCGTTCAGGGAACCCGCAGGACCGCCCCTTCGCTCGCGGATGTCGCCATGCGCGTGTAACGCGCGAGGTAGCCGTAATCGATGCGGGGCGGGATCGGCTTCCAGGCGGCGCGGCGCTTCGCGAGTTCGCTCTCGTCGACGAGCAGTTCGAGCTTTCGGCCCGTGATGTCGACGCGGATGCGGTCGCCGGGCCTGACGAGGGCGATGGGGCCGCCCTCCTGCGCCTCGGGCGAGACGTGCCCGACGCAGGCGCCGCGCGTGCCCCCGGAGAAGCGGCCGTCGGTGACGAGCGCGACGGAGTTGCCGAGGCCCTGGCCCATGATGTAGGAGGTCGGGGCGAGCATCTCCTGCATGCCGGGACCGCCCTTGGGACCCTCGTAGCGGATCACGACGACGTCGCCGTGCTTCACCTCGCCGGCGAGGATCCCGCGGCAGGCGTCCTCCTGCGATTCGAAGACGACGGCCGGACCCTCGTGCACGAGCATCTTCTCGCCGACGCCCGCGGTCTTCACCACCGCGCCCTGCGGGGCGAGGGACCCGAAGAGGACGGCGAGGCCGCCGTCCTTCGAGTAGGGATTCTCAAGCGTGCGGATGCACTCCGGGTCCTTCGTCCCCCGGCCCTCGATGATCTCACCGATCGTCTTCCCACTCACGGTGCGGCAGGAGAGGTCGAGGAGGCCGGGCTTTTTCGAGAGCTCGTGCAGGATGGCCGGGATGCCGCCCGCGCGGTCGACGTCCTCGACGTGGTAGGTCGACGAGGGCGAGACCTTGCAGAGGGTGGGCACGCGGCGGGAGAGCGCGTCGAGCCTCTCGAGGGAGTAACGCACGCCGCCCTCGAGGGCCACGGCGAGCCCGTGGAGCACGGTGTTGGTGGAACCGCCCATGGCGATGTCGAGGGCGTAGGCGTTGTCGAAGGCCGCTTCCGTCATGATGTCGCGCGGCTTCACGTCGTCGCGGACGAGTTCGACGATGCGGCGACCGGCGGCCTTCCACAATTCCACCCGGGCCGGGTTGAGGTTGTCGATGCGGCCGGCGAGGATCGTGCCGTTGCCCGGGAGGGCGATGCCGAGCGCCTCGCAGAGGCAGTTCATGGAGTTGGCGGTGAACATGCCGGAGCAGGAGCCGCAGGTCGGGCAGCCGGTGTCCTCGAGCTCCTTCAGCTCGCTCTCGGAGAGGGCGCCCTGCTTGTGCTTCGCGACGCCCTCGAAGACGGAGATGAGGTCGACCGCGCGGCCGTCCTGCGTCCGGCCCGCGGCCATGGGGCCGCCGGAGACGAAGATCGTCGGGACGTTGACCCGCATCGCGGCCATCATCATGCCGGGCACGATCTTGTCGCAGTTGGGGATGCAGA
>CAZWVM010000164.1:0-8198 GCA_964637705.1 uncultured bacterium
GCTTCTGCGTCTCCGACGCCGACTCGATCACCTTCAACTCGAACCGCTCCTACGGGAACGGCGACAATGGCTTCCGCGTGCAGAGCGGCGCGAACCACATCTCCTTCAACGCCGACACGGCAACCACGAACCAGGACCACGGATTCCAGATCCTCACCGACACCAACACGCTCTCGTACTGCCTCGCGGAGTCGAACGGCCTGAACGGCGGATCGGCGGGCCAGGACAACTTCATCGTGAACGGCGGCGATTCGAACGTCTTCCGCTACTGCCAGGCGCGCCAGAGCGAGTCGGCCGGTTTCTCCCTGGTGAACGGGGCGAACTTCAACACCTTCCACGGCAATGTCTCCCGCGAGAACAAGTCCTGCGGCTTCTGGATCGACGCTAAGGAGAACCGGTTCGACTCCAACCTGGCGGCCTACAACGGCTGGCACGGCATGGTCTACTACGCCTCCGGCAGCGCCTGTACCTCGACACGCAACTGGATCATCGGCAACACGGGCTCTCCCGGCCACGGCGTCCGCGTCTTCGGGGCCGCCTGCTCGAACGTCTTCACGCTGGACCTGTCGGAGCAGAACGCCAACGAGGGCTTCGCCTTCGAGGAGAATTCCTACGGCAACAAGATGACCTACTGCACCTCGACCGCCTCGGTCTTCGGCTACGGCGTGAAGTTCGACAATGCCCCCTACTCGACGATCAGCCGGTCCCTCGTCCATTCCAACAGTTCGGGCGGCGCGGCCGGGATCTACATCATCAGCTCGCGGAACTGCCTGATCGAGTCGAACGTGGTGCGCAACAACGCGGCCAAGGGGATCCAGCTGGAATACGACGACACGGGGACGCGCGTCGTGGGGAACAGCGTCTACGCGAACGGCAACGACGGCATCCTCGTCGGCAACTGGTCCGACTCCTGCGTCGTCTCGGGCAACTATGTCGCCGCCAACGGCAACAACGGCATCGGCGTCTGGCAGGCCCGCAGTCTCCTCATCCACGCCAACGACTGCGAGACGAACACGGCGAACGGCATCTGGATCGGCGGCCCGGCCTACTCCACGGTCATCACGGTCTCGAACAACGTCCTGAGGAGCAATTCGCAGAGCGGACTCGCGACGTCGGAACTGGGCGGCGCGAACAACCTGGTCTTCGGCAACCACTTCAGCGGCAACACGAACGCGGGCATCTACTACGGCAACGTCTCGACGATGACCATCACGCGGAACAACCTGCTGGACGCGACGAAACTGCAGGGCGAGCAGGCGGCGGGCATGACGGCGACGCGTAACTGGTGGGGCACGCGCGATTCCGTCGCCATCCAGGCCGCGATCTCGGGCACCCATGCCGGCGCCGTCTCATTCGCGCCCTTCCGGCTCGGTCCGGTCGACACCCAGGCCGGAGCCGACACCTACGCGCCCTCGGCGCCGTCGAACGTGGCGGCCTCGGGACTCATCGAGAACGTGACGGTCACCTGGGACGCGGTCGCGACGGACGAGGAGGCGAACGATTTCGCCGTGAACCTGGCCGGCTATCGGATCTACCGGTCGGAGCAGGGCGACACCGCCCTGTGGGAATACCGCGGTTCGGTCGCCGCCGGCACGCTCACCTTCAGCGATTCGAACTGCCAGGTGATGGAGGACTACCATTACCGCGTCACGGCCTACGACGCGACGGACACGGTGAACGAAAGCTGGTATTCGGACACGGCGCGGGCCTACACGGGAGACACCTCGGGTGCGAACAAGTGGTATGTCAATGACGGCACCTACGACGGCAACGATTCCTTCACCGGAGCGGTCGGAGTGGACGCCAACCACGGGCTCCTGCCGGGCAAACCCCGCCTGACCCTGAACGCCGTCTGGCCCCACATCACCTCAGGTGACACGGTCTACATCGACGCCGGGACCTTCACGCCCGGCGAGACGCTCTCGCTCGTCGGAAAGAGCAGCGTCTGGATCCTGGGCGTCGATTCCGGCAAGACGGTCGTCGACTTCGGCTCGACGACGCAGGAGAACTTCCGGTCGATGTTCTGCACCGGAGCGGCCTACGTGACCGTGCGCGATCTCCAGGTGAAGAACGGCTACTTCGGCCTCTATTTCCGCTTCATCGACACGGGCGAGATCACGAGGGTTCGCGCCACCGCGAACAACAACATCGGCATCATTCTCGAAACCTCGTCCGATTCGAACGCGGTCACGAACTGCCGAGCCGACAACCAGACGACCTACGGCTTCTACCTCGGCGACGCCAACTTCTCCACCCTCCACGGCAACCTCGCCGACGCCAACGGTTCCTACGGCTACGCGCTCGTGGCCGCCTCCGATTCGAACATCCTGCGCGAGAACGTCTCGACGGGGAACCTCAAGGGCTACCTGCTCGAGAACTACGCCGTCGGCAACATGCTCTACCGGAACGCCTCGAGCTCGAACACCGGCGCCGGCTACGTCATCGAGAACACCTCGTCCTACAACACCTTCCGCGAGAACACCTCGACGAGCGACGGCGCCCAGGGTTTCTACCTCTCGGACGACCAGTATGACGCCTGGTGCAACGTCTTCGAGTCGAACACGGTGACGAACCCGGGATGGGACGCCTTCTACGTGAAGAGCCACCAGTGCACCCTCACGCGGAATATCGTCAACGGCGGAACCGACAAGGGGATCTTCATCGAAGGCTCGAACGACTGCACGCTCGACACCAACACGGTCTCCCTCGCCAACGACGTGGGCATCCACGTCCTGAACCTGGCGCGCGCGACGCTCCGCGGCAACCACGTGGAACGGTCGAAGGTGGACGGGATCAAGCTGGAGAACGTGACAAATTGCTACGTCGAAGGCTGCACGACGCGACAGAACACGGCGGCCGGATTCGTCATCGGCGGCGGCAGCACGGGCATCCGCGTCTTCGGATGCACGAGCGTCGTGGACTCGACGGGAATCTACTCCGACGGCGGCGGCGGAAACACCTTCGAGCAGGTCTACATCGACAATTCGAAGGACAACGGCTTCCTCATCTACAACAACGACGATACCTACCTCCAGTGCACCGTCAACAGCCCCGGCGATGTCGCCGGGAACGCCGGGTTCAAACTGCAGGAGACCGCCTGCCGCAACCTCTTCATCTCGAACCGGGTCGTCGATCCGAATTCCTACGGATTCAACCTGACCCAGCAGTCCTGCACGAACGTCTTCCGACTGAACCAGGTCTCCGGCGCGACCGGGGCGGGCTTCTTCCTGGAGACTTCGGACGGAAACAACTTCACCTCCAACTTCACGACCGGGCACGGCAACGACGGTTTCAAGTGCGACAACGGATCGGACTCGAACGGCTTCCACTCCGACTCGACCTCCGGCGGGACGCTCTCCGGATTCTCGGCCCTGGGCGGGTCGGTGAACAACGTCTACACCTCCTGCACGGCGCTCTCCTCGGGTTCCCAGGGCTTCTACATGAACGCCAACGGCTCGACGCTCAGGCACTGCCTCTCGCGATACGCCACCCAGCAGGCCTTCCTGTTGCTCTCCGGGAGCGGCATGTCGATCACGGAATGCCGGGCGGAGTATCCGGCCAACGCCAGCTTCAACCTCTCCAGCGCCGACAACTGCCAGGTCACGGCCTGCACCTCGGTGGGATCGGGCAACGACGCCTACAAGGTCGAGGACGCCGACGGGAACGTCTTCTCGGGCAACCGGGCGGAGACGAGCCTCTTCTCGGGTTTCGCGATCCTGGGAACGTCGGTCAACAACCTCTTCAAGTTCAACACCTGCTCGGGCGCGCACACGGTGGGCTTCTACGTCGCCCAGAACGACAACAGGCTCTACTCCAACCGGGCCTACAACTGCCGGGGCGACGGTTTCAGCGTGGACGGAGTCTCGGGCGTCCACCTCGTCGGCAACCAGTCCGACTCCAACGCCGGCGCGCAGTTCGCCGTGCAGGCGGGCACCGCGAGCCTGACCTTCGCGAAGAACAGCATCTTCCTCCGCTCCGGAGCAACCAACGGCCTCTACTCGATGGTCGCCAACCTCCCCGCGGAGCGGAACTACTGGGGCACGCGCGACACGTCGGTCATCAAGAGCTACATGTACGGCGACGAGGGCCGTTCGGTGGACTACCTGCCCTTCCGCCTCGGCCCCATGGACACGACGGTCACGACGGACTCGGTGGCGCCGGCCGCGCCCGACACGGTCGCGGCCGCCTCCTCGGGCTCCGAGACGGTCACGATCTCCTGGGCCGTCGTCACGGCCGACGAAGAGACCGACGAGAACAACACGAATCTCGCGGGCTATCGCGTCTACCGCTCGGTGAGCGCGGAGACGACGCTCTGGGGCTACCTCGGTTCGGTCCCCGCGGGCACGGACAAGTTCAACGACTCGGGCCTGACGGCGGGCACGACCTGGTACTACGTCGTCACGGCCTACGACGACGTGACGCCGCATCTCAACGAGGGCTACTACAGCGCCTCGGCGAGCGCTTCTCCGCTCTTCCCGGTGATCGTGATCAGCGAGTTCGGGCTCGGCTACTACGACGACACGACCGACTCCTGCTTCGTCGAGTTCTTCATCAAGGACGACAACTCCGGCGGCGCGCCCGTGAACCTGAAGAACTGGAAGGTCTACGTCCAGACCTCGGGGAACCGCGCGCAACTGCGCAAGACCTTCGGGGACCTGATCGTCTCCGAGAGTTCCTTCGTCACACTCTACTTCCAGTCCGAAGGCACGGACGAGGCGACGGACGGGACGGACAGCCGGGCGAAGACCTACACGACGACGACGAATTCGGCCGGCTTCACCAACACGCGCGGCACGATCCAACTGGTCTCCACAACCGCCTCCGACACCCGGGACGCGGTCGCCTGGAGCGACCAATCGACGGCCCTAGGCGCCGAGATCGCCGACATGATCCAACTCCTGGTGACAGCCGGTCAATGGGGACCGGACAACACGCCGGCGAGCACGGCCTCGAACAGCGGCATTCTGCGCGACGGCGCCTCGCTCCGCCGCGACCTCTCCTTCTCGGACAACAACACGAGCGCAGACTGGTCGCTCGACAGCCAGACCCCGGGCAACATGCCGCTCGCGCGCTATGTCATCACGCCGAACATGGCGACGGTGACGGGCGGCGACTCCTTCAACATCTTCGTGGAGGCCATCGACGCCCGCAACGACACGATCGTCGGCGCGCGACTGCGCCCGCAGCTCACGGTCTCGACCGGCGTCATCGTGCCGCAATACGTCCACTTCACCTTCGAACCGCCGGGCGGACTGGTCGAGGGCGACACGAACTGCAGCGCGGCGATCGTGGGCGCCTCGGGTTCGGTCACCTGCACGCTCACCTCCTCCTCCAACCGGACCGGCACCTTCACGATCTCGGTCCAGGCGCCGCACGACTCCTTCGAGGTCCTGATGCCTTCGAAGGTGATCCGCTCCGCGAACACGAGCCTGCGCGTCCGCGCGAGCGACCGCTTCGGCAACACGGCCTCCACGTTCACGGGCACGGTCTACCTGAACGTCGACTCCTACGCGATCACGCCGGCCAGCGTGACCTTCATTGCGGCGGACGCGGGCGACACGACCTTCCCGGTCCAGCTGTCCGGCGTCGGTTTGATCACGGTGACCTGCACGACGGCGACGGGCAAGAGCGGGTCCTGCTCGACCGTGCCCGTGCCGGACACCCACCTCGTCCTCTCGGAGTTCCTCGTCAACGACGACAATCGGCCGTCGACGACGATCGACCGCGACGAGTATATCGAGATCCACAACCGCGGATGGTCCGTGCGCGACCTCACGAATTACACGCTGAAGATCGTCACGTACACCGACGTCCAGACCTACACCTTCCCGGCCCTCAACCTGCCGGCCGGCAAGTTCGTCGTTCTGCACCTCAACAAGACCGGCGTCAACGACACGAACTTCGGGGACACGGACGGCGCGGCGCACCTCTACGCGATCAACGCGGTGCCGCCGCTTTCGGACTACGAGGACGCGATCCCGCACTCGGCCTCGAGCGCGGCCGAGTGGACGCTCTCACTGGGGCTCTACAACAGCACCACGAAGGATTCGACGACGGTCCTGGACTTCGTGGGCGCGGAGCGCGGAGCGACATCCGACTCCCAGCTCTCCGACACCGACGCCTGGGGCGCGGCGATCTGGCGCAAGGACCTGACCCTGAACTTCCCCTCCGACGCGGCGGCCAACGTCGGGCGATCGTTCTACCGGACCGACGAGCGCGAGGACCTGGACATCACGTCCGAGTGGTCCACGATCAGCGCGGCCGGAGCGACCGATTCCTACCGCTACTCCGACGGCTTCTCGAACCGCCTGAACACCTGGCCGACCGCCCCGGCCACGATCACCCTGAAGACCTCCTCCGCGCCTTCGGGACCGAACGCCGGCGACACCTTCGTCGCCGGGGACACGATCTACATCACCCTGGCCGGTACCGACGCCGACGCGGCCGCGGTGAACACCACGAACGTCTTCGTCTTCTCGGACACGGATCCCACGGGGATCGTGGTCACCCTCAAGGAGACCGGGAACAACACGGGCACCTTCATCGGGGAGTGCTACGCGGCGACCTCGCCCCAGGAGTCGAACGACGGGATGAGGATCATCCTGGCGGAGCCGGGAGACTCGCTGACCGTGCAATGGGTCGGCTCCACCGACGTGAAGAAATCCTCGGCCACCACCGGAACGCTCGACCATTTCCTCGTCGTTCCTTCGACGTATTACCTGAACGAGGGCGACGCGATCGAACTCACGATCACGGCGCAGGACAAGGGTAACTACACGATCACGAGCCACACCGGGGCCGCGACGATCACGCTCAGCGATTCCGAGGCCTACCCCTCGTCCTTCACCTGGACCGCCTCGGACAACGGAGAGACGACCTTCAGCGTGATCATCGGCGCGGCGCCGGGGGCGGTGACCCTGACGACGACCTCGGCCACCAGGACCGGCACCTGCGCTTTGACGGTGCTTTCGGACACGGGCTACCGGGTGAGCGAGGTTCTTCCCAACCCCGACCCCGCCGGCATCGACTGGGACGGCGGCGGTGCCCCCCACGAGAATTACGACGAGTGGGTCCAGCTCTACAACGCCTATCCGAACGACCTGACGATCGAGGGCTACAAGCTCTTCGTGAGCGGATCGGCGAGCGGGATCACTCTCGCGGGAACGCTCCCCGGCTACGGATGGGTCACGGTGTATCGCGCCACGAGTGGCAACAGCAAGTCCTACCACTTCGACGCGATGGACAGCCACGTCGAGACACAGACGAGTCTTACGGGCCTGTGGAATGGCGGTCTGGTCAACACCGGCGGCACGGTCTATCTCGTCGACAACAACGGGAGCACGGTGGCCGTGCTGGTCTATCCGGGCGGCATCGCCGACGACCAGTCCTACGGCCGGGCGCCGGACGGGGCGAACCGCTACCGCACCTTCACGCGTCCCTCTCCGGGTCCCCTGCCGACGCCCGCCCCTGACAACTGCACCTCGCCGAACGCCGTCATCCAGCTCCACGCCCCCGACAGCGTCGCGATCGGCGCGGGCTTCACGGTGAACGCGGCGATGGTGACCCAGAGCGGCGAGACCGTGACCACCTTCACGGGGCTCTGCACGACGATCATCGTCCAGGCCGGGTCGGTGACGCCCACCGTCTCGCCGGCGACCGTCACCTTCACCGCGGGGCTTCTCACGACCTCCCTCACCGTCGACACGGGAAACAAGGACGACACGGCGACCCTGATCGTCCGGTATCGGGGATCGATCCAGAGCGCGGACTCGATCTACCTGCGCGAGGCGACCTCGCTGTCGCTCGACAGCTCGCAGGTGAACGTGACGCAGGCGATCGCCGACGGCATCGACACCGCGATCGTCCAGGTGATCGTCCTGAACACCGCCGGTTCCGCCCTCTCCGGCCGCACCGTCACGATCTCCTCCTCGAAGAACGCCCTCGACACGATCGCCCCGTCCTCGGCCGTGACCGACGCCAACGGCGTGGCGACCTTCACCGTCGTCTCGCGAAGCACGACGGCGTCGAAGATCACGGTGGACGTCGACGGATCGATCCTGCGCGATTCGCCCTACATCTCCTGGCTCGATCCGTCTGAATCGGGCGTGCGGACGACGTTCGGAACGCTGACGTCGATCGCGAGCACGGACGACGACTCGCACTTCATCTTCTACCCGACGTGGAGCCGCGACGGCAAG
>CAZWVM010000165.1:0-8153 GCA_964637705.1 uncultured bacterium
CTGCCGATCAATGTATTACCGAAACTTCTCGCCCTCCGAGAAGACGGGAAAGGTATTATTCATCATCGAGGCCGGAGCTCGCCACTCCGGCCTCAGCCTTTTAAGCGCGGGACGGGGAGAAAACCATCGACCGCAGGCGGTCGTCTTCGCCCGCGTTCGGCGCAATACGCTATTGGCTTTCCCGGTGCCGAGAGATACAATGTGAGCATGAATCGGATCGCTAATTCGACCATCCGGCGCCTCTCGATCTATCTGCGTCAACTCGAGGCCCTGGCGGAGGAGAAGACCGAGACGGTCTCCTCCGCGAAGCTCGCCGAACTCGCCGCCATCAAGGATACGCAAGTCCGGAAGGATCTCTCCTTCTTCGGGTCTTTCGGTGTCCGCGGGCGGGGATATTCGGTGAGCGGACTCGTCGAGAAATTGAAGCTGATTCTCGGCCTGGACCGGCATTGGCCCGCCGTGATCTTCGGCGCCGGTTCGCTGGGGCGCGCCCTGGCGGGTTACCGGGGGTTCGAGCGGCACAACATCCGGATCGCGGGCATCGTGGACACCGACCCGCGCAAGGTCGGGGCGCGGATCGGGGACCTGGTCATCGAGTCGCTCGACGACGTCGAGACGATCCGCGAGCGGACCGGCGCCTCCATCGCGGTCATCACGGTGCCGGCCTCGGAGGCCCACGCGATCTGCGAGCGCGCGATCAAGGCCGGTTTTTCGGGTATCGTCAACTTCGCTCCGGTTCGCTTGAACATTCCTCCCGAGATCGCCCTTTACTCCGTCGACCTCTCCATCGCCTTCGAACACATCACCTACAAGCTCAACCGGTATTCCGCGGGCTGATTCAGTGGACACGCTGAACAGCGGCGTCCGGCCGGGAACGCCCGAAGAGACCTCGATCGTCGTTCCGGTCCGCCTGATCGGCAAAAGGGACCGTTCGATCGAATTCACCGCCGTGGCCATCGGGATCTCGGAGAATGGTCTCGGGTTCCGCTCGAGCGATCCGCGGCTGGGCGTGGCGGCTCTCGAGGCCCTGATCCGGCAACCCTTCGAGTGCCGTTTCGAGGCGAAGGGGGTCGTCGTCGACGAGATCCTCGTGAGGATCATCCGGATCGAGGCCTGCCGGAAGGACCCGGCCTACCTCTACTTCGGGGCTTGCGATTTCCTGTCCATCTCCGACGTGGACCAGCTGACGCTCCAGACCGGCCTGAGAAAGTTCGAACGGAAGTCGGCGGCTCGCGAACCGGTCATCTCGGCGCCCGTTCCACCGCCGGGGAAGAGGTCCCCGGCCAAGGATGACGCCAGGGAGAATTTGCGGCGCCCGTAAGGTGCGGCCCGGTGGCCCTGATGGGTGAAGGGAAACAAGGTCTTTACGATAGAATTGCGATCGTAAAGTATGGTTTTTCACAGTATGGGACTCTTGCCATACTTCAGTGGGGCGGCTAAGATCCAAGAATGGGCGTGATGGGGCTCCGGCCGGCGTTCGATTCCTGGGAGGAACAATCATGAATGCAAGAGGACGGGCTCGATCAAAGGGTCAAGCGCGGGTGTTTTCGCCCCTTCCGGCTCTCGTCCTCCTGATGCTCGCGGTCCTCACCCTCCCGGCCGCCGCCCAGGTCACCCCCTCCGCCACGACCGACACCGTCACCTTCTCCTCGGCTTCCGGCTGTTCCACGTCGATCACCGGGTTCAGGTTGAACATCCCCTCTGACACCAATGTCATGGGATTCAAGTTCGACATCCTCTTTCCTGGCGACACCTTCGCGGTGGACACGAGCGCAGTGACGGAGAGCACGCTCCTGACAACGGGCGCCGGCGGGAGCGAGACGTACGTCTTCATTCTCGACGGCGAGAGCCTTTCCTCCCGGCCCCAGGCGCGGCTCACCGTGATCGGTGTGCGGATGCAGTCGAACAGCGCGAACAAGGGGCTCTCGAACGCGCTCTACGGGCTCCTGTCGGGCTTGAAGTTCCGCAAGCTCAACAACGATACCCTCTTTGCCGGCCGCGACACGACGGTCCAGAACAAGGACACGATCTACATCACGAACTTCGTATTCCGCGACCAGAACAACGACACCGTCAATTCCTCCCGCACCCAGATATCGCTGAGGCTGTTTCTGCTGTTATTGAGGAGAGGTGCGGACTTCAACGGGGACGGTTCAGTGACGGGTGATGACTACGATAAAATTCTTAGGATTGCACGCGGCCTGGAGACATTAAGCGGCCTGCCGGATTATGGTACGACCGATGACTCATCGCGCACATATGAGAATCGAACAAGCGATGGCATCATTTCGGGGGAAGATATCGATATTTTCCTGCGCTATTTGCGATCCTTGGAATCGTGATTCAAGTGAGATCATTCTTTTCGAAGGTGAGGTGGTTTCTGTGAAACGGCTGGGTTTGATTGTCATGGTTATCGTGCTGTTCACGACACCACTTTACGCGCAAGTTGCTCCACAGATCTATCTTGATCCGCAACCTAGAAACGGACAGATCGGCGATTCAGTAACGGTCGCTGTGCGTTCTAACACGAGTAATCTGACGGATTTCGGATCCATATCAGTGAAGATTCTTTACGACTCGGAAGTCGTCAATTTCTTCCATCCAGCACTTGATGTCACGAACGGGAATGTATTCGCGGAGAACAATAAATCCTATATTGGCGCGCAATCGGACACGAACAACGGTCAATTGACATATACGAATCGCGGCGATCTTGTGACGAATGCGACTTATCCCACCGGAATCGCGACTGACACCATAGTCGGTGCGCGTCTTCGGTTTGTAGGTCAGGGCGCGACCCGCATTCAATTCATCGCGCCTGATGATCCGGGCGTCAACTACTTGAAGAATACGGCAGCGGCTATTCGTATCAGCACGATGGACTCCTTCTCCGCAACCTCCGTCGTCATCCTCGGTCCCGATGCGGCAGCGCCGACGGTCGCGGCGCCGACGGTTCCCGGCGTCGTTTTCGCGCGGGGCACGGGCAAGACGATCACCTCGGTCGTCTTCGACTCCTCGGCCGTGGCCGGCTACCAGTCGGTCATTCTCTACGCCGACACGGGCACGAACGCCGGCGGTCAGAGCGCCCACGGCTACCGTCAGTATCCGGGCACCACGTCGGACACGGGCAAAACCCGCACTTATTCCTTCGTCATTCCCGATTCCTTCGTGGCCATCGGCGACTCCTTCATCTACTACATCGCCGCCGTCGACACGCGCGGCAACTCCGGCTCATATGCTTCGCTCGTCTCTCCCGCCCGCACCCTCATCGTCGGAGGAATGACCTTCCGCGGCTGGGCCGGTCCCGGCAGTTCCTCCTTCGACCGCGAGTCCCAGTCCTTCCTCAACAGCCAGTGGTTGCCCGATTCCATCGGGCGCGGTACGCGCTCCATCCTGACCATCACCGAGACGACGATTCCGGCCGTGCGCGTGCGCATCCAGGACCTCTCGGGCTACGCCGATTCGGCCGAGATCTACCTGAACAACGTTCGCGTCGCGGTCTGCACGACCTTCGTCGCGGGCGGCGGCACTTCCCAGGTCGACTTCCCGATGCCCCTGGTCGAGGGGGCGAACAACCCGATCCGGGTGACGCTCTTCGACACGGCCCCGGCCCTGCCCGCGGTCTCGGACACGGTGCTCATGTACGTTGATCGCCAGCGTCCCGCCATCGACACGGTTTCGCGCCTGCTGAACCTCGGAACCTACGCGACCGACACCCTGCGGGTCCTCGTCCGCCTCGACAGCCAGGGCGCGGGCGCGCGGGACACGAACCCGAACGGCCTCTTCCGCTACCTCCTGGCGCCCGAGACCCAGTACACGATCCTGGGGAACGACACCCGCACGGTCGACTTCAGCGACTCCGCGCTCTACGTCTACACCAAGCGGATCTACGGGCTCTACTCCGACTCCTTCTACACCACCCTCTCGACGAACTTCCTGAATACCGCCAACGGCGTCACGACGGTCTACGCGCTCGTCGAGGACGACGCGGGCAACGCCGTCGCCTCGGCCGTCATGGATACGATCATCGTCGACCTCTTCGCGCCGGTTCTCTCCGTCGGTTCGCACTCGCCGCGCGGCAAGGGCCGCCCGATCACGATCACGGCGGGGGTCGTCGATACCGCCTCCGGCGCCGCGACCGTCACGATCGTCGCCCGCAACTCGGGCGTGGGCGTGGACACGCTGATCACGATGTCCCTGGCCTCGGGTTCCGTCACCAACGGCACCTGGACCGGGCTCATCGACTCCTCGGTCGTCGGCTACGACACCTCCCGGACCGTCCTCTATTACGTCGCTTGCACGGACGCGGTGGGGCGCGCCACGCGCTACCCGGCCTCCGGCTGGGACACCATCACGATCGTGGACGGCTTCCGGATGCGGACCTTCCTCGGCCCGAACAACTCGGACTTCGCGAACGACTCCCGCGAACTGCTGCCGGCCGGGAACTGGCAGGCCTATTTCCGCGGCCAGGCACTCTCCCTCTCGTCCTACGCTGTCAAGGACACATACCTCCAGCCGCGCCTCCTCGTGACCGATGCCTCGGGCCTCGGAACCCACGGCCGCGCCTACATCGACACGACCGGGACGGGCACCGAGACGGCCTACACCTATCTTGGCGAGACGACGATCGTCGGCGGGCAGGCCGTCGCGATCCTTTCACTCCTTCCGAGGGCCGAGACGAACTACGTGCGCGTGGTCATGCTCGACTCGAACGGCCGCGTGGCGCCGGAGACCTATGCCGGCGTTCTTTTCCTCGACCAGGTCCGGCCGACCTACACGGACTCGGCGAAGCTCATCTCGGGCGGCGTCTATGCCCTCGACACGAACCGCGTCTTCTTCAACTTCGGCGCGACGGGCGCGAACGCGAGCGACACGGGCCCGGGCGGCGTGGCGCTCTACAAGTTCTCCAATCTCGCGTATCTCCCCGACACGAGTTCCGAGGAGAGGCTGTACACCGACTCGCTCTACCTGACCCTCTTCGACTCGATGGTGAACACCTCCAACGGCGTTGCCACGGTCTACTTCCAGTTCTTCGACCAGGGCGACAACAACTCCTCGACCGCCTCCGACACCGTCATCGTCGATTACTTCGCCCCGATCGTCCCGATGACGAACCCGGGCTCGCGCGCGAAGAACCGGGCCATCACCCTTTCCGTGCCGGTGAACGACACGGCCTCGGGCGTGGCCTCGGCGGTCCTCTACGCGCGCCACCAGTCCACGACCGGCACGACCTACATCGCCTACCCGATGTCGCTCGCCTCGGGCACCGCGCAGAGCGGCAACTGGACGGCGACGATCTCGGACACGGTGGTGGGGGCGAATGCCGACACGACGGTGGGCGTCGAATACTACGTGACGGCCACCGATCGCGTCGGCCGCACGGGCGCGTACCGTTCCTCCGGTTCCCCGGACACGATCTCCATCGTCAACGGCATCTCGGCGCGCGTCTTCGGCGGGCCGCAGGGAGCCGGCTTCGCGACCGACTCGGCGGAGGCCCTGACCTCGGGCTTCTGGATCGACAAGGGCGTGACCCAGCGTGCGGTCGTGATGCAGGAGACGACGATGCCGATCATGCTGAGGGTCCGCGAGTTCACGGGCCTGGGCACGGCCTTCCGGGTCTATCTCGACACCACGTCGCGGGGACTCCTCGAGACGGCCTACGTCGCTCTCGGCGAGACGGCGCTCGTTTCCTCTTCCGGCGAAAGCGTCGCCGACGCGCTCGTCACGATCCGACTCGTCGACGACACGAACTACATCCGCGTCGTGATCTTCGACTCCGCCGGCCTCATTCCGCCGGACACGCGGTCCGCGATCATGTTCCGCGACTCGACGCCGCCCTCCTTCGCCTCGGCGACCTCGATCGTCTCGGTGCTTTCGACCGATACGCGCCGTCTCACGCTCCTCTTCGGCGCCTCGGGCGCGAACGCGACCGACTCGAACCCGAACGGGATCTCGAAGGTCATGGTCAACGACACCTACGCCGCCTATGGCATCGAGCAGACCTACGCGGATTCCCTCGTCTACAACGTCGCCGACACCATGATCAACCCGGCCAACGGCCAGGTCGTCCTCTACGTCCGCTTCAAGGACGGAGCGGGGAACTACTCCGCGCTGGCGACCGACACGGTGATCGTCGACTTCTTCTCGCCGCTTCTTTCCGTCGGTTCCCACAGCCCTCGGCCGGTGAACTACGCGATCGCCGTGAGCGCGGGAGCGGTGGACACCGCCTCGGGCGTGGAATCGGCCACGCTCGTCGCGCGCAACTCGGGCGTGGGCGTCGACTCGGTCATCGCCATGTCGCTCTCTTCCGGGACGGCCGTGAACGGCACCTGGCGCGGCCTGATCGACACGTCCGTGGTGGGTTCCGATACCACCCGCACGGTCCTCTACTACATCTCATGCACCGACGCGGTGGGGCGCACCTCGCGCTACCCGTCCTCCGGGTGGGACACCGTGACCCTGGTCTCCGGCCTTTCGGTCCGGCCGTTCTACGGACCGGCCGCGACCTTCGCGACCGACTCGGCGGAACTGACCTCGGCTGGCCTCTGGAACGCGGCCGCCTACACGGGCCGTTCCTACTTCATCTCCGACACGGTGACCCTTGCGCACCGACTGCTCGTCACGGAGGGCACGACCCTGGGCGACACCTTCGGGCTCTGGGTCGACACGACCGGTCTTGGCGGTTCCTACGTCTTCATCGCCGAGTCGACCTTCGTCTCGGGCGCGGCATCGATCGTCCTGAACGGAATCCTGCCGCAGGAGACGACGCTTGTGCGCATCACGGTCGTCGACACGGCGGGCATCATGCCGTCGGTAACCTCGACGGGCAAGCTCTTCGTCGACATCGTGCGTCCCGCGGCCGCGGCCTCCGACTCGATCCTCAACTCCGGCGGCGTCATCACCGACACGCGGTCCGTCGCGGTGAACCTCGGGCTCACGGGCGGTCGCGTCGCCGACACCGGCCCGCAGGGCGTCCGGTACGTCTCGATCAGCGACACCTCGGCGACGGCGGGCACGCAGTACGCCTACGCGGACAGCTTCCACATCACGATCCCCGACACGATGGTGAACGTCGTGACGGGCGTGGCGACGGCGTGGTTCCGCTTCACGGACTACGCCGGCAACGTCTCAGTCCCGGTCTCCGACACGATCCTCCTCGACCTCTACAACCCCAACATCCTCCTCGGCTCCGGCGGCAACATCGGCGGGATCGTTCAGAGAGCGAAGAGCCTCCCGATCAACGTCACGGCCTACATGACCGACTCCGGCGGCGTCGCCTCGGCGACCCTCTACGTCCGTCACCGCACCGATTCGCCGACCTACGCCCCGGTGGCGATGATCGCTCCCGCGGACCGCAAGGCGGGCGTCTGGACGGGCGTCATCCCGGTCGACACGGTCGGTCACGTCGCGGACACCGCGATCGGCGTCGAATTCTACATCACCTGCATCGACAACTACGGCCGTTCCGCGACGTACAAGACGTCCGTGGCGCCGGAGACGATCTGGATCATCAACGGCGTGGACGGGCGCGTCCTCACCAAGCAGGCCATGGGCTCGACGAACTACCTCGAGGTCACGGGCGGCGGCGCGGTCTCGTCGAACAACGGCCAGCTGACGGTGAAACTCGTCTCCGCCCTCGGCGACACCGTGATCATCCGGCAGATCCGCGCGGCGGGCGGGACGAACCTCTACACGGCCTACCGCGGCGACTTCGCCGAGACGGAGGTCACGATGGCGGGCCCGTGGTCCACGGGCGATTCGCTCTCCGTGGAACTCCAGGACACGCTTGTGGCCCTGCCGTTCGCCGACACCTTCTTCTACACGTCCGACCTCGCGAAGCCGGTCATCAGCGCCTTCACGCTCGACCCGGCGCGGACCGCGAAGGAGACGACAGGCGTGTATCTCTCGGTGACGATGAACGCCTACGAGCGCAACCTCAGGCTCTTCATCACGCAGAATCCGGACACGTCGCTTGCCTCCGACACGAACCGGCAGTACACGGCCACGACGATCGATTCGCGCGCCGGGCTCCCGCTCTTCGTTGTGACGCAGCAGACGGGCGACACGGCGGTCATCTACGCCAGCGCCTGGGACGCGGCGGGGAACGTCGCGGACACGGCGCGGCTCGAGTTCGTGGTGGACCGCGCGGCGCC
>CAZWVM010000166.1:0-8141 GCA_964637705.1 uncultured bacterium
GACCTCGATCGTCAGGGGTTCGTCGGCCAGGGAGACGGGCAGGGCCCGCGCGGCGCTCACCGCGTCCGTGACGATCTTCCACGTCACGGCCGCGTTCTCGTCCGCCGCGCCCTTCAGGGGCAGGAGCGACGAGAGGACCAGGGCGAGGGCTGCGAGGCGGGAGAATCGGGTCATGGAGGTTCCTCCGGTGGATCGGATCGGTCAGCCCGACGAATCGGGATTCCCTTTCCTGTTTATCTTGTCGATAGGCGCACGTCAAACGAGGATTGCGTGTCTTTTCGCACAAAACGTCGACTCCAAATATCTCGTTCCCATGGGGTTCGCACTGATAGAATGAGCCGCACGGAGGCGTGGATGTCGTATTTCCTGGTCACGGGCGGATGCGGGTTCATCGGATCCCATATCGCGGAGGAGCTGGTTCGTCGCGGTGAGAAGGTCCGCATTTTCGACAACCTCTCCTCGGGGCGCCTCGAAAACATCGCCGCCTTTCGCGACCGGGTCGAGTTCGTCGAGGGCGACATCCGGGATTCCGTCGCCGTGACGGCGGCGATGGACGGCGTCGCGCGCGTCTTCCACGAGGCGGCGCTCGTCTCGGTCTTCGACTCGGTCAACCGGCCCGGCGAGAACCACGAGATCAATATCACCGGAACCCTGAACGTCCTCTCCGCCGCGCGCTCCGCCGGCGTCCGACGCGTCGTATTCGCCTCCTCCGCGGCCGTCTACGGCAACAACCCGGACCTGCCGAAGCGCGAGGAGATGAAACCCGAGCCGGTCTCGCCCTACGCCGTCGCCAAGATCACCGACGAATACTACGGCGCCGTCTTCTCGGGCCTCTACGGCCTGCCCGTCGTCGCGCTCCGCTACTTCAACGTCTACGGCCCGCGCCAGGATCCCTCCTCGCCCTATTCCGGGGTCATCTCGCGTTTCACCGACGCGCTTCGGCGGAACGAAACCCCCACGATCTTCGGCGACGGATTGCAGAGCCGCGATTTCGTGTACGTGAAGGACGTCGTCGCCGCGAACCTTCTCGCGATGGAGGCTCCGGGGCTCTCGGGCGGCGAGGTCTATAACGTCGCCACGGGACGCGCCGCGACGCTCCTCGACCTCTTGTCCGCGCTCGGAAAGGCCTCGGGCCGGCGCGTCGAGCCGGAGATGAAACCGGCCCGTGCCGGCGACATCCGGCACTCCCTCGCCGAGATCGACCGCGCCCGCGCCGCCCTGGGATACGAGCCTGCCTTCTCGCTCGAGGAGGGACTTTCGCGACTCTGGAACGGGGCATGATCGGCCGCGCCGCCGCCGGCCTCATCCTCGCCGCGCTTCTCGTCGCCTCGGCCGGCGCGGCGCCCCTCCCCCGGACGATCCTCGCCCTCTACGACTCCGACGACGGCGTGACGGACTTCGAGAACCGGATCCGCCAGGTGATCGAGATGCCGCTCAATCATCTCGGCCTGAACGTCGTCTACCACGATCTCGCCGGCGGCCTTCCGCCTCCGGACCCCGGGCCGGACGTGCGCGGCGTCGTCGTCTTCCTCGAGTCCAACCTGATGAAGGACGCCGCGGGTTACTGGACGTGGCTCGAGAGGCAGTTGGTCTCGGGCCGCCGCGTCGTCCTTATCAACGTGCCGGGCCCGATGCGCGATCGAACCTCCCGCCGCGTCGTGCCGTTCGGACTCGTCAACCGCGTCCTCGCCCGGCTCGGTCTCAGGGCCGGCACGGCTTCCTCCTCCTTTCCCCCCGACATCGAACTCGTCCACGCGGATCGCTCCCGGGTCGAATTCGAGAGGACGCTTCAGAACGAGCTCGTCGCGTTCGACGAGATGAACTCGATCGATCCCCGCAACCGCGTGCTTCTCTCCCTGCGTCTCAAGTCCGGCGGGGCACGTTCGGACGCGGTGGTCCTCGGGCCGTCCGGGGGGGCGGCCTTCAGCGGCTACCTCTACGCTTTCGATCCCGTCTCCTCGAAGCGCCAGTGGCGCGTCGATCCCTTCTTCTTCTTCGCCGAGGCCCTGGACGTCGCGAGGACGCCCCGCCCGGACTGCACCACCCGGAACGGGCTCCGCGTCTTCTTCTCGCACGTCGACGGCGACGGTCTCACCAGCCTCTCGCTTGTCGACAAGGTCTCCGGCTGCGGTGAGGTCCTCCTGCGGGAGATCCTCATGCGCTACCCCTCTCTTCCCGTCACGGTCTCCCTCATCGCCGCGGAGGTGGATCCGGGGATCGCGGGGTCGGAGGCTTCGCGGGAGACCGGGCGCAGGATCTTCGCCCTGCCCCACGTGGAGGCCGCGACGCACACCTACACCCACCCGCTCGTCTGGAACTCGGCGATCGTATCGCGCAGCGTCAACGGCGAGTATGCGTCGGAGATCGAGGGCACGCGCGAGAACAACGGCGCGATTCTCAGCTACAATCCGCCCGGCTACGTCTTCGACCCGGGTTTCGAGATCGGGGGCTCGATCCGCGCCCTGGAACGTCTCCTGCCGCGGGGCAAGAGGATCGAGCTCGTGCAGTGGAGCGGCAATTGCGTCCCGGACGAGAAGGCGCTCGCCGCGGCCGCGGCCGCGGGAGTGCCGAACATCAACGGGGGCGATCCGCGATTCGACGGGGAGTTCCCGTCATACGCCCACCTCGCGCCGCTCTACCGGCGCGTCGGACCCTACCTCCAGGTCCGCACCGCCGCTTGCAACGAGAATCTCTACACGGAGCTCTGGACCGATCGCTTCGGGGGGTTCCAGAAGGTCGTGGAGACCTTCGAGCGGACGGAAAGCCCTCGCCGGGTCTCACCCGTGAACGTCTACTATCACTTCTACTCGGTCGAGAAGCCGCCCGCTCTCGCCGCGCTCGTCGCCGTCATGGAGTGGGTGAGGTCCCGCGAACTCTTCCCGGTCACGGCGTCGCGATACTGCCGGATCGTCGAGGGATTCGCATCGGCCCGGTTCGAACCGAGAGGGGAGAGCGCGTGGACGGTGACGCGGAACGGGCAGTGCCGCACCGTCCGCTTCGACGACTGCGCGCTCCATCCCGCGGTCGGACCGGGCACCGGCGTGATGGGCTATCGATTCCACCAGGGTTCCTTGTATGTCTTTCTCGACGACGGGCCGCGGCACGAGATCACCCTGTCCGGCACTCCGCCCCAGCGCCCCTGGCTCGAGAGTTCCACGGCCGAGATCTCCGCGCTCGCGGGAGCTCTTCCCGAGCGGCTTTCCTTCCGCGCCGCGGCGGTCGCCGGCGCGCGATTCACGTGGGCGAACCTCGAGGCCGGACGCACCTTCCGCGTCACGGCGACGCGCCCGGGACTCCGCCGGACTCACGTCGCCAGGTCGGGAGCCGACGGCCGGCTCGTCGTCTCCGCCGACGTGGACGGAGAGGCCTCGATCGAGATCCGGCGACTGACGGAGAACTGACGGTGAGATTCCGCTACGATCACGTCGCCCTCTTCTTTCTCGTCGTCATCCTCGTCGCCGTCCTCATGACTCCGACGCGCTTCGACATGGCCCGCCTCTACAGGGCTGATTATCTTTACGACAAGGCCCTCACGATCCTGGAGGCGCTCGAACTCGTGAGCCGGGGCGAACGCAGGCTCCTTTACGAGAAGGCGGGCCTTCTCTTCGACATGGGGCGATACGAGGAATCGGCGCACGTTCTCGAGGGCCTGCGCGCGCGTTTTCCCTCCGATCCCTCCCCCTGGAGGCTCTCCGAGCGCGTCTACGCCGCCCTGGGGGATCCCCTGCGGCGCGCCGAGATGATCGAGGGGCGACTCGCGCGGGAGGGACCGGACAGCGCGGCGCTTCGGCTTCTCGCCGAGATCTACGCCTGGAGGCAGCGGCCGGACAGCGCGTTGGGAGCCCTCGTGCGGCTGGAGCGGGAGGCGCCCGCGGAGACGGAGGCGCGGGCGCGAACGGTCGAGATCGCGCTCCGGTTGGGTCGCCTCGACATGGCCCTCGAGCGTCTCCGGGCGCGGTATCAAGAGAATCCCGCCGACACCTATGCGTCCTACCTCATCGGGCAGATCTTCCTCTCGGAGCGTCGCGTCGACGATTTCGTCGCCTTCAGCCGGGAGCGATTGGAACGGGGGCGGGGCGACCGCGAGGTCGCGATGCAGATGGCCGCGACCCTCGTCTCGGTTGGTCGGAGCGGCGAGGCGCTTCCGATCCTCGAGCGGATCGTCGCCGGAGATCCGGGTGATCCCGAGGCGCGTCGTTCGCTCGCCTACCTCTACGCCGAGCGGTCCGACTCGAGGGCGCTGGGCCTGATGGCCGGGCTGAACGAGGAGGACCCGGGGGACGCGGACGTGGCGGCCACGCTCGCCTCCCTTCTCGCCAGGGCCGGTCGGAGCGCCGAGGCGGAGACACTTCTCTCGGCGATCCTGCGACGCGATCCCTCGAACGCCGCGGTCCGCCGCGACCTCGCCTGGATCCACGCGGACCGCGGGCGCTATGGTCAGGTCCTTGCGATTCTCGGCTCCGGACCGGGCCTGCCGGGGGACTTCAACCTGGCCATGCTCAAGGCCGAGGCGCTGAGGAGAACCGGCCGCCGCGCCGAGTCTCGACGGGTCTACGAGGCCCTGCTGGCGAGGAATCCATCGAGCCGCGAGGCCCGGCTGGCCCTGGCCGCGGCCGCCCTGGAGGAGGGCCGCCGGGACGAGGCGCGGGCGCTGTATCGGTCGATCCTTCGCGCGGACCCCCGTCATGGCGGAGCACTCAAGGGCCTCGCGCTGACCTCTCTCGCCGAGAATCCGGTCGAGGCGCGCCGGGCTCTCGCCCGGGCCCTCAAGATCCTGCCGCGCGATCCCGAGATTCGTCTCTGGCTCGGAGATCTCCTTCGCGAGCGCCGGCCCGAGGCGGCCCGGGCCCATTACGAGGAGGCGTTGAGGCTCATGGGGGCGTCGCGCGTCGCGGGCCGGAATCCGATCCGCGCGACGATCCTCTCGAGGCTCGGCCGCCGCGGCGAGTCGATCGATCTCCTCCGGCGCCTCGTCGCTCAGAATCCCGGCGACGACGACCTGCGCAACGATCTCGCGGAGACCCTGATCGACGCGAAGAGGTACGACGAGGCGATGGCTCTTTTGGAAGGCGGAAGGCATGCGGCCGCCGGGCCGGAGGGGCTCGTCCCGAAATGAATTGTGGGATTTCGCGCCGGAACGGTAGAATGGGTGGGATGACTATGCGTTCAGCCTGGATTCGCCGGTTCGTCTTTGTCGGTGTCGTCGTGGGTCTCGCGGCCGGGTCGGCCCTGTCGCTCGAGATCGGTGCGGCCGGGTTGGCAATGAGGCGCGCCACGATCCTGAGAGCGCGCATACATTCCGAGAGGGGAGAGTGGCCGCAGGCCGAACGCGAATTGCGCTCGATCCTGACCTCCGCTCCGGGCGACGACGAGATCGCCCTCGACCTGGCCCGCGTCTGCGTGCGCACGGGCGGGACGGTCGAGGCGGAACAGCTTTTCCGCCGCGTGATCGACCGCTCCGCCGGGAATCCCCAGGCCCGGAAGGAACTGGCCTCGCTTCTCGCCGCCCAGCGCCGCGACACCGAGATCGTCGCTCTTCTCGAGCCGCTCGTCGTCGCCGGTCCGGTGCAGGATCCCGAGATCGTTCTCGTCCTGGCCGACGCCTACGGCCGCACCGGCAACCCGGCCCGCGCCGAGCGACTCTACCGCGCGGTCACGGAGAAACCGACGCGCGACGTCGGCGCGCTCATGATCATCGCCAACCATTTTCTCTACGGCGGCGACTACGAGCGCGCCCGGCCGCAGTTCGAGAAGGTTCTCGCGATCGAGCCGCAGAACTACCGTGCCCTCAAGGGCCTCGCTCTTTCCCTCCAGGCCGCGAACCCGGTCCGGAGCCGCGAGATCCTCCATGCCCTTCACGATCGCGACACGCAGGACTTCGAGGTGCCTTTCCAGCTGGGAGACTTGTACTGGGTCGGCGCCCAGGAGACGGCGCGGGATCATTACCGCGAGTCGCTGAGGCGGCTCGCGACCTGGCCCGAGCTCGGCGCCTACGAGTTGACGGTGAAGGCGAGGGCGCTCCACCGGTTGGGCGAGGCGCCGGCGGCCGAGGAGATCTACAAGTCTCTCCTGGCCAGAAACCCCCTCGATCGTGACGTGCGCAACGATTACGCCGAGCTCCTCATCGACCTCAAGCGCTACGACGAGGCGTTGGAGCTTCTGAAGCCGCTTCCCTGATGAAGCGGACTCTCGTCGCCGCCCTTCTCGCCCCGCTCCTTCTTCCCGCGCTCGCGGATGCCGCCGCTCCTATGCGCGACGCCGACCGGGCCGGCCTCCGGGCGTCCGAACTGCGCGCGCGGGTCTACCGCGAGAAGGGCTCCTGGAGCGAGTACCGGGACGAAATCCTGCGGCTCGCGCAGGTCGCGCCGGGCGATGAGAACCGCGCGCTCGACCTGGCCGAGGCCCACGAGTTCGTCGGGGCGTGGACCGAGGCGATGGAGATCTACGACCGGATCGCCGAGTCAGGACCCTGCCGGCCCGCGCGGGAGAGGGCGGCCGACCGGCGCGCTCTCCTGCGCGAGCGGCGGGGAAACCGGGCCGGGATCGAGATCGATTTCAACGAACCGTCGAACGACCAGGCGCGCCGCTATCGGATCCACGCGCGTCATCACCTCTCGCCCCGCACCGCGCTCGAGGCCGACGCCGTCTCGGGCCATTATCGAAGCGGCGCGATCGCGGCGGGGGAGGAGTTCTCCGATCTCAACGAGTTCGGCCTGGCCTGGCACTACGCCCTCCGCCCCGACTGGGATCTCGAGCTTTTCGGCAGGCTCTTCAACCGGCGTCTTTCCGGCGCGGAGAATATCGGGGCGCGCGCCGCGTGGTCGTCGCCCACCGGGGCGAGAGCGCGGTTCGAACTCTCCTCCGACAACGCCTGGCGCGAGCCTGCCCAGGCCGTGATGCGCGACGGCCTCTTCGATCTCGTCTCCGCCTCCTTCTCGTGGCCCTTCGCCGCCGGGTGGTTTCTCTACGGCGAGGCCTCCTGGCGCGGCTACGAGCAGGCGAGCGGGTTCGACCTCGGCGACGAGAGGCGCGGGGGTCTCAGGCTCGCACGGTCGCTCGTCGAGCGACCCTACGGGGACACCTCCCCGCTCCGTTACCTCACCGCCTCCCTCGGATACGAGCGTTCGCGCTCGGACCAGGACGCGGTCCAGCGGAACGTCATCGGGTTGGTAGACCAGTCGAGCACCGTGACGGGCGCGCTCGACGCCCGCTTCGCCCTGGGATGCCGCGGCACCCTCGATCTCGGCGCCAGCGTCGGTCACGACGAGACCCGCGATCTCGACATCGCCGATCTCGACCTCTACGGTTTCACGATCCGGGCGCGCTGGGACGTCAGCGCGGACGTCACGTTCTTCTGCGAGGCCGGTTATGCCTCGGAGAGCGCCGCTGACGCCCAACCGGGCATCGACCGGCGGATCCGGGCCGGTCTGACGCAGACCTACTGAAAGGCGGACCATGAGCCCTTTATCGATCCTGGTGCTGGACGACGACGAGATGATCACCATGCTCACCTCGACCGTGCTCTCGATGCACGGCTACGTGGTCGAGGCCTTCAACGATCCCGTGCGGGCGCTCGAGGCGCTCGCGTCGAAGCCGTTCCGGCTCGTCATGGTCGACATCATGATGCCGGGAATCGACGGCGTGACGTTCCTGCGGCGGGCCGGGGCGATGGAAGGCGCGCGGGGAGCGCGTTTCATGATCCTCTCGGGCAAGAAGCTGAACGAGGAGGAGCGGCGCGAGATCTACGATCTCGGCGCCGAGATCATGATCAAGCCCTTCCTGCCGCACAAGCTCGTCGAGCAGGTGGCCCTTGTCCTCGGCTAGCGCGCCGGGCGGCGCGAGCCCGAAGGACGGCGAGGCCGCCCCGGCGCCCCTCGCCGCGGGCCGCTTCCGCGTCTTCTCCTTCGTCGAGACCCTGCTGCTCCTCTTCATCGTCGTTCTCGCCGGCCGCCATTTCCGGCCCGACGACCCGGGCTTCCTCGGCGCGCATCTCCACCCGTTCTGGCTGATCGTCGTCCTCGTCGCCACCCGCTACGGCTTCCGCGAGACCCTTCTCTCGGTCGCCCTCGTCGCGGGTCTCCATGCGCTCATGATCGTGCGCGCCTTCGAGGACAGCTACCGCTATTCCACGCTCACCTTCC
>CAZWVM010000167.1:0-8132 GCA_964637705.1 uncultured bacterium
TCAAGTCCTCGTTGCCTCTGGAAGTCGACTTTCACCTGATGGGTGAAAGACTCAAACTTCTTGTACAACGTCTGTAGGGGGATTGGACGGGGGTTCTCTGTGTCTCTGAGTCTCCGTGGCGAAAAACACCGGGAATCGAGGGGGAAATCGAACGTCGCAAATCGATCCATTTCCTGATAATCTCTCCCGCCATGGAAACCAAAGATCCCTCTTCCGCCTCCGGCCTCGAAAAGCGCTACGATCACTCCTCGGCCTATGACAAGTGGTACCCGCGTTGGGAGTCCTCCGGCGCCTTTCACGCCGATCCGGCCGCGCCGAAAAATCGATTCACGATGGTCATACCGCCCCCGAACGTCACGGGCGCCCTCCACATGGGGCACGCCCTCAACAACACGATCCAGGACATCTACGCCCGCTACCACCGCATGATCGGCGACGACGTCCTCTGGGTGCCCGGCACCGACCACGCCGGCATCGCGACGCAGAACGTCGTCGAGAAGCAGCTGGCGGCGGAAGGGAAGCGGCGGGACGACCTGGGGCGCGAGACGTTCGTCGAGCGGGTCTGGGAGTGGAAGAAGGAGTCGGGCGGGACGATCGTGAGGCAGTTGCGCCGCCTCGGGGCCTCGTGCGACTGGGAACGCGAGCGCTTCACCATGGACGAGGGGCTCTCCCGGGCGGTCGTCGAGGTCTTCGTCCGCCTCCACCGCGAGAACCTCATCTACCGCGCCGACCGACTCGTCAACTGGTGCACCCGCTGCCGCACCGCGCTCTCGGACATCGAGGTGGAGCACGAGGAGAAGAAGGGCGGGTTCTGGCACGTCCGCTATCCCTTCGCGGACGGTTCCGGCGAGATCGTCATCGCGACGACGCGCCCCGAGACGATGCTGGGGGACACCGCCGTGGCGGTGAATCCCGAGGACGAGCGGTATACCGGTCTCGTCGGGAAGACGCTGATCCTGCCGGTCGTGGGCCGGCGGATCCCCCTGATCGCCGACAGCTACGTGGACTCGACCTTCGGCACGGGCGCGGTGAAGATCACGCCCGGCCACGACCCGAACGACTACGAGGTCGGACAGCGCCACAAGCTTCCGGCCATCAAGGCCTTCACCGAGACGGGGAAGATCGCCGAGGCGATCCTGGAGGGTGCGGGCGAGGAGAACACGGCGAAGGATCTCGTAGGGCTCTCGCTCGAGAAGTGCCGCAAGGAACTCGTGGCGAAGCTCGAGGCGGGCGGGTACCTGGTGAAACTGGAGAGCCACGTCCACAACGTCGGGCACTGCTACCGCTGCAAGACGGTCGTGGAGCCGTACCTCACGCCGCAGTGGTTCGTGCGCGCGAAGCCCCTGGCCGTGCCGGCGATCAAGGCGGTCGAGGAGGGGAGGACGCGGATCATCCCCGAGCAATGGCAGAAGACGTATTTCGAGTGGATGAACAACATCCGCGACTGGTGCATCTCGCGGCAGATCTGGTGGGGGCACCGCATCCCGGCCTGGTACTGCCTCGCGTGCAACGGCGAACTCGTGCGCCGCCACGGCGAGAACGTCGTGATCGAGAGCGAGGCGGAGCCGATCGTGGCCCCCGCCGCGCCCTCCGCCTGCCCGACGTGCGGCGGGACGGACCTCGTCAGGGACCCCGATGTCCTCGACACGTGGTTCTCCTCGGCGCTCTGGCCCTTCTCGACCCTGGGCTGGCCCGAGAAGACCCCGGAACTGGCCGCCTACTATCCCACGTCGCTTCTCGTCACGGCCTTCGACATCCTCTTCTTCTGGGTGGCGCGCATGATGATGATGGGGATCCACTTCATGGGCGAGGTGCCCTTCAAGGAGGTCTACATCCACGCGCTGGTGAGGGATGCCGAGGGGAAGAAAATGTCGAAGTCGAAGGGCAACGTGATCGATCCCCTGCACGTGATGGACGATCTCGGAGCGGACGCCTTCCGCTTCACGCTCGCGGCCTTCTGCGCCCAGGGGCGCGACATCAAGCTCGACGAACGGAGGGTCGAGGGCTACCGCAACTTCGTGACGAAGATCTGGAACGCGACGCGGCTTGTCCTCTCCTACCAGGCCCGGCCGGGCACCCCCGGCGAGGCGAACGCGGAGGACCTCTGGATTCGGTCGCGCCTTTCGCGCTGTGTCACCTCCGTCCGGAACGCCCTGGAGAATTACCAGCTCGACCGCGCGGCCTCGTCGATCTACGGCTTCTTCTGGCGCGAGTATTGCGACTGGTATCTGGAGATG
The DNA here is from genome assembly GCA_964637705.1 of uncultured bacterium. Lineage (GTDB taxonomy): Bacteria > UBA8481 > UBA8481 > UBA8481 > UBA8481 > CAZWVM01. Next base: position 2,238 of record CAZWVM010000167.1, read on the forward strand.
GCCAAGCCGCGCTTTCGCGACGGCGATCCGGCCGCGATCGCGACGGCGCGCGAAGTGCTCTCCGAAGCGATTCGCCTGATGCACCCCTTCATGCCCTTCGTCACGGAGGAACTTCACGAATTGACGGGCGGCGCGGGATTCCTCGATGCCGCTTCCTACCCCGTGGCCGGGGCGGTCGACGAGAAGGTCGAGGCGTCGTTCGAGAGGATGATCGCGATCGTCTCGGAGATCCGGCGGATCCGGAGCGAGTTCAAGATCGCTCCGGGCACGGCGATCCGGTGCGTGATCGTGGGACCGGCGGACCTCGAGCGGGATCGCGGTTACATCGAGCGCATGGCCTCGGCCGAACCGCTCTCCATCCTCGCCGGCCGCCCGGCGCTCACTCACTTCTGCGCCTCGATCGTCTCCGGAATCGAGATTCTCATCCCCCTCGAGGGGCTCATCGACATCGAGAAGGAGAAGGCGCGGATCGACGGGGAGATTACGAAGGATCGGAAGAACCTGGAGTCCTCGGAGAAGCGCTTGGCGGACGAGAAGTTCGTCTCGAACGCGCCGGAGGAGGTGCTCGCCGACTTCCGCCGCACGAATGCGGAGTTGAAGGACCGCGTGGCGCGGCTCGAGGAATTGCGAAGCCACCTGTAGAGCGGAGGAGGCCGGTCGGAAGGCCGGACCATGGACGAGAGGTGTCCGAAGCCACGCGGAATGGAGAACCGGCGCGGCGGAAAAAAGGGGTGTGGCTCCGCGGATTCTCTGCGGTGCCTGTCCCCTTTTTCCTCCTTCTCCTGCAAAATGTCTTTCCCGGTCCGGCGACTGGTTCACGATAGGCAATGCCGGCAACGGCAAATCAACGAGTTAGAATGACCGCCGGTCGGCATGGATATTGCTTTTCGACTGGATTGTCATGCGTTACGATCCGGCCAGAATGACGTTTCGAGCCTCCTGCCACCGCGGCTTCTCCCTCATAGAGATGCTCGTCGTTGTCGCGATCATAGGGATCCTGTTGGGCATGGTCTCCGCGACGTATCGCGAGTTCCATGCCGGCTTGGCGATGAAGGGATTCGCGCAGTCGATTCTCGCGAAGGCCAACGAGGCGCGCGCCCTGGCCAAGTCGTTGACGAAGGACGTCACGATGATGGTGGACCTGGACAACGAGAGGGTCTGGCTTGAAATCGATGGAGTCCAACAGGGCTCATCGGTCGGTTCTCCTCTTTCAGGGGTCGAGATCAAGGGTTTTCATGATTTCACGCCGGCGGGCAACTTCATCACCTCCGGGGTCCAGTCGGTCATCTTCACGGCCCGGGGCACGGCGGTGCCGCAGGGCGCGCTCGCCGGCTTCTCGGCTGTCATGCACGTCGGAAAGAAGACCTCGACCTACGCGGCCGTGACGGCGAATCCGGCGGATTTCCGCAGTATCATCATCCTGACCATCTCCGCCAAGCCCGAGTGGAGCGAGAAGGGCTGTGTCCACGACAATGCCGCCTGGGTCACGTATTTCACGTCATACACCTGGGAGAAGTGCATCGAATGAACAGGCGGGCCCTGTCGCGACGATCGCACGGTTTCGGCCTCCTCGACGTCATGCTGGCCACGGCGATCATGTTCACCGGAGCCGTGGTGATGATCACCGTCCTGCCCAAGCTCATCGAGACCTCCAACATGCGCTCCTCCGAGAACATGGCATACGAAGTGGCCACGGCGAAGATCGACGAACTGCTGGACACGCAGTATACCCGCGTCGTGAGCGCGGGCCCTTATGGCGCCCAGTATCTCCTGCCCCAGATGACCAACATCGCGAAATACCAGTGGCAGACATGGGTGACGGAAGAAGCGCCCGCGGGATACCGCAAGCGCGTGACGCTGGCGGTCTGGTGGGGAACGGGCGACCTCCGGAGGGACACCTACGTCTTCTACGTGGCGGACCGGAACAATGATTAGGCCGGGCGCGGCGCGGGACTCGGGAGGCCGGGGCGGTTTTACGCTCCTCGAGTTGCTCATCTCCGTGGCGATCCTTTCGGTCATCATGGTCGGCTACATGTCCCTCTTCAAGTATGCGATCGCCTCCTGGCAGAGGGCGATGGGGAGAAGCACGGGCGAGCAGAATGTCTCCTTCGCGACGGATCGGATGGCCTCGGACCTCCGTTGCATACTGCCCCCGTTCACGCAGGCCGGTGGTTCCGTGAAGTACATCGGGTACGACCAGTCGGCGCGTTATCCCCTGACGGATTCCATAGCCGACGAACTTCAGGCCCACGTGGCGACGTGGAAATCCGACGAGGGAGCGGCGGGGAGCGACCCCTGGGTCGACGTCAACCGGGTGGGATACTGGCTGAGAGGTTCCGGGCGCTCGAACGTGATGTATGCCCTGCAGGGCTCGAGCCGAACGAACTACATCGAGGCGCTCCCGGCGGCCTTCTCCAACCAGGACGAGGTGGCGCTTCACGTTTCCGGATTCAACATCGAATACTGGGACGGGTCGGCCTGGTCGAACACCTGGAACACGGGGACGTCCCTCGACCTCCCGAACCTGATCCGCGTCACGGTCACGGCGCTCTCGACGACCGAGACGACGACGATCGTGACGGTGGTGAAACCGCGGACGAGGGGAGGGACATACATCACGAAATGAAGACCGGGCGCGTGAAGAGGGGAGAGCGCGGGATCGCGATGATCACGGCGATCTGGCTTTCGCTCATCGGCGTGATGATCGTCACGACGATGGCCTCGATGATCCAGAGCACGGTACTCTTCAGCGCCGCCTCGACGGAGGACGCCAAGACGCGGGCCACGGCGATCGCGATCGTGGAGAAGATCGTGTCCGATCTCATCCGGGACCGTCCTGCGGCGGCGCCTTCCACGGTCTCGGGGATCATCGTGACGGAGGTCCGGAACGCGCCCGAGGACGTGAACGTCCTTACCGACCCCAGCTTCGAAGCGGTGAGCGGAACGGCTTGGCCCGGTCACTGGGACACAACGACGACCTCCAACATCAACCTGGTCGCCAGCCCGACGGATCCGATGACGGGTCCCAACAGCGCGCGGTTCGGCTCGGTCACGGCGACGGCGGCCAATCGGGAAGTTCGTTGCACCGCCGTTGTCTATCCCGGGTCCGCCTACACCTTCGGCTGCTGGATCAAAGTGCCGGGTGCCGCGGCCGTGACGGACATCACCTTCACGATGATCGTGGAGTGGCGGCAGGCGAATTACACCCTGATCTCCTCGACGACGCCCCTTTCGGCGGTGAATTGCGGCAATACCGCGTATACCCGATTTGCCTCCGGTGCGCTGACCGCGCCCGTGGGCGCGGCCAAGGCCATCGTCCGATACCAGTTGGCGCATACCGGCACCACGCGCGTCTGCTATATCGACGATGCCTTCTGCTTCGAGAGCGACCGCCGGCAGGAATACATCGAGATCCAGAACCAGGAGACCCAGGCGGTCAATGTGCCGCAACAGCAATACTGGATCGCCGTCGGGCAGAACAACCCGGGCGCGAACCACAAGCGCTATCTCGTTCCGCTCTGGAACACCGATTCCACCCTGCAGGTCGGCGACGTGGCCCTCGTCGTCGCGCGCGACGCGGACACCTACGGGATCGCCGCCAAGGTCGGACTCACGACCTCGGATGCCGACGACCCCGCTCAGTGCAAGTGGTTCGGGCTCTCCTCGGCGGTCAACGGCGTGGGAGTTCTCCTCGATACCGCGCTCTGCTCCTACTACCCCGCCCTGACAACGATCCGCGAACTCAACGACGGGGCCGAGAACATCGTGATCGGCTACGCCGGATCGTCGGGGGGTGTCGTCACGCCGCCCACGACTTCGCCCTACTGGACGGGGATTCCCTTCACGGCCCCTGGGGCGAGCGCCTTGTCGGACACGTCGTGGACGCGTTCCACTTTCCTCCCCCTGGACAAGATCACCTCGCCTTTCGACACCTTCGCGACGGCCAACTGGTCGATCCAGGAGATGACGCCCTTCGACGGCGTGGCGGCCTCGGGCACGTCCGGTCGTTCCGGTTACGACGGCGCCTTCGACACCTGGTACCGATACAACTACGACACCTTCACCCTTCTCTTCTCCGACGGCAAGGTCGACTACTACTACCGCGCCCGGGTCTTCGACGAGGGGTCCAAGGTCAACGTCAATTACCTCCGCACCTCGACGGTGAACCGCGAGACGGAGATCTTCTCCTGGCTCTTCACGATCCCGCGCGCCCCGACCTTCACGACGAACAAGGCCTACAACTACGCCCAGGGCAACGGGCTCTGCTCCGATCTCACGAGGCATTCCCGCTGGCAGGCCCAGCCCTTCCTCACGCCCCTTTCACCCTACGCCATCTTCTCGTCCGCCGCCTACACGGCCGGCTACCGCAATGTCGACTCCACCTTCATTCCCTTCCTGACGATCTACGGCTACCAGGAGCCCTCCGCCTTCACGATCAACGTGAACACGGCCGAGAGCCAGGTGCTGGCCGCCGCCTTCATGCAGATGCTCGCGAACAACATGCAGGATTCCTGCTTCTTCGGCGCCGGCTGCACGATCACGGACACGATCACCGGTCGCGCCCGCGCCCGATCGATCGGATACAAGGTCTGGGATTACCTGACCAACTACGACGGCGGGGCCGATGCGGGACTCTCCGACGACACCTGCTTCTACATCATGGAGCACGCCTATAACAAGCTCGTCGGGGGCGCATCGCCCCTTCTCACCGATGCCAGCGAGATCCAGGCGGTGCAGAACGCCTGGTCGAACGGGCGCTTCTCACAGTTCCTCTCCGTATCCTCCAATCACTACTTCACCGTTTTCGCGTCGGCGTTTGCGTTCCGCAAGGGCGCCAACGTGCTGACCGACACCCCCCTGGCCACCAGTCGCGTCATCGCCGTGGCGCACCGCTGGCCGACCGAGGACAAGGCGCGCTACCTCTATTGGCGGGAAATCTTCGAGCTGGCCAACGCGGGGGAGAGGGCCTACACCTTCCCCATCGGATCGAGACGGTATCCCAAGCAGCGATGGGACCCCAACCAGTAGGGGGTCGAAAAACGCCCGAAAATACCGGTTTTCATTTTCCGTTCGACTCTGCTAGGATTCCCTCATGAGGCCGTCCGGGCGAGCGCGGCAGAAAATGCCTGAAATCAACTTGATAATCGGCATTATCTCTGCGATCACCCTCGCGCTCCTGTGGGCCGCGCCACCGGCCTCGGCCGCCAACGCCGGCACCACCGGCGCCGCTTTCCTCGAGCTCGGCATCGGCGCGCGCGCCGCCGGGCGCGGCTATGCCGACGTCGCCTGGGCCGAGGACGTCTACGGGATCTACTTCAACCCGGCCGGCGTCGCCTCCCTCCGCCGCCAGCAGATCGGTTTCACCCACAATACCCTCGTCCTCGATCTCGACTACAACTTCATCGGCTACGCCTACCCGCTGAAGGAGAACGGCACGATCGCCTTGTCCGGGCTCTACGTCGACCTCGGCACGATCGAGCGCCGCGAGATCGCCGCGGGCGGCGGCGCGACCGCCGTGCTCGGGAACGCCAACGGCTGGGACTTCGGCTTCTCCGCGACCTACGCCCGCACCATGACCGACTTCCTCGATCTCGGCGTCACCGTGAAGCTCATCAACGAGAGCCTCGACAACTATTCCGCCTCGGCGATCGCCCTCGATCTCGGCGCCAAGTGGCGCCCGCCCGTGCCCGGCTTCACCGTCGGCGTCTCCCTCTCCAACCTCGGCACCCGCCTCAAGTTCGTCCGCTCTCGCGAGGAACTCCCCATCACCTTCCGCGGCGGGCTCGGTTACCGCTCTCCGGGCGGGCGCTGGGGCCTCACCGGCGACCTCATCTACACCAAGAACCAGGATCTCGACGGGGCGATCGGCGGCGAGGTCTGGGTCTGGCCCGAGCA
>CAZWVM010000168.1:0-8073 GCA_964637705.1 uncultured bacterium
CGGCGATGCCCCTGGCGCCCGGCTACCAGGCGACGATGCGCCGCGGCGCGGCGCCGGAACTGCGCGAGGTCGTCTCGCCGGTGAAGCTGGTGGCGCCCGAGGACGGGAAGGCGACGACGGAGCCGAACATCCTCTTCCAATGGAACCCGGTCGCGGGCGCGCGCGGCTACCAGTTCACGCTGACGCCGTCGAGCCCGACCCTGCCGCGCCTCGTCGAGGAGGTGCAGGAGAACCGGATCCTCGTGAACGCCGTGCCGGAGGGCACGTTCACCTGGAGCGTCGTTCCGCTGGGACTCGCGGACGCGGTGGCCGCGCGGCCGTCGCGGCTCGTCGTGGACCGCAGCGCGCCGCCCCTGCGGCTCGATCCGCCTCGCGCCGAGGGGAACGAGTGGGTCATCTCGGGCCGCACCGCTCCGAACGCGGCCGTGGTGGCGGGTGCCGAGCGTCTGACGGCGGGGCCGGACGGATCCTTCGAGGTGCGCCACGCCGCGGTGCCGGGACTCCTCGTTCTCGGCGTCGAGGCCCGCACGCGCGCCGGAGGGACGCCGACCCGGGCCGCCGTGGCCATGGCGGGGCGCCCGGAGGGGCGCGATGTTCCCGCGATGGTCGAGGTGCCGGCCGGGCGCGTCACGTTCAACGAGGAACCGGCGGCGCCGGTCCTTTCTCTCGCGGAAGGCATGACGACGCTGGCGTGGAGCTGGGACGTCGAACGCGAGAAGGTGGCGGGCGGCGCGGTGAAGCTCTTCATCGACCTCACCGCGCCCGAGATCACGAATGTTCGCTCGACGCCGGAACGCGTCTTCGGCGGCGAGCCGTTGACGATCGCCGTGAAGGCGAGGGACCGCGGGGTCGGCCTCGCGGAAGCCTCGACGGCGGTCATGCACGTCGTCGGGCCGGGCCAGTTCAGCGCGGACGTGCGCGCGACGGAACTGAACGGGGAGGGCGAGTATGTCTTCCGGGTCGAGACGCCGCGCAACCTCGGGAACGGCTACCTCCGTGTGACGCGGCTCGAGCTGAGCGACAAGGACGGCAACGCGATCGTCCTTTCGAGCGAGGGCATGGCGACCGAGATGGTCGACCCGCGCTCGCGGTTCCAGAAACTGCTCTCCGGCGTTCTCATCTTCGGCCTCGGCGTCCTTGTCGGCGCGCTCTAACCGGCTCTCCTCCTTCCTCGACGCGCGCCTGGGTTCCGCGCGCCGCCCCCTTGTGAAGATCTGCGGATTGACCTCGATCGATGACGCGCGCGCCGCGGCCTCGGCCGGGGCGGACCTCCTCGGATTCAACCTCTGGCCCGGCACTCCGCGCCATGTTTCAGTCGAGAAGGCGGAAGAGATGGCGAGCGTCCTGCGCGGCGACGGGGAGAGCGCGCCCGAGATCGTTCTCGTCTGTGTCGAACCGGATCCGGGATGGATCGAGGAGGCCGTCCGGCGCGTCGGGCCCCTGGCCGTCCAGGTGCACGGGGCCACACGGAGCCGTGAGGTGGCCGGCGTGGCGGTGATCGAAGCCCATTCCATCGGCGGGATGCCGGACGTCGAGGCGGTCAACGCGGGCGACGGAGAACTCGTTTTGATCGACGCGCGCGTGGAGGGAATGCATGGTGGGACGGGCCGGTCCATCCCCGCGGAGTTCGTGAGGGCCGTGAAGCGGCCCTATCTCCTCGCCGGTGGATTGACGCCTGAGAACGTCGGCCGGGCGGTCCGGGAGTTCGACCCGCTGGGCGTCGACGTGGCGAGCGGCGTGGAGAGTTCGCCGGGCCGGAAGGATCCGGCGCGGATCGCGGCCTTCGTGCGCGCGGCGAAGGGATCCCGTGGCCCCGGAGGGAATCGATAGCGTTGCCCGGGGTTCGAGACGCCCGGGGATCGATTTCTGCATCTCATGTCCCCGCGGCTCCCTGTCGATAATGAGAACGTGAAAACCATGAAAACCAGACTCCTGTTGCTGTGCCTCGGGATGACCGTTCTCGCCGTCATGTCCTCGCCCGCCCACGCGGAGCGGCCCTTCAAGACCGACGAACCCTGGCAGGTCGGACTCTACCGCTGGGAGACGTTCGGCGGGATCACCCTGGGCTCGGGGTCGTGGGAAGGCATCGAGGACCGGAACCAGTTCGACTTCACGATCGGGGCGGACTACGGGCTCACGGAGGTCTCCGAAGTGGGGGCATCGTGGGACGTCTTCCGCATCAACGATCCCGGGTCGGAGGGGATCGGCGACGCGCGCGTTCACTACAAGCATCGGCTCGGGGAGGAACGCGCCGACTGGCCCGCGATGGCGGTGGACATCGGCGTGAAGCTGCCTCTCGCCTCGCGTACCCACAACCTCGGAACGGGAAAGACCGCCTTCGGCATCGCGCTTCTCTTCGGCTGGAAGAGCCTCGAGCGCTGGACGAATTCCGCGCGGCTTGGGTATTACCAGTCCCAGGGCTGGAACGAATCGAGCCGGGTGGAACTGGCGATCTCGACGCGATACAAGATCGACGAGAGCGCCGAACTGCGCGGGGAGTTCTGGATCGACGGAAACGAGAGACATGGGCAAGCGAGCCGCCGCGAGGTCTCGGCGGGTGCCGCGTTCCGCATGTTCCCCACGACGACGATCGACCTGATGTTGACGGCCGGCCTGACGCCGTCCGTCCCGGACCTCGGCGTCAAGGTGGGGTGGCGGACGGACCTCTAAGTGAGTGAGGAGTCCGGAGTTGGAAGTGAGGAGAAAAACCGTTTCGAAGAGGGTCTCACTCCTCGCCCCTAACTCCTGACCCCTCACCTGCTTTTCGCTCTATACCGCTCCGCCTCGAATCGCTATACTGCTCGTCTGATTCGAGCCAAAGGAGCCGTATTTCAATGGAAGAACTGATCATTCCCGATTGGGCCAAGCGCGCGAGGGCCGTCTACGACCGGGATCCGGTGAAGTGGATGTGGATCGGCATGACGACCTTGGTCGTCCTTCTCATCGCCGCCATGATCGTCTACATCGTCTCGAATCAGAAGTCGGAGGCCTCCCAGCTTCTCTCCGAGGGTCTCCTGGCCCTCTCCAACGGCAACTACCCGGTTGCGGTCCAGTCCTTCGAGCGCATCCAGTCCTCCTACCGGCTTTCCGGCTTCCGCGACGAGGCGATGTTCTTCAGCGCCTCGGCGCAGTTCGGGCTCGAGCAGTATGAAAGCGCCGAAGCGACCTTCCGGAAGTTCCTGGAGACGAATCCCGAGCCGGAGTTCGCGGTGAAGGCGGAGTTGGGCGTCGGGGCGTGCCAGGAGATGAGGAACGACCTGCCGGGCGCGCTCGCGACCTATCGCGCGGCTCTCGCGCGCCACCCGGGCTCGCCCTTCATCAAGGCGCTCGAGATCCGCGTGGCGCGGCTCTCGCGCGAGACGGGCGACGCGACGGCGGCGGCGGAGATCTACGACCGGCTGGAATCGGACACGGAGGGACTCTGGCGCGAGATCGCGCGCGGCAACCGCCGGCTGGTGCTCGTCCGGTCCTCCTCCGATACGGCCGCGCCGTCGTCCGCGGTTCCCGCCGCGCCCGCGGCGGCCGGCGAGCCTCGCTGACCGCGGCGCCCTCGTGAGCGGGGAGGGGATCTCCCGCGTGGGAGCCGTGTCGTGATCCTGAGGCTCCTTCTCGTCTTCGTCTCCCTCGTCATCTTCGCCGTGATCTTCTCCGTCGGGGCATGGATTCTCTTCGGCGCCTCGACGCCGGAGTTCGCGGTGCCGGATCTCGCGGGGATGACGTCGGAGCAGGCCCTGGAGACGTTAAGGGCGGCTTCGCTCGTGGGCGAGGTCCAATCGGTGCCGGGACCGGATACGGCGCAGAACACGGTGTTGCGCACCTATCCCGAGGCGGCATCGATGGTGAAACCGGGCCGCCGCGTGATCGTGTACGTGGTGGCCGGCGAGGTGACCCTGACGGTGCCGGACCTCGTGAACACGATGCTCGTCGAGGCGGAGAACCGGCTGAGCAGGGCCGGGATCGGGGCGGGCGCGGCGGGGTTCCGACTCGGCACGGTGACCGGGGTGCTGTCCGACTCGCCCGTCGGTCTCATCCTTTCGCAGGAGCCGCCGGCGGGCACGGCGGCCAAGGCCGGGAGCGTCGTGAACGTCAGCGTGGCGCGCTCCGAGGGCGAGGTCCTGATGCCGAACCTGGAGAACATGCTCGTGAAGGATGCGCAGGACACGATGGCGGCGCTGGGCTTCAAGGTGGTGACGGAGCCATACATCACGCCCGCCTGGCCGGCGAACACGGTGCGTTCCCAGAGGCCGTCACCGGGCTCCCGTCTTGCGGAAGGCGTGGAGATCCGTTTGATCTACGCGGTTCCCTCGGCGGAGACGCCCGGGAACGCCTATCCGACGCCCGACGAGGGAAAGGAACCCCCGGTCGCGGGCGTCGAGGAGGCGAACCGGGGCGAGGCGCCGTCGTCCGAGATCCCCGACACGGAGGCGCCGAGATGAGCGCGGTGAAGATCGCGCCCTCCCTTCTTTCGGCGGACTTCGGCCGCCTGTATGAATCGACGGCGGCCTGCGAGGCGGCCGGCGCCTCCTACATCCACTTCGACGTGATGGACGCGCATTTTGTCCCGAACCTGACCTTCGGCCCGGACGTGGTGAAGGCCTGCCGCACCGCCTCGCGCCTGCCCTTCGACGTTCACCTGATGATCACGAGGCCCGACCGCTACCTCGACCGTTTTCTGGCGGCGGGAGCGGACATCGTGACGGTGCACGTGGAGTCGGAAGGGGAGATCGCGGAGACGATGAAGCGGACGCGCGTCGCGGGGCGGAAGGCGGGGGTGACCCTGCGGCCGGGGACGGCGCTGGAGGCGATCGAACCCTATCTACCGTTCGCTGACCTCGTCCTCGTCATGTCGGTGGAGCCGGGTTTCGGGGGGCAGTCGTATCGGCCGGAATCGACGCAGCGGATCGCGGAACTGGCGGCGCGCCGCGCGCGACTGGGGCTCGGTTTCGAGATCGAGGTGGACGGCGGGATCGACGACGCGACGGGCCCGGAGGCGGTCGGGGCCGGCGCGGATGTGCTCGTGGCCGGCAGCCATCTCTTCCGCCAGTCCTCGCTGCCGGCCGCGATTTCCCGTTTGACGGAGCGTTGCTCGTCCCGTAGGATCTGACTGTCAGGGAAAATTACCTGACAGTCGGGATTTCAACGGAGGCGGCGCGTGGCGCGGAGGACCAGGGAAAACGGGAAACGGGGCGGCGCGCCGCCCGCGCGTTCCGCCGGCCTGCCGCCCGCCTTGCGCTCCCGCTCCGGCCTCGCCCTCGCGCTCGACCTCTATGCCCCCCTTCTCACGGAACGCCAGGGGCAGGCCCTGCGCCTGCAGGTGGAGGAGGATCTCAGCTTCGGCGAGATCGGGGCGCGGCTCTCGGTCTCGCGCCAGAGCGCGCATGAGCACGCCGCGGCGGGGCTGGAGATCCTGGGGCGGTTCGAGGGCCAGTTGAAGCTCGTCGACCGCTCGCGCCGCTCCCGCGCCCGCCTGCTCGCTCTCGCCGCGCGCCTGCGCACCGGCGGCGAGGCCGCCCCGGTCGCCGTCGAGCTCGAGCGGATCGCGGAGGCCTTCTGATGTTCGAGGCGCTCACCGAGAGGTTGAACCGGACGTTCCGCGACCTGGCCGGTTTCGGCAAACTCACGCCGGAGAACGTCGAGCCGGCCCTGCGGGAGATCCGCGTGGCCCTGTTGGAGGCCGACGTCCACTTCAAGGTGGTGAAGTCCTTCCTCGACGCCGTGAAGGTGCGCGCGCTCGGGGCCGAGGTCATCGAGTCGATCACGCCGGCGCAGCAGTTCGTCAAGATCGTGCACGACGAGCTGGCGCGCACGCTCGGCGAGGGCACGGCCGAGCCGAAGGTGATCGAGGCCGAGAAGCCGCCGACGGTCATTCTCCTCTGCGGGCTCCAGGGGTCGGGCAAGACGACGGCCTGCGCCAAGCTCGCGAAGCACCTCGGCTCCACCGCCCTCGCCGCGCTCGACCTGCAGCGCCCGGCCGCGGTGGAGCAGCTGCGCGTCCTCGCCGAGAAAATCGGCGCGCCCTTCATCCCGCCCGCGGTCGCGGGCGACGTGGAGGCCTCCGCGCGGCGCGTCCGCGCGGCCGCGGAGCCCCTGGGCGTCCGCCACGTGATCCTCGACACCGCGGGGCGCCTGCAGATCGACGACGAGTTGATGAACGAACTGGCGGCGGTGCATCGTGTCGCCGCGCCCTCCGAGACGGTGCTCGTCCTCGACGCGATGGTGGGCCAGGAGGCGGTGAAGGTCGCCGAGGCCTTCCGCGCCCGCGTGCCGCTCACGTCCGTCCTCCTCTCCAAGACCGACGGCGACGCCCGCGGCGGCGCGGCGCTCTCGGTGCGCTTCATCACCGGCCTCCCGGTGAAGTGGATCGGGACCGGGGAGAGCCCGTCGGCCCTGGAGGCCTTCCATCCCTCGCGCTTCGCCGGGCGGATCCTCGGCATGGGCGACGTGGTGTCGCTCGTCGAGAAGGCCGCGCGGGTCACGGACCAGGCGAAGGCCGAGGCGATGGCGAAGCGGGTCATGAAGGGCGACCTCGATCTCGAGCTCTTCCTCGACCAGATGCGCGAGATGCGGAACATGGGTCCGATCGGCGAGATGATGGCGCTCCTGCCCGGCGCCTCGGCGATGCCCGCCGACCTCATGCCCTCCGACCGCGACATCACCCGTTTCGAGGCGATCATCCTCTCGATGACGCCCGCGGAGCGCCGCGACCCGGATCTCGTCAACGTCGCCCGCCGGGCGCGGATCGCGCGCGGGGCGGGCGTGAGGCCCGAGGAGGTCCACCGGCTGCTGAAGCAGTTCCGCCAGGCGCGCGAGCTGATCTCCGGCATGACCGGGGCGGGCAAGAAGGCGCGCCGGTTGCAGAAGATGTTCGGGGGGCTCTTCCGATGAGGCGCGGCGACGGAGCCGCACGGGGTGGGGCGAAGCGCGCGGTCCGGGCCGCGGTGGACGCGGATGCGCACGGGGCCGTCGTGGCCTTCCGTGCCCGTCCGTGTTCTCACGCGGTTCATTCCGGAGAACGAATCCATCACTTTTCAGGAGGTTGGTCATGTCGGTCAAGATAAGGTTGCAGCGGGTGGGCGCGAAGAGGCGTCCGATGTTCCGGATCGTGGTGGCGGATTCCCGCGCGCCGCGCGACGGGCGCCGGATCGAGATCCTCGGGTCGTTCAACCCGATGGTGACGCCGCCGGAGTTCAAGCTGGACGGCGAGAAGTACGACGCGTGGGTCAAGAAGGGCGCCCTGCCGACGCCCACGGTGAAGTCGATCGTCGCGAAGAACCGCCCGAAGGCGGCCAAGACGGAGGAGACCGCGTCATGATGGAGATGAAGGACCTGATCGAATTCGTGGCCAAGGAACTCGTCGAGAAGCCGGACGCCGTGGTCGTCAAGGAGATCAAGGGGGCGAAGTCCCGCATCTTCGAGTTGCAGTGCGCGCCCGAGGACATGGGTCGCATCATCGGCCGCGAGGGACGCATCGTGAAGTCGCTGCGCACCCTCCTGAAGGCGATCGCGGCGAAGAACCAGGGCGAGACGGTCGAACTCGAGATCATCGAGTAACCGCGGTATCCCGGCCATGAAGGAAGACGATGCCTGGACGAGGACCGTGACGCTCGCGCGCCTGGGTCGACCCCGGGGCCTCAAGGGCGAGATCCGTCTGAAGCTCGAGACGGACCGTCCCGAGGAGGTCCTGGGGCCCGGCCGGCACCGGCTCGCGGACGGGCGAACGATCGAGGTGGAAAGGCTTCTCGACCGCGGCGGCGACTACACCTGGGTCGTCGCCGGACAGCCCCCGCCCGAGATCCTCTCCCGCTACACCAACGCGGTCGTCATCATCGACGCCGCGAATCTTCCGCCGCGCGCGGACGGCTCCTACAGCGAGTTCCAGCTCGCGGGGCTCCGCGTCGTCGATCCCCGCGGCCGCCCGCTCGGCGTCTTCGAGCGCGTCGAGCACCGGTACGAGATCGAGACGTGGATCTACAGGGACCCGGAGGGGCGCGAGCATGACGTCCCGGCGGTCTCGGACTACGTGAAGTCGGTGGACCTGGAGAAGGGCGAGATCGTGATGGAGACGGAGGCGGC
>CAZWVM010000169.1:0-8020 GCA_964637705.1 uncultured bacterium
GGATGGCGCCCGCGAGGATGTTCTGCCCGCCGAAGACCTTGTAACCGAGGCGCTGTGAAGCGCTGTCGCGGCCGTTCCGGGACGAGCCGACGCCTTTCTTATGTGCCACGAGAACTACCTCCGTTCAGGCGGAGAACTCTATACCTTATTCCAGCCCGAGGCAATGAAATAGTTGGGGACGGCCTCGAACGAGAAGGGGCAGGAATTCACTGAACAGCAGCGAATTCAGGGTTCGGTATCTTCAGCATCAGGATCGACGTCTTCATGCCTGCATCGTAAGCGGTAAAGTAGAGGAATCGTCGATGGTCGATTTCGGCAAGAAACGGCGCCGTCACATGAATATACTCCGGGCCCACCCGTCGCGGCTCGAGAAACAGCGACCGGTCCCCGAAAGGTTCCCCGCTCCCGGCCGTCGCTCGAAAAATGTTGTTCACAGGACTGCCAAAGAGCGATTCGGTCGCCGTGTAGAAAAGAGCCAGGCGATTCCCATCATGTTCCCGGTAGACCATGGGACACGAAACGGCGCCCCGATCCGCACCGGACGTCGAGGGATCCAACTCGACACGGAAATCTCCCCAGGCGAGACCATCCGTGCTAGCGGCGCTGAGGATGTAGACCGCAGGCTTCCGTTGACGATCACCCACGTGCGCGAACATCCGGTATCGTCCATTGTCCTCGAGAATCGAGCGAGGATCGATCGTTCCGACGCCGGGGCCGACGTCGGAACAGCGTATGACGAGGCCGACGGGATCGAAGCGGCCGGCGTCGATCTCACGCCACGCATGGACGCCCCGGACGGTGCCGCCCGATGCCACCTGAGCAAGGAGAATGCCGAGTTCCGCGATATAGACCGGGCACGTGATCGCATCGTAACCCGCAGGAGCCGGTATCGGCACGTGGCTCGAGGGAGTCCAGGTCGTCCCGTCCCGGCTTTCGGCGAATCCGATTTTCGGAGGGAGGCGTCGACCGCCGCCGCGATACGCCATCAGGTACCGGTCGCCCTGTCGCCATATGAACGGAAAGTTGACGTCCCCCTCATCCCAACCGGAAGGATCGCCGCGATAAACGACAAGCGTCGGCAGGATGCCGCGATTGGATTCAGCTTCGACGTTCCCGACCGCCGCGAATTCGGCGCCTGCAGGAGGGGAAGACGGAACCGTCGAAGGGGGATCAACCGGATGCGGCGATGGATCCGAAGAGAGAGGGACGGCCCACCAACCGGACTTCGCTGCGGCGAAGGCGGTCACAAGGGCCAGCAGAGCGACCACAGCAAGGGTGATCAACCTCCGCGGCTTTTGAATCGCATCTCCCAGAATCAGGAGCGCCCGATCTCGTCGATTGATGAGAATTCGACCTCGTATGACCGCCTCCTCCGCGGCCGCTCGCGCCTCCGTGACGCGGGTTCTGAGTTCGACGGCGGCGCGCTCCTGCTCGTTTCTTTCCGACGCGTAGGAACCGGCGATATCGTCATACTGGCGGGCATACCCGAGCGCCTCCCGGGCGTCATCCTCCCGGCCCTCCTCGAGAGCGTTTTCGGCCACGAGCCTCCATCCCGAGGCGTTTCGTTCCGCCTCCGCACGCCGGACCGCCAGACCGCGAACGATCTCCTCCGCATCGTGCAACAGCCGTTCCGTCTCCCGGGCTTTCCGGTCCGCCGTGCGGGCATCCCGGTGAATCCCCACGAGCGTTCTCTCGGCACCCGGTATGAGCCTTACCCAGATCGGCAGGTCGATCCGGATCTCGTCATCAGGTTCCGGAGGGCCGGTGATCGGTTGGCCGGACAGGCATCGCTCGAGATCGTCTTTCACGCACGCGCAGTCAGGATATCGACGAAGAGGATCGCGGTCGGTGCATCCCGAGATGACCGCGTCAAGATCGGCCGGGACACCCGGGACGACGTGACGCAACGGAGTCAAACGCCCCTCCAAGTGTCCCCGGATGGCGGCGGCGGCACTGGAGGCTTCGAACGGCAGTCGGCCGGCCGTCAACCTGTAGATGAGCACTCCGAGACTGTAGATGTCCGAAAGGGCGGATGCGTCCCTCCCCTCGATCACCTCGGGCGCCATGTAGGCCGGTGTACCGAGGATCGTGCCCATTTGAGTCACGGCGATCGATTCGTCGGTGATCGCGCGAGCCAGACCAAAATCGACCAGCTTGGCCCGACCCTCGGAACCGATCATGACATTGGCCGGCTTCACGTCGCGATGCAACATACCCTGGCCGTGGGCAAGGGCGAGTGCCTCGGCCACGTCTCGGCCGATCTCGACGGCGCGCCTCCATTCCATGGGGCGCGTCACACCCTGGTCGGAAGCGACGGCCCCCCCCCTAACGAACTCCATGGCGATATAGGGGAGCCCATTCAATTCGCCGAAATCGTATACGCGAACAACACAGGGCGAATCGAGGCGTGCGGCGGAACGGGCCTCCCGTTCGAAGCGCTTCCTGACATCCTCGTCGACGGCATGCTGGGGCCAGAGCGTTTTGAGGGCGACCTCACGGGCGAGATTTTCGTCCCAGGCGCGATAGACGGGGCCCATGCCGCCACGCCCCACGAGTTCGAGAATCCGGTATCGGCCGAGGACATCCCCAATGCCCGGGATGCGCGCCCCGGAAGGATCCATCGTCACGGCCGCCACGCGGTCTGCATGATGTCAATCGGCCGGCGGCACGTCACGGGTCCCGTACGTCCGCAGGGTGATCAGCGCCGCGGCACGGCGCGCTCGAGCCATGAGCAGGCATTTCGACTCCCGGGCCAACCGGTATCGGTCGGCAGCAAGCCGCGCCCGTTCGTCCGTCGTCGCGACGGAGCGACAATCATGCAGCCGCCTCGCCGCGGCGCCGAGTCGGACCGCTTCGGTGCGCAATTCCTCAATGGCCGCATCCAGCTCGGCCTCGATGACGAAGCACCCGAAACCGGCGTCGTCCACGGTCCGCCTCCTCAATCGCCTACTGTTTCTTCGCGCCGAGCTTCCCCTGCTTTTTCATCTTGGCCTTGAGCTTCGCCAATTCGTCATCGACCTCATCGTTGCGCGCCATCTCGGCGAACTGCGCTTCCACGTCGTCCCGATCGAGTTCCTTGACCGCCGCGGCCTGAGCCTCGAGATCCTCGATCTTGTCCTCGATCCGATCGAAATGCCGGTGCGCACCCGGGCCGGATCCGAAAATTCCCTTCTTCCGCCCCATGCCGGACAGGGTCTCAGAGATGCGCTTGGAGGCCTGGGCGCGCTGATGCTTGGCGACCAGGATGTTCTTCTTGCGTCTCGCCTCGTCCATCTTCGCTTCGAGCGCCTTCAAGGAGCTCTTGAGGGCCTCGGTCCCCTCCTGCTGAGAAGCGAGTTCGGCGGAATAGACCTCGTCCAGCTGGGCCTGCTCCTTGGCCCTGACCAGGGCCTTCTTCGCAAGGTCATCGTCGTTTTTTCTGACGGCAATCTCGGCCTTCTTCCTCCACTCCTCCGCTTCGGCTTGAGCTTTATCGCGCTTCATCTGGAGACGCTTCTCGTCCGCGATGGCGCGCGCCACCTGGCGCTTCGCCTCGGCATAGTCCCGTTCCATATCCTGCACCAGCTTCTCCAGAGTCGCGACGGGATCCTCGACCTTGTCGAGAAGACTGTTGATGTTGGTCGAGATGACCACGCCGATCCGCTCCAAAATGTTCATGGGTTACCTCCCGAAAGTTTGGTCTTCGATTCCGATGGCTGCAGAAAGCATGCCGGATCGAGAACGCTGGAAACACACGATTTCATGTCGAAGCGAATCCCGGTATGGGCGGAGTCCGCCGGCAAGCGGCGGATTTCGCCGACCGTCACTCATTCAAGGCGAGCTCGTGTTTTCTCACGAGCCGGCGGAACTGGTCATAGGAGAGGAGGAGTTTCTGCGCCGCAGATCGACCGTTTCGGGAGGAGCGGATCGCCTCGACGAGAACGCGGCGTTCAAAGGCGCACACCTGCTCGTGAAACCCGCCGTCGACGGGGCCGCACGACGGCTCTCCCCTTCGGGGGGGAAGGTCGCAGGTCTGAATCTCGGAGGAGTCGCAGAGCACCGCGGCCGTCTCGATCGCGGCGCGAAGCTCACGCACGTTCCCCGGCCAGGGTCTGAGAGACAACTCGACGAGGGCCGCGTCCGAAATGCGCCGAACCTGAAGCCAGGGCATCTCGGAGATGAGCCTCTCCAGGAAATGCCTCGACAGATCCGGAATGTCCTCGCGTCGTTCACCCAGCAGCGGCACGCGAATCTCGGCATACCTGATGCGATCGTAGAGATCCGCGAGAAACTCCCCGCGGCGAACTCGTTCGTCGAGATCGGCGTTCGTGGCGGCGATGATGCGGACATCGACTTCGATGGGCCTCGAACCACCTACGCGCTCGAAGCGCTGGTATTCGATGACCCGAACCAGCATCTTCTGCAGTTCGAGAGGCATATTCCCGATCTCGTCCAGAAAGAGTGTTCCGCCGTCAGCCATCTCGAGTTTGCCGGCCCTCAGCCCGGTCGCGGACGTGAAGGCCCCCTTCTCATGGCCAAAGATCTCGCTCCCCATGACGCCATGGGGAACGGCACCGCAATTCACAGTGATGAACGGGCGCGCGGCGCGCGGCGACAAGGCATTGAGCAACTGTGCAACCAATTCCTTGCCGACCCCGCGTTCTCCCCGCACAAGGATCGGGCGAGGATAGGGTGCAATCCGGGCCAAAGTATGGCGAAGTTTCTTCATGGCCGGGGAATCCCCGACCAGGCAATCGGTGGAACCTCCCAGTTCGTCCCGAACGAACTTCATGCGTGGAGAATAGACCGACGGAAGAAGATGCACAAGGGGGGATCCCGAGCGGATCCAAGCACTCGAATCGCCGCCCGGCATCTGACGCCTCTCCTCGCAGCCACGGAACGTGGGCTTCGAATCGATGTTCGGACTCGGGACGCGACCAGATCGAACGGTCCTAGGCGCCCCCCCCTGGCGGCGCAAGCCCGGGCAGAACGGCATGGCCCGACACGGCCACCCTCTCCGGGTGCCTCTTCTCGATTTCGAGCAGGGATCCTACGACGACGGCGATGACCGCTCGGCCGGCTTCCCCCAGGGCCCGGGCGTTCCATGAGAGCCTGAGAAGTCCCGGCTCCTCCTGGTCCACCTTCACTTCGGCGGGCACGACTTCTCTCAGGCCATAGACGAGCGCCCACGCGAGGGTCGAGACGGCCGCGCAGACGACATCGCTTCCCCGGGCCGCCGTCCCCGCATGACCGGAAACCTCGAGGCTCTCAGGCGCGAGAGCGACCCGGATCACGGGATCAGAGGGAGATGGAGTCGATGCGGAGGCGAGAGAGTTCCTGCCGATGGCCGCGCTTGCGGCGGTAGTTCTTCGTCTTCTTGAACTTGAAGACGAGGATCTTGGCGCCGCGCTCGTGGGCGAGGACCGTAGCCTTCACGTTCGCGCCGGCAACCTCCGGACGGCCGATCTTGACGTCGGAACCGTCCTGGACGAGCAAGGCCTTGCCGAAATCGACCTGGGCGCCGATCTCGGCGTCCACGCGATCCACGGTCAGGACATCGCCGACCTCGACGCGAAACTGGCTACCGCCGTGCGCCACGATGGCGTACCGGCCGGAACCTGTTTGTGCAGTCTCTGGTGTCATAGGGCGTGAACTATACGGTCAGGGCAGGGCCAATGCAACAGTTATTTCGACCCGTCGAGGCTCAGGCCCCGAGGGACGCAAGCGCCGCCCGGATGCGGGCCCCCGAGCGTATCCGGCCCAGGAGCGCGAGGGTCTGGAAGAGGCCCGGAGAATGCTGGCGGCCGGTCACCGCGACACGCAGGGGATGGAAGATCTTCGGGTGCTTGAAGCCCGCGGCGTCGGCCCGGCCCCGAATCTCCCGCTCCAGGGCCTCCGGCCCCCACGGTTCGGAGGCCTCGACGGCCTCGAGGCCGATCCGGAGCCGCGTTGCGAGATCCTCCCCCTTCCAGTGCTTCTCCCGGGATTCGGGATCGATCGTGACCTCGTCCTCGAAAAGAAACCTCACCTTCTCCACGCACTCCGGCAGGACCTCGGCCCGCTCCTGCCCGAGGGTGAGCGCCTGGCGGCGCCACGCGGCGGGTTCGAGCGTCACGCCCCAGGCCTCCAACCGGCCGACCGAAACCTCCAGCCCCGCCGTCCAGGGCTCCAGGAGAGGCTCGAGCCGCTCCCACGGAAGCGCCGCGAGGTATTTCTGGTTCATCCAGCGGAGCTTCACCTCGTCGAAGACCGCACTGCGCTTGTTGACGCGGTCGATATCGAAGAGCGCCGTGACCTCCGCGGGCGAAAGGATCTCGCGGTCGTCGCCCGGGGACCACCCGAGGAGCGTCAGGTAGTTCGCGAGCGCCTCGGGCAGGAAACCGCGCTCCCGGTATTCGCCGACCGAGGTGGCGCCGTGACGCTTGGAGAGCTTCTTGCCGTCGGGCGCGAGGATGACGGGGAGATGCACGAAGGCCGGCGGCGTCCAACCGAAGGCCGCGTAGAGGCTCACATGCTTCGGCGTCGAGGGGATCCACTCCTCGCCGCGCATGACGTGCGTGACGGCCATGAGATGATCGTCGACGACGTTGGCGAGATGGTAGGTCGGGAAGCCGTCGGACTTGATGAGGACGAAGTCGTCCTGCTGCGCATTGGGATAGGTGATCTCGCCGCGCAATTCGTCGCGAAAGATCGTGGCGCCCTCGCGCGGCATCGCGAAGCGGATGACGTGCCCCTCGCCGGCGGCGGCGCGGCGGGCGGCCTCGGCCGGGTCGATCGAGCGGCAGAGCCGGTCATAGCCGACGTCGGTCCCCTTCCCCTCCTGCTCCTTCCGCATCGCCTCGAGCCTCTCCGGCGTGCAGAAGCAACGATAGGCCGCGCCGGAGGCGAGGAGAGCCTCGGCCTGCTCCCGGTAGATCGCGCGGCGCTCGGACTGGAAGACGGGCCCCTCGTCCCACGCGAGGTCCAGCCAGGTCATCGACTCGAGAATGCCCTCGGTCATCTTCGGGTCGGAGCGGCCCTGGTCGGTGTCCTCGATGCGGAGGATGAACCGGCCGCCGTGCCGGCGCGCGTAGGCCCAGCTGTAGAGGGCGGTGCGCGCGCCGCCGACGTGGAGGTAGCCGGTGGGCGACGGGGCGAAGCGGGTGACGATCAAGGGAAACGTCTCAGGATTCGGCTTCGTGGAAGACGCCCATCGCGCGGAACTTGTCGTAGCGCTTCGCGAGGCGGTCCTTCTCGCTCCACGGCTCGACCTCGGCGAGGGCCGCCTCGAGCGCGTCGCCGAGGCCACGGGCGGCGGATTCCCAGTCGCGGTGCGCTCCGCCCGGGGGTTCCTCGATCACGCCGTCGACGACGCCGAGAGAGAGGGCGTCCTGGGCGGTGACCTTCATCGCCGCGGCGGCCTCCGGGGCGCGCGAGGAGTCGCGGAAGAGAATGGAGGCGCAGCCCTCGGGGGAGATCACGGAGTAGATCGCGTTCTCCATCATGAGCACCCGGTCGGCCACGGCGACGGCCAGGGCGCCCCCCGATCCCCCCTCGCCGATGACCACGGCAACGGTCGGAACGCGGAGCTTCATGAACCACTCGATGCTCGCGGAAATCGCCCACGCCTGCCCGCGCTCCTCCGCCCCGATCCCCGGGTAGGCGCCGGGCGTGTCGACGAAGCAGACGACGGGGCGGCGGAAGGTCTCGGCGAGGGAGGAAACCCTCATCGCCTTGCGATAGCCTTCCGGGTGGGCCATGCCGAAGTTGTGCTTCACGCGCTCGTGCGTCTCGCGGCCCTTCACCTGGGCGACGAGCATCACCTCGCGCCCGCGGAAGCGGGCCAGGGACGTGTTGAGAGCCTCGTCCTCGGCGAAGTAGCGGTCGCCGGCCAGCGACATCCGGTCCTCGAAGATGCGCGCGGCGAGGTCGAGGGCGCCCGGGCGCATCGGGTGGCGCGCCAGCTGGGCGCGCTGCCAGGGCGAGAGGCGGCTCGAGAGCTCACGTTGGGCCTCGTTCAGCTTCGCCTCGACCTCGGCGATCTCCTTCTCCAGGCTCTCGA
>CAZWVM010000170.1:0-7904 GCA_964637705.1 uncultured bacterium
CCACTCCTCACTCCTCGCTCTCCACTCCTCACTCCTCGCTCCTCACTCCTCACTCCTCACTCCTCACTCCACACTCCTCACTCCTCGCTCCTCACTCCCCACTCCTCACTCCTCGCTCCTCACTCCTCACTCCTCACTCCCCACTCCTCACTCCTCGCTCTCCACTCCTCACTCCTCGCTCCTCACTCCTCACTCCTCACTCCTCACTCCACACTCCTCACTCCTCGCTCCTCACTCCCCACTCCTCACTCCTCGCTCCTCACTCCTCACTCCTCACTCCCCACTCCTCACTCCTCGCTCTCCACTCCTCACTCCTCGCTCCTCACTCCTCACTCTTCTGATGCGGTCCCCGCTCCCTTCCGCTACACTCTCCCGGCGCACAGCGCGCTCCAGGAGGTTCCCCAAATGAAGCGTTTCATCTCGTTTCTCTCCCTCGGCCTTTTCGTCGCCCTCGCGGCCGCCTGCGGCGGCTCAACCGCGCCGGGCACCGACGGCGCCGGCATCCCGCCGAGGGCGAACCCGGCGAACGCGCCGGTGAAGATCGGGTTCATCCTTGCGACCGAGCAGGAGGAGCGTTACCAGCGCGACAAGGCGAGCTTCCTGGAGGCCGCGAAGAAGATGGGCGCCGAGGTCATCTTCCTCTCCTGCAACAACGAGGAGGCGACACAGCGCACCAACGTCGAATCGGTGCTCGCCCAGGGCGTCTCGATCCTCGTCATCCAGCCCGTCAACTCGGACAACGCCGGGGTCTTCGTCGACCAGGCCCACGCCAAGGGCGTGCAGGTCATCGCGTACGACCGAATGATCAACCACAAGGATCTCGACTACTACGCCGGCCAGAACTCGGCCGAGGTGGGGCGCCTCCAGGCGGAGGCGGCGGTGGAATGGATGAAGGCGAACGGCGGCGTCGGGCCGGTGCTCGTCCTCTCCGGCCAGCAGGGTCACAGCGTGGCGGAAGCGATCACG
The DNA here is from genome assembly GCA_964637705.1 of uncultured bacterium. GTDB lineage: Bacteria > UBA8481 > UBA8481 > UBA8481 > UBA8481 > CAZWVM01. The sequence continues at coordinate 967 of CAZWVM010000170.1, forward strand.
GAAGCCAATCGGAAGGTCCTGGAGGCCGCCGGCGTCACGATTGCGGCCCAGCAGTACCACGACGCCTGGGGCACGGACCAGGCCCTCGCGACGACCGAGAACCAGCTCGTCCGGAACCCCGGGATCAAGGCGATCCTCTGCAACAACAGCGGGATGGCGCGCGGGGCGGTCCAGGCCGTGGAGAAGGCCGGGCGGATCGGGCAGGTCTTCATCACCGGAGCGGACGCGGACAAGGCGAACATCGAGTATCTGATCGCGGGCAAGCAGCAGCAGGACGTGTACAAGGACGAGATCACGCTCGCCGCGACCGCGGCCGAACTCGCGGTCAACCTCGCGCGCGGCCAGGCCGTCGCCCCGAAGGATCCCCCGACGACCTACAAGGACGCGGTGAACGTGAAGACGCTCCTGACGCCGGTCAAGCCCGTCACGGCCGAGAACTATCGCTCGATCGTCGTCGAGGCCGGGCCTCGTTATCCGCTCTAGGGCGGACCGCATCATGGCCCTCCGGTCGGGTGATCGCGCCGCGAACCGGCGCTTCGCCGTTCTCGGCCTCGTCGCGATGGCGCTTCTCGCCGTTCTGGGCGGAGTTCGGACGGAGGCGGAGGAGATCGCGACCGCGGCCGCGCCCGAGTTCGATGCGCGGCTGGCGCTGGACTCCGGCTGGTTCTTCTCCAAGGGCGACAACCCGGCATGGAAGGACGCGGCGCCCGCCGAGGCCTCACGCGACTTCCCCGTCGGGAGGAAGTGGGAGGAGTGCGGCCTCGAGGGCTACGACGGATACGGCTGGTATTTCCGCAACGTCACTCCGCCGCCCGCGCTTCTCGGCCGCCCGGTCGTCCTCTTCCTCGGCAAGATCGACGATGCCGACGAGGTCTTCGTCAACGGGCGAAAGGTCGGCGGACTCGGTTCCTTCCCCCCGGCGTTCGCCACCGCCTGGAACACGAATCGACACTATCTCCTGCCCGCGGGCGCCCTGAAGCCGGGCACCAACCTCGTCGCGGTGCGGGTGTACGACGGAGGAGGAGGCGGCGGTCTCCACCACGGGATACCCGTCCTGCAGACCGAGGAGGATTACGAGCGCAGCATGAGGGATCGATTCCGCCCCCACCGTTCCTTCCACCACATCCCCTTCTCCAACGGGCTCGCCTCGTCGAAGCTCAACCTCGAGAGAAACTTCATCGACAGTTTCCGCGAGCACATCTACTCGCAGTATGACGAGTCGACGCGCACGAGGGACTTCTGCAAGGCCCTCCATTTCGGCGCGCGGCCGGCGGCGATCCGGGAGGCGGAATACGTGCCGGGCACCGGCATCGTCCGGTTCACGTCGGAGATGGACGGGCGCAGGATCACCGGCTATGCCTTCGCCCCGTTCGATTCGGACAAGAAGAAGCTCTATCTCCTCGTGGACCTGGGTGAAGGCTACGACGGGTCCGCGGCCTTCACGGCGCGATTCGAGATCGGGGCGGGCGACACCTTTGCGGGCGAAGGCATGGCGGTGGCCCAGCGGTCCTCGGACGGCAAGGATTACCTGACCTACAAGCTTTTCACGGAGCGGGGCTCGCTTCCGGCGACGATGAAGAACGCGATCGTCTCGGGAGCGATGCCGACGGGGGCGCGATGGATCGGGCTCTCCGTGACCTACTCGCGGGAGGGATCGGACAGCGAACCGGAGACGCAGAGCCCGCGGGAACTCGTCGAGAAGGAGACGGCCTGGTGGGCAGCATGGCACGCGTCCGAGGCCGAACCGCGCTACGCGAGCGAGTCCGAGCGCGCGCTCTTCCGCCAGTCCACGGCGATCCTGAAGATGGGCCAGTGCCGCGAACCGGGCCGGCCACACGGCCAGGTGCTCGCGAGCCTCCCGCCCGGGCACTGGAACATCTGCTGGATCCGCGACGGCGCGTACGCGGTCAACGGGCTGGTGCTTTCACGCCACTTCGCGGAGGCGCGCGACGCGCTGCGATTCTTTCTGGAGGCCGAGTGCGGCCGGTACGTGACGTGGGAGATCGACGGGATCGATTACGGCGTCGGCATGCCGTATCGGATCTCGGTCTGCCGTTACTACGGAAACGGCACGGAGGAATCCGACGGGGGGGAGGATCCGAACATCGAGCTCGACGGTTTCGGGCTTTTCCTCTGGGTGATGGAGGAGTACGTGCGCGCGAGCGGCGACGAGACCTTCCTGCGGGCGTATGAGGAGAGAATCTTTCAGGAGATCGCGGACGTGATCGTCCACTGCCTCGAGCCGGGAACCCGCGTGATGAAGAGGGAGTCGGGCCCGTGGGAGCGTCACCTCGTCGACAACGGCTACAACGGCGCCAAGCGCTTCTCCTACACCTCCGCCACGGCCTACAGGGGTCTCCTCTCCGCCGCCGCGCTGGCCGAGCGCCTCGGCCGCGCGGAGAAGGCGGCCTCGTATCGGGCCGCCGCGGCCGATCTGCGCGAAGGCTTCCGACGCCAATTCATCGCCTTCCCCTGCGGGCACGTGAAGGGCAACCTCGAGGAGCGGGGCGTCGATCGTCACCTCGACGCGGGCGCCGTCGAGGCGGTGAACTTCGACGTCGTCGATTCGCGCACGGCGCGGCTGACGCTCGAGGCCTTCGACCGGTTCCTGAAGAAGCCCTACACGCCCGGCTACATGCGCAACGACGACGGCGGCGACTACGACCGCGCCGAGTGGATCGTGATCGACCTGCGCACGGCCTCGGCCTGGGCGCGCCTCGGCGAGCGGGCGCGCCACGAGACGCTCGTCGGCTGGGTCACGGCCCAGTCGGCCGCGAACTTCAACATCATCGCGGAACTCTACTCGGAGGACGGAGCGGACTACGAGGGCGCGGTCCCGATGTGCGGTTTCGGTCCGGGCGCCTACATCACGGCGCTTTTCGACCGTCCCTAGTCGCCGCTCGGGAGGGGGGATGAATTCCATGGACGGGGCGTCATGGTATCTCTGGGGCGCGGACGGGGCCCAAGGGCCTTACACCGCCGCCCAACTCTCGGAATGGCTCGCGCAGGGCGTCATCACGACGGGGTGGAACGCCTGGCGGGAAGGAATGGAGGCCTGGAAGCCCTTGGCGGAGATTCCCGGCTTGACCCGGCCCGCCGCGCCCACGGCGCCGATTCCCTCCCTCGCTCCCCGACCCGCCGCCTCCCCCGCTCGTGAGCCCACGCCCCTTCCCGACTCGCCCTCGCCGCTCCCGGCGCGACCCGCGAAGAAGAAGAGCGAGAAACGCGAGGGACGCGGTTTCTCCCTGATGCCGATTCTTCTTCCGGTCTTTCTCGCCGCCCTGGGCTACGGGGGATGGATTGCGGCGAAGGAGCCTACCGATCCCGCCTACGTCGTCTGCCGGGAATTTTCGGACGCGATGTTCCGCCGTGATTTCGCCGCGGCAAAGGCGGTGGCGGCGGAAGGGGCTCTTTCGGAAGCGACGATCGCCGAGCAGAATCCGCGCATGACCGGTCTGCCGGGACAGTCGGGCGAGCCCATCCGGTTCACCTGCCGAACGCTCGGCGCGGTCGGACCCTCCTCCGGCGAGAAGGAGGCCGTCGGATTTCTCGAAAGCATCGTGAGGGCGAACGGGGGCGTGGAGCATTACCAGGTCACCGCCGAGACCGTGAGAACGGCCGAGGGCCGGCGTGTCTGCTTCTTTCATCGCGAGGAGGCCGCGGGTTCGAATCCGCTCCACGAGATCCGCCTGCTGGTCGCGAAAACCGGCGTCAAGTTCTAGAACCTGCCGCGACCGGCCGCGCAAGCCGGCGGGCGTCAGTCGACCCGGATCGTGAACTCCATGGACCGGGCCGGTTGCACCCCCGTTTCCCAAGGTCTCAGGTAGTCGAAGACGATTCGGCCCGTGCCGGCCTCGCCCCCGCGAAAGACCCAGATCTCCTCGCCGCCGGCGCCCACCATCGATTCGCCTTCATCGCCCGCGAAGAACTGCCCCACAAGTTCGGCGGGCGGACGCGGCAGGTCGGTCCGGATCCACCATTCGAAGCCGGTCGTCGGGTTCGAAGAGAGATGGATTTCAAAGGTGTCGCCGGTCGATACGCGGATCGCGGTGTCCTTCTCGCCGAAGGCGGCGACGCGCGCGGTGGGAGCGGGCGGGCAGCAGGCGCCCGGAGGACGTCCGCAGGCCGCGGACGCGAGAAGGACGAGGAGCGCCGCGAGGCGAAGATTCACACCACGCCCCGGTGGCGCGTGGCGACGATCGTCGAGAGTTCCGGGCCGGCGACCGTCGTGCCGTCCTTCTCCAGGAGCCAGGGATCCACGACGAGACCGGGGAAGAACTCGGAGAGATGGTGCGCGAGCGTGACGAAGGTCGGGCCCAGCCCGCCCCGGTAGATCGCCTCCTCCAGGGCGTTGGCCATGAGCCCGGCGTGCTCGTAGCGGTCGGCCGGGTCCGGCCGGGTCGCCTTCAGGATGATCTCCTCGATCTCCTCGGAGATATCCGGCCGGATCGTGCGGATCGGAGGCGGCGGTTCCTTCGTCACGCGGTCGATGATCTCGGAGAACTTCTCGCCCTCGAAGCAGGGGCGGCCGGCGAGCACCTCCCAGAGGACGATGCCGAGCGCGTAGAGATCGACCCGGGGATCGGGCTTCTGCCCCCGGATGTATTCCGGCGCCATGTAGCGGGCCTTCCCGAGGAGCATCTCCTCGTCCTCCTCCTCCCACTGCTCCACCTTCGCGACGCCGAAATCGAGGAGCTTGACCTCGCCCTCGGAGGAGATGAGGACGTTGCCCGGGGAGATGTCGCGGTGAACGATGCCGAGGAGCCGGCCGTAGCGGTCGCGCTTGTGGTGGGCGTATTCCAGGGCGCGCGCCACGCGCGAGCAGATGTAGACGGCGAGCGAAGGCGGAAAGGGATGGCCCGCCTTCAGATGCTCCTCCATCAGGTCCAGGAGCGTCGGCCCGTGCACGTATTCCATGGCGATGTAGAGGCGCCCGGCCATCGCACCCTCGTCGATCTCGCCGAAGTGGTAGATCTGCACGATGTGCACGTGGACCAGGTCCGCGACGAGCTTGGCCTCGCGGACGAAGCGCGCGGCGAAATGCTTGTCCTGGGAGAACTTCGGCAGGATCACCTTCAAGGCCATGAGCTTCTCGAAGCCCTGCACGCCGAAGCACACGGCCTCGTAGACCGAGCCCATGCCGCCCTTCCCGATGAGGCGGTTGAACCGATACCGGGTCGAGTCGACGATCTCCAGGCCCGGCCGGATGTCCTCCTCTCCCCCCATCATGATCAGGCTTCGACCATGTCCTTGCGCGTCAGGCGGACGGCCACGGCGGCGAGGGAACCGAGATGGGCGACGAACGAGAGGTCGCTCTCGTTGAACCGGGCCGCCGATTCCTGGCTGCCGACATACATGACGCCGACACGCTTGCCGCGCGTCACGAGGGGCACGCAGATCACGGCCTTGATGCGGCTCGCCACCACGCTCTCGCCGGCCTGGAAACGCTTGTCCGAAAGGGCATTGTCGACGAGCACCGATTCACCCGTGGTGTAGACCTGCTGGTAGATCGTGCGGGAGACCGCGAATTGGCCGCAGCCGGGCGCGACCTTGGAGGAAAACGGCATCATCGTGGCGCGACCCGGTTCCTTCAGGATCACCGTTCCGCCCGAGGCCGGCAGGCACTCGATGACGCCCTCGAGGATCGAGGCGAGGAAGACCTCGAGCTTGTCCACCTCGGCCAGGCTCACGGCGAGGTGGGCGAGGAGGTTGAGCCGTTGCTCGAGGGTGATCGTGGAGATCTTGGAGCCGGCCAGCTTGTTGAGGAGCGCGGCGCGGTTCCCCACCGGGGGCGCCGCCGCCAGCGAGTTCACGACCTCGATCTTGCGCTCCCCCACATCCTCCTGGACCGTGACCTGCTCCTCGGTCGCCTCCTCCAGGACGATCGTCGTCCCTCCGCACTGGATCTTGTCGCCGGCCTTCACCTCGGCCCGCGCCGACGTGGCTCCGTTCACGCGGGTCCCGTTGGCGCTGCCGAGGTCGGTCGCGACCAGTCCTCTCCCGGATTCCTCGAGCTTGATGTGCTGCCGCGAAACCTCGGGATCGTTGACCGGAACCGTGACGGTCCGCTCTCGGCCGATGACGACGGGAAATCCCTTGATCTTCTCACGACGGCTTCGGCCGTCCGGTTCGGTGATGAAGAGAATCCAAGACATGGGGGTGAAACCTCCCTCAGGTTCGGTTCCGCCCATACCTTCGCTCGCCAGCGAAGGGCGGTGGAAATCAAAATACCCGAGGTGCGAGCCGGAATCAACAGCGGCTATCCGCTCAATTTTCACCGTCCCGGGCGCCGTCCCCCTGTTGATAAACGCCTTTTCGACCCCGGCGGCTCGATCCGTCATTGAATTCGGGGACCGGCTCCTGTATCGTCATCCGGAAGCTCGGGCGGGCCGTGACGGCCGTTCCAGCCTCGGACCCATCGCAGCCTCCCGCTCTCGCGGGGCTCAATCGCCTAAGGTCCATTACGAGGAACGTCAAAACTGTATGAGAGGAGTACGGAGTCGTGGCTAAAGCGAAATATATCACGATCGATGGCAATGAGGCGGCGGCCTACGTCGCGCACAAGACGAACGAGGTGATCGCGATCTACCCGATCACTCCCTCCTCGAACATGGGAGAGTTTTCCGACGAGTGGAGCGCCAAGGGCCAGCCCAACATCTGGGGCACCGTGCCCCTCGTGGTCGAGATGCAGTCCGAGGGCGGCGCGGCCGGCGCGGTCCACGGCTCCCTGCAGACCGGCGCCCTCACCACCACCTTCACCTCCTCCCAGGGGCTCCTCCTGATGATCCCCAACATGTTCAAGGTCGCGGGCGAATTGACATCCACCGTCTTCCACATCGCCGCGCGCACCGTCGCCACCCACGCGCTCTCCATCTTCGGCGATCACTCCGACGTGATGTCCGTCCGCTCCACGGGCTGGGCCATGCTCTTCGGCAACT
>CAZWVM010000171.1:0-7803 GCA_964637705.1 uncultured bacterium
TCGAGGACGCGGACGAGGGTGAGGCCGGAGACGTCGGCGACGGCCTCGGCGGGCACGACGATGCCCGTGCGGCGATCGGCTTCGAGCACGAGCCGGCCGAAGGCGCCGCTTCTCAGGCCATCGACGCGGGGCAATGCGGCCTTGACGAGCGCGGTCCGCGAGCCGGGATCGGCGGCCGGGACGACCTCGGCGATGACGACGGTCGTCTCGAAGTCGAGCGCCTCGATCACGACGGTCGCCGAGTCGCCGGGTGAAAGGGTCGCGGCCTTCGCCTCGTCGAGCGAAATCTCGAGACGGAAGGCGCGATCGTCGACGATCCTGAGGATCGGGACGCCGGGCGCGGCGAGAGCACCGGGGTCGAGGGCCCGATCGACGACGAGCCCGTCGAACGGGGCGCGAAGCGAGGTGTAGGACGCGACGGCGGCGGCGGCGCCGGACTGGCCGCGGGCCGCGGCGAGGTGGGCCTCGGCCTGTTCCAGGCCCGTGCGCGCGCGTTCCCACTCGACCCGCGTCACGGCCTCGCGCTGGTAGAGGTAGTCCATGCGGTCGAAGTCGCGCCGGGCCTGCTCGAGCCCGGCCTCGGCGGCCCGGGTCCCGCCCTCGGCGGCCGCGCGCTGGGAGGCGAGCTCGGGGGCGGAGACGACGGCGAGGAGATCGCCGCGCCGGACGCGGTCGCCCTCGCGGACCGCGATCCGCTCGATGACGCCCATGACGCGTGCGGAGATCGCGGCCTCGTCGACCGCGCGGACGGTGCCGACGGCCTCGATGAGAGCGGGAACGGAGCGGGATTCGGCGACGGCGGTGCGGCCGGTCCAGGCGGCGGTGCGCGACTCGGCGCGGCCGGGCGCGACCTTGGGGTGCAGGAGCCCTTCGCTCCAGACGAAGACGGCGGCGACGACGGCGACGGCGACGATGATCTCGAGCCAGAAGCGGCCCCGTGACTTGGCGTGACTCATTCCCCAGCCTCCTTGCCCGCGACCCGCTCGACCGCGGCAAGCGCGGTCCAGGCGGCGGTTCGGGCGGCGAGCGCCCTCAGGCGCGCGCCCGTGAGATTCCGTTCGACCTCGAGAAGCTCGTCGACGCGCGCGAGCCCGGCGGCATAGCGCTCCTCGACGATGGCGAGCGCCTCCCGGGCGGCCTCCGCGGCGTCATCGGCGATCTCGATGCGCGCCACGGCCTCGTTCGCGCGCCGATGCGCGGTGCGCGCCCCGACCTCGAGCCAGTCCGCGGCCTCGGCGCGCGTCGCGGCCGCCTCCCGCTGGCGCGCCCGCGCCTCGTCGCGCGCGGCGCGCGCGCGCCAGCCGTCGAAAATCGGGATGTCGAGGACGACGGCGCTCGTGACCGATCGGCGCTGCATCCCGAAGGACTCGTCGTCGCCGTGCCACTCGCCGTTCACCTCGACGCCGACGGAGGGCAGGCTCATCCCGCGCGCGGCGCGCTCCATTGCCCGCCCCGCGGCCTCCGCCTCGCCGGCCGCCGCGACGAGCGGGTGCGCCTCGCGAGCCCGGCGGACGAGTTCCTCCTCGGCGGCGGCATAGGCCGGCTTGCCGAGCGGGCGGGGCTCGATTTCAGGCGGCGCGGCGGCGCCCATCGAGGCCGTCAGGCGGGAAAGGGCGATCGTCACGCCGTTCTCCGACGCGACCAGGTTCTCCCGGGCGTCGCCGAGCGCGACGCGAACGCTGAGGAGGTCGGAACGCAGGACGGTGCCGGCCTCGTGGTGGGTCCGGGCGAGACGCTCGTGGGTCTCGAAGAGCCTGACGGTCTCCTTCCAGAGGGAGACCGAGGCGAGCGCATCGAGGAGCTCGAAGTAGGACTGGGCGACCGAGAAGCGGACGTCGCGTTCCGCCGCCCGGCGCATCAGGTCGAGCCTGCGTTCGTCCGCCCGCGCCGCCTCGATGCTCCCCTCCCGCCGGCCGAAGTCCCAGAGGAGCGCGCGGGCGTACAATTGCGTCGCCCAATCCTCGACCGCCTCGGGATGGTTCATCGACATCTGCGCCTGGGGCGTCATGCGACCCTGCTGGAGAATGGACATGAAGGCGGCCGGCGGATTGTCGGAATTCATGTATCGCTCGGAGGCGCCGACGGTCGGAAGATAGGAGGACCGTGCCGCGCGCAACCGCGCGGAGGCGGCATCGACCTGGGCCGCGGCCCGGTGCAGGGCGGGGGAAGTGGCGAGGGCCCGGGCGACGAGCGAAGCCAGAACGGGATCCGAAGCGGAGACCTCAGCGCTGGTCCACGGATCGGGCGTCGTGGACGCGGCGCGGCGCGGCGACGGAAACGCGGGCGTGGGAGCGGTGAAAGAAGCCGGGGCGGCCGGCGAGACCGGCTCCTGCCCTTGCGAGGCCTCCCCGTCGAAATCGTCGTGTCGTATCGTCCCGTCATCCTCGTCTCCGACGATGCGCGAGCCGGGGGTGCCGGACGTCGTCGTTCCGCGCCGCCCGGTGCGCGCGGACTCACGCGATGGCGGATCGTCGCCGACCTCCTCTGAACCCTCTTCCGGGAGGCGCAGGCGATCCCCGACGCGGATGCGCGCGTCCTCCCCGATTCCGTTCAGGCGCGCGATCTCGGTCCACCGGTTGCCGTCTCCCAGTTCGGCGCGCGCGATGCCGAAGAGCGTCTCGCCGGGCTTGACCTCGTGCGTGCGCGGCGCGGCCTCCACCATGAGGGCGAAGACGAGGAGGGCGAGGAAGGCGAGGATGAAGCAGGCCGCCCCGGCGCACTGCTGACGCGTGCCGGCGGGCGCGAGAACGCCGTTCATGAGCGGCTTCCTCCCGCGCGATCCTCGTGCGGCGCCACGTCCGGGTGTTCGCGCGGCACCCGGGCGACCGTGCTCCGCCGTGCCGTCCCCTTCCGCGGTTTGACCGCCTTGACGAGCGGGGCGGCCGTCTCATGGCAGCAGCAGGCGCCGGGTCGATCCAGGAGCTCGTGGAGGATGCGGCAGGTCTTGCGGATCCGGTCTCCGGCGAGCCGGTAGTAGATGGTCGCGCCCGCCCGGCGCGTCACGACGACGCCGATGCGGCGCATGAGGGCGAGCTGCTGGGAGAGGCGAGGCTGGGAGGTCCGGGTCGCCTTGACGAGGTCCATGACGCTCCGCTCGCCTCCGCAGAGGAGATCGAGCACCCGGATCCGCAACGGATGAGTGAAGACCCGGCAGATCTCGGCCTGCCGGCCGTACGGATCGTCTCTCCTGCGGATGCCCACGAACCGGTCCCTCCCGTCCCAAGCGACAATATTCAACTTTCAGAATATATACAATGTTGAATATTTCTGTCAAGGCCCCTGGGACCCGGTCAACCGCCGCCGCTTTTTCGGCCGCGACAGCGAGGGCTCGTTTTCCTATAATTCCGGCATGATCACGGGCATCGACCACATCGGGATCGCCGTACGCTCTCTCGACGACTCCCTCGCCTACTGGCGGGACGCCCTGGGGCTGGAGTGCACGCACGTCGAGACCGTCGAGAGCCAGAAGATCCGGGTCGCGATGCTCCCGGTGGCCGGGGTGAACGTGGAACTGCTGGAGCCGACGTCGCCGGAGAGCCCGGTGGCGAAATTTCTCGAGAAGAACGGCGAGGGCATCCACCACGTCGCCTTCCGCACCGACGACGTCGCGGGCCAGCTCGCGAGGGCGAAGGAACATGGCGTGAGCGTCGTGCACGAGGTCCCCTTCGAGGGCGCCCACGGCAAGCTCGCCGCGTTCCTCCACCCGAAGTCGACGCACGGCGTCCTGACCGAGTTCAGCCAGCTCCCGAAGAAATAGGTCGCGGCCGCCGATGCGAATCCTCTTCCTGGGCTTCGCCGGGCGGCCGTTCCGCGATGCGCGCCTCATGCGCGCCGCCCGGGCGCTCGCGGGCGCGGGACACGCGGTGACGCTGGCGGCGCCGGCGCGCATCGTCTCCCTGGACCCGCCCGTTCCCTCCATCACTCTCCTGCCGCTCCCCCATCCCGAGGATCCCGCCTTTCCCGGGCGCGGCCTCGCCCGGCACGTCCTCGCCCTCGCGCGGACGCGCCCGGACGTCGTCCACGTCTCGCACGTCGGCGCGCTCTCCGCCGGCTACCTCGCCGCGCGGCTCTCCGGCGCGCGCCTCGTCTACGACACGGCCGAGTCCTGGCGCCGCCAGGCGCTCGCGGACCGGGCCTGCGCGCGCCCCGCGCGCACGGAGCGCCTGCTCGTGCGCCGCTGTGATCTCGTCGTCGCATCGAACCGCCTGCTCGCCTGGGAACTCGAGCGCTCGCTCCACGCCCGCCGCGTCGTGACGGTGGTCAACACGCCGGAGGAGATCGAGCCGGCGGCGGAACTGCCCTTCGATATCCGTTGGCCGCGGGATCGAACCCTCACCTACTGGGGCGCGGTGACGGAGGGCCGGATGTTCGGCCCGGTCCGCCAGCTCCTCGCCGAGCGCCCCGAGCTTCACCTGTGCCTCGCCGGCGACGGTCCGCTGGTGCCGGGCTTTTTGGAGGAGAGCGGAATTCGCGACCGGATCCACGCGCTCGGGACGCTCGAGCCGGGCGAACTCCTCGCACTCGGCCGCACCTGCGCGGCCGGGCTCTGCCTCATCGACCGCCTCCCGGGCATCGACGACATCGTCCTGCCGAACAAGTTCTTCGAGTATCTCCGCGCCGGCCTGCCGATCCTCGCGACGAACCTGCCCGAGCTGACGGAGGCCCTGACCGGGACGGGGTCCGGGATCTGCATCTCCCGGGGGGACGCGTTCGAACTGATCGCGGCGGTCGATCACCTGTTGGCGCACCTGGAGGACTACCGGACACGAGCGAGCGAGCACCGCTTCGACCGGCCCTGGGCGAAGGAAGAGGAAACCCTGCTTCGGGCCTACGCGGCCCTGTAGGTTCGGCTCAGTAGGAGATCGCCATTCGCCGGCCGTCCTCGCGGTGCTTGAGGATGACGCCGTCCTGCTTGTACTTCTTCAGGATGAAGTGGGTGACGGTCCCGCGCACGTCCTCCGCCGGCGAAAGCTTCTCGGCGACGAAGCGGGCGACGGAGAGCATGTCCGGGCCCTCGACGACCAGCAACAGATCGTAGGTCCCCGAGAGGAGCGTGCAGGAGATGACGTCCGGGAAGGAGTAGAGCCGCTCGGCGACGCGGTCGAAGCCGACGTCCTTGGACGGGGAAACCTTGACCTCGATGAGAGCGCGAACGCGCCCCCGCTCGTCCCGCACCAGTTCGTCGTTGACCAGGGTGCGATAGCCGAGGATCACGCCCTCGTCCTCGAGCTTCCGGATCGCCTCCCGGACCTCCCCCGCCTCCCGCCCCAGCATCCGGGCGATGTCCTCGGGGCTCGTGCGCGCGTCCTGGCTGAGAATCTCGAGAATCGGGTCCATCGTGAGCGTCTCCTTTTCGTTGTCCGGCCGAATGCTAGATCAGAGCGGCGCCCGCGGCAAGAGATCCGGGACGGCGCACCGGGCGCGGGCCCGGCACTACTCCCTTCTCGCGACGAGCGAATCCTGGCCCCAGGCCACGGCGTCGAGGTAGAGATCGGCGGAGAAGTCGGGGTCGAAGCCGAGGTGACCGCAGCGGGAAAGGTATTCCTCCCAGTCCCCGCGCTCGTAGGCCAGGGCGCAGGACAGGACGCGGTTCAGGACGTTTTCCTGCCCGAGGAGCGCGTTGCGGATCTCGTCCTCGACCGGGATCTCGACAAGGATCTCCGGCAGGGGGCGGTCCATCAGGGCATCGAGGAGCGAGAACATGCCCATGATGAAGCAGGCCGGTTCGCGGCCGACCATGCCGGAGGCGGCGGCCAGCGATTCGCAGAAACGCGCCCGGATGATCGAGTGAACGAAGAGCTCGTCCGGCTTGTCCTCAAGGAGCGCGGCCAGGGCGATCACGGAAAGCCACTTCCTCAGCTCGATCTCCCCCAGGAGCAGGAGCGCCTGCTTCAGGGAGGCGACCTTGTAGCGGAGGCCGAAGTGGGCGGAGTTGATGTAGCGGAGGAGCCGGTAGGAGATGGAGACGTCGCGGCGCAGGATCTCCTCCAGCCGGTCGAAGCTCAATTCCACCCGCGAGAATTCCTTCAGGAGGTCGAGATACCGGGCGCGGGAACCGGCGAGGCGCTGGCCGGTGAGGATGGCGGGACGGCTGAAGAAATAGCCCTGGAAATACCGGTAGCCGAGCTCGGACGCGGTCCGGAACGACTCGGGGGTCTCGAGCTTCTCGGCGACGAAGGCTCGTGCGGCGCGGCCGTAGGTCTTCATCATGCGCGCCTGGGCCTCGGCATCCGAGGCCAGGAAGTCGACCTTCACGAAATCGGCCGACGGCAGGAAGAGGCGTGAATCGGGCGAATCCGAGAAGTCGTCGAGGGCGATGCGGTAGCCGGCCGCCTTCAGCCGGGAGCATGCGTCCATGACGTCGCGCGTCGGCGGGATCGTCTCCACGATCTCCACCACCGTTTTTTCCGGCGGCAGGATCGTCATGTGGTCCTGCACCAGCGCCTCGCGCGTGGCGTTGATGAAGGCGGGCTTCCCGCCGAGAAGCGACTCGAGATCCATCATGAGCAGGTTGTCGACGATGACGCGCGAGGTCGCCATCTCGGGGCGGGATCCGTCGTAGGAATTCTCGGTCCCGGAGCGGAAGAGGAGCTCGTAGGCGAAGACCTCGCCCTGCCGGTCGAAGATCGGCTGCCGCGCGATGAAGGTCTTGACGGAAGGAGAGCGCCGGGGGCGTTCAGCGGTAGACATCGGCCCCCCTCTGCATCTCCGTCACCCACATCACCTCGCACGACCCGTCGCCCTCGTCCTCGCGCGTCAGGCTCGAGTGCCACCAGACGGTCTGCCCGTCTTCGCTCTTCCCGTCGACCGAGACGAGGCGGCCCGTCAGCCGGATCCGGTCGCCCGCGCGCACCGCCCGGACCGCCTCGTCGAGCTCGCCGGTGGCCGGAAGGATATGGACGTTGGCGCTGTGGGTGCGGATCGTCGACTGGTCGACGGGACAGGCGCCGTCGAACTCGTAGTAATACCAACGGCCCGACTGGGAATAGGAGATGTGCTCCTTCGCGGCCGGGTCGGTCAGGGGGCCCCAGGCCAGCGCGAAGTCCACCGGCGAGAGGAGGGTGTTCCAGCCCGAGCCGTAGTCCTCGACGCTCATCACCTCGGCCTGGATCACGTAGGAGGCGCGCGCGGTCACGGTGAAGGTGAAGTCGCCGCGCTTCAATTCGATCGGCACGCCCTCGGCCGGACCCTGCACCGGATCGGCCTTCACGTCGATCGGAGTCGAAGAGGAGGCCGAGGCAGGCGGGAACGAGCCCCCGCAGGCGGTCAGGAGGCAGAGAGTCACGGCCGCGGGGCCGCCGTATCGGAGGATCATCGCCCTCATGCGGCATAATATACCGTCCGCCTCTCGCGGAACAAAGCGGAATGCGCCGCCCGGCGCGCGCGTTATCCGTCGAAAACGGGATTTGGGTTTTGGGAATTCTTCCGTATGATGGGCGCGGTTCCGATCCACCTCTCGGAAGGAGATCTCCATGAAGGCCCTCTTCTACACCAACGAATACCCCCCCTACAACTACGGCGGCGCCGGCGTGCACGTCGAATACCTGACGAAGGAACTGGCGAAGCTGATGGAGATCGAGGTCCGGTGCTTCGGGGACCAGGCCGTGCGAGTGGGCAACCCGGTCGTCCGGGGCTACGGCGTCGATGAGAAGGCCTTCGCCGAGGCCCCGAAGAAGTTCAAGTCGGCTCTCGCCACCTTCCAGCGGGGCCTCGACTTCAACGCCGCGCCCTCGGGCGCCGACGTCGTGCACTGCCACACCTGGTATGCCCACTTCCCCGGCATCCTCACCCAGATCCTCTACG
>CAZWVM010000172.1:0-7766 GCA_964637705.1 uncultured bacterium
GCGGCGTGGAGACCTTCTGGCGCGTCCTCACCCGGGCCTCTTCGCCCGAGATCCTCCGCAGGGAGTCCGGGGGGCGCGCGAGCGCGTAAACCTCGAAGGAAACCTCCGCCGGCGTCCCCGGGATCTGCGCGGCGATCACCTTGCGTCCGGCGACGCGGTCGAGGACCACGCGGCAGGAGGCCACGCCATCGGCGCTCGTCGTCGTCTGCGCGGGCGTCAACTGCATGTCGGCGTCCACCGCGCGGAAGGCAACGGGAGCGTTGGAGACGGGCTGGCCCGTGGCGGCGTCCACGACGCGCACGGCCAAGGCCTCGGTCAGGGGATCCGCCACGAGCGCGCGCTGGAAGTTCCCGCCGCGGATCTCCACGGCGTAGCGGTCCGAGACGACCGCCGGGCGATAGAGCCCGCCGCGCGTCACGGCGTCCTGGGAGGGACGCAGATCCTCCAGCTCCACCACGATCTCGTCGGCGCCCGACGTGATCGTCGTCTTCACCTCGGCGAAGCGCAGGTCGATGACGACGCGCGCGACGAGCGGCTCGGCCGTGAGCTGGCTGTGACGCACGCGCGAAGCCGCCCCCTGCTCCAGGTCCAGCCCGCCGCGCGGGAGAGCGTCGGCGAGGCCCGGGATGTCGATCGCGAGGGATTGGCCCGTGCGCTGCTGGCTCCATTCCCCCGTGCCGCCCGCGAGGTGGATTCGGATCGTCGTGCGACGGCCCTCTCCCGAGGCGGAGATCGCGTAGAGGCCGTCCTTGCGGTACTGCGCCGGGGCGCCGGGGAAGGCGCGTTCCCACTTCAAGGCGACCTGGGACGGCGGCGCGGAGAGGATGTTCGGATCCGCGATGCGCGGCGAGGCCGTCGCCGGCGCGCGATCGGGCTCGATGTTCGCGACGGCCCCGGAATGGGGCGAGGCGAGCGTGCGCTGGCGCTCGCGTTCGCGCTCGATCCGCAGCTCGGCCAGGAGCTTGATCGCCTCGTCCGTGCGCGGATGGTTCGGATTCGCGGCGAGGAACCGTCGGACCTCGTTCTCGCAAGCCTCGAGCGACCCGAGCGCGAAATAGACGGCCGCCTGTTCCAGGGACGGTGCCGAATCGGAACGAGCCGACAGGGGCGAGGAGAGGATCGCGGCGCCCACGACCAGCGCGATCATGACGGGCATGACGAGCCGCGTCGAAACGAACCGAAGGCCGGAATTCCTCATGCGCATTCTCATCAGTCCCTGTTCCATGTCAGCGGGCACCCGCCGATCCGCCCGTGCGATCCCCCTCGAGCACCGGCAAGAGCAAATGGATCCTCTGTTTCATCCTGAGCGCGGCTTCGTCGGCGGGCCGCGTCGCAAGATACGCATCCAGGATCGTCAAGGCATCTCGATATTTTCCAGCTCTCACGGCCGCTTCTGCCGCGGCGAGAGTCGGCTGTGCCGGTTCACTCGCGGTTTGTACAGGCTGGGGGATGGTTTGTAAAGGAACAAATTCCCGAGGTGCAGAGGAAACCGGGGGCGCCGCGGGTGAGGCCGGACGCGAGGGCGTGAAGGCCGACAGGAGTTCCAGGCGCCGCTTCAAGGTCAGGAGCGCCGCGTCGTTCGGGCGCGCCCCCACGAGGATGTTCACGGCCTGGAGAGCCTCCGCAAATCGGTTCTCGCGCACGAGCCGATCGACGTCCGTGATCGTCGGCAAGAGACCCGACAACGACGGCGCCGCCGCGTTCGAGGCCGCTGCGCCGGCGACCGCCGCTCCCACGGTGGGCAGGGCGACCGCGACGGGCGCGGTGTAGGCCGGCATGCCCGCGATGACCGGATCGACGTTCACGAGAATCCGGTTCGCGTCCTCGGCCGCTCGTATCGAGGCCGCGGTCGAGGCGTGGATGAGAACCCGGACTCCTTCCTCGGCCTGGCTCAAAGCCACCAGGCTCACCACGCCCGCCGTCCGCGTCACCGCGGACCCGGTCGAGGAGAGAATCGCGCCGGGGATGATCATCTCGAAGAGCGACTCCGTGAGACGGCGGATCTCGGCGCGGCGCGCCGGACCGTTGAGGATGATCGAGAGGAGCGTGCCTCCGGCCTGCTCCGCCGCCACCGCCGTCACGACCTCCGGACGCGTCACCGCGCCGGCGGAAAGACGGTCGACGGTCATCGTCACCGCCTCGGCCTTGTCGTAGAGCGCGTAGATCACCGCGCGGCCGTCGCGGAAGGCGTCGCCGCGGAGGGTCGAGGGCAGGAAGACGCCCGACGCGGGCGTCGCGGTCGAAACGCGGGCCATGAGTCGCGCGCCGCCGCCGTCCGCGCCGTAGTCCGACACCGCGTTCTCGAAGGCGTCATACGCCGTGATCCTCAGCTTCATCGGCTCGCCGGCCCGCAGTCCCTCGGGCGAGAGGCTCTCCACGGCGAAGTGATCCACCGGTCCGGCGGAGATCCTGACCGCGCCCGAGCGCCCGCTCACGCGCAGCATCTCGTCCGTCACCTCGACGACGATCTCCTCGGCCTTCTTCGGCAGGACGCTCACCTCGGCCAGCCCCTCGCGGAACCGCATCTGGCTCGCCGCGCCCAGTTCGATCGAGCCGGACGACGCGGCGCCGTTGGCGCCGAGGACGCGGATCGAGAGAGAGGTGGCGGGCGGGGAGTAGTCGCGGATGCGGTTGCCGAGACGATCGCTCATCTCGATGCGGACGTTCATGGGCGTCCCGGCCGGGATCGAGCCCGGGGCCGTGACGATGAGCGAGGCCGGCGCCGCGGGAACCACGCGCAGGACCGCGCTCTTGCCCGCGACTCGCCCGCCCTCCGCCTCCGCCACGACCACCGCGTCGCCGGTCCTGAGGAAGAGCACGTCGACCTCCGCGACGCCGCGGCGGAAGGCCGCCGCCGAGACGGTCGGCGGGGTCAGCGGTTCGCCGTTCTCGGCGTACAGGGTCACGTTGCGGTTGAGGGCCGAGAAGGCCACGACCGGGTTGCCGAAGTCGTCCAGCGCCGTGACCGTGAGCCGCGTCGGCTCCCCCGCCACCGCGCGGCTCGGCGCGTCCACCTTGAACCGCCTCGGGGCGGCGTGGGCGACGAGGACGAGCGAGGAACGGCCCGAGGCGGTCCCGCCCTGCTCCGTCACCGCGAGCGTGATCTCCTCGGCCGTGTTGTAGGTGAACTTGACCCGCGCCATGCCGTGATCGAAGGCGGACGGCGGAACGGAGGCGGGCGCGACATCGCCCGAACCGGCGCGTCCCAAAACGACGCCGGCGCCGGAGCGGTTGTAGTCCTCGATCACGTTTCCGAAGCGATCGAGCGCGGTGATCTCCGCCTCGAACGGTTCGTGCGCGATCACCGTCGAAGGCACGCGCACCTCGAAGGCGGCCGGCTCGCCCGCGCGCACGCGCACCGGGTGGGAGCGCCCGCCGGCGCCCGTCGTCTCGTCGACGACCTGCAGGACGACCTGGCCCGCGCGCGCCGGGGTCACCGTCACGAGGGCGACACCGTCGTTGAAGGACCGGGCCGTCATGAGGGGCGCCTCCAGGGGCGAAGCGTCGGCCGCGGTCACGACCGCGCGCAGGTTGCGCCCGCCGAAGTCGCGGATCACGTTTCCGAAGACGTCGTAGGCGACGATCTGAACCGCCAGGGGCTCGCCGGCCCGCGCACTCTCCGCCGGGAGGACCTCGAAGCGGCCCAGCCGGCCGCCGAGCACCTCGACGCGGGACGCGCTCTCGCCGCGCTTCGCGCCGGTCGCGTCCTGCGCCACGATCGCGATCTTCTCGGCGACGTTGTAGCGCACGTTCACCATCGCGATGCCGCCGACGAAGGCCGTCGGGGGAATCGTCGCGGGATCCACCGTTCCGGAGCCCGTCGAGCGGAGTTCCACGACGCCTCCCACGCGGTTGAAATCCGTCACCGTGTTGCCGCTCTGGTCCTTCGCCTCGATGACGATCCCGAAGGGCTCGCCCGCGACGACCGGCCTCGCCGGCACCGTCACGCCGAAGGCGTGCAGGGCGCCCGCGCGCACCTCGAAGGGCGACGAGATTCCGCGTGCCGGAGCCGCCTCCGCCATGAGCGAGGTGTTCTCCGCCTGGGTGTAGCGGACCTTCACGGAGGCGCGGCCGAGCGAGAAGTGGGTCGGGAGGACGCGCGCCGGCTCGAACCGGCCGACCGCGCCCGCGAGCCCGGGTTTCAGGAGGACCTCGGTGCCGAAGCGGTCGAAGTCGACGACCGGGTTGCCGAAGCGGTCATACAGCTCGATCACCACGTCGAAGGGCTCTCCCACGCGCGCCGCGGCGGGCGCCAGGACCTTCACGTTCGCGACGGCGCCCGGGCGGACGTCGATGCGGCCGGTGCGCGACGTCACTCGCTGGGCCGGGTCCATCACCTCGATCTCCGTCGCGCCCGCGCGCGTCAGGATCACCTCGGCGGTGAGCCGTCCCTCGCGGAAGGCGGAGGCCGGGAATCGGTTCGGCTCGACGCCGGAGGCGCGCGCGGCGTCGGCGGTGGAGACGGCGTTCGAGGTGAAGACGACGCCGCCGCCGGTGCGGTCGTAGTTCGTGACGGCGTTGCCGGCCGCGTCGCGGGCGGTCACGACGAGCGAGACGGGCTCGCCCACGCGCGCCGCGGCGGGCGCGGAGATCTCGAAGGTCACGAGACGGCCCGGCTCGATGCGCAGGGACTGCGCGCCGGCCGGAAGAACGGCGAGGAGGGTCGCGGTGACGAGGAAGAGCAGGAGACGGGCGGCCGGTTGCGACGCGCGCCTCCCCTCCCCTGACATGGCCGTACGCATCATTCCAACCGCCTCCCTTCTCTTTGAAGAATCTCTCATCTCGTTCGCCTCGCGCATCGATCGCTTCCGCTTCATCATCATGATCATGGTTCGCTTCCGGCCGGCGACGTCGCCGTCACCGCCTCCGGAACTCGATCCGGCCCCGGATCGCGCCGGTGTCCACGGCGCCATACCAGGGCTGGCCGATCAGTTCAACCGTGCTCATCGGCACGAACGTCTTCTGGGCGCCCGGCTGGGTCAGCATGACGCCGTCGCGACTGATCGAAACCACGCGCACGTTGTCCATGCCCGGCACCAACTGCCCGCGCCGCACCTCGACCGGCATCTCCTGCACGCCCCCGAGGAGCGCCAGGTATTCGCCGTTGAGGCTCACGATCCCGAGGATCTTGATGTGGTCCACGGGGATCGTGACGAGCTGAGTGGGCGGGGGCGCCGCCTGCTGCTGCGTCTCCCCGGCGGTGGTGTCCCCGCCGTCGCTTGCCGTCCGCTGCGGCCTTACGCGCGGGGCCTTGAAGGGATCCCACGTGAAGAGCAGGGCGGGCGGATAACCCGTCTTCACCCCGCCCGAATCCTCGTCCGCGTCCAGGTTCAGCCGGATCTCCGCGGCCGATCCCGGGGCGGCCTGGGGCAGGGAGGCCATCGGGTCCTCCATCGCCTTCTCGTAGACCGGCCAGGCCAGGCCCAGCACCGCGAGCAGGAGCACCACGGTGCCGATCTTCGCGCCGTCGAACTTGCCCACTAGCGCGTACCTCCCGCGGCCGGCGAGTCCGACGCGGGCCGCGCGGTCGTGTCCGCGCCGCTCGCAGGAGCCGGGGTCGAGGCGGCCGGTGCGGCGGGCGCCGCGGCCGGTGTCGCGGGGGCGGGCGCCGCCGCCGCGGGCGCCGCGGCGCTATCCGTCGCCGGTGCGGCCTCTTCTTCCTCCGCCGGCGCCGCCGTCGTGTCCGCGGCCGGAGCCTCGGGCGCCGGGGCGGGAGCCGCCGGAGCCTCCGCCGGTTCCTCGTCCTCGCCCAGGTCGAGGTTCTCGCCCTCGACCTCCTTGTATGAATACGTCTCGAGCGCGAGGTTCAGCGTGTACTCGTCGTCGCCGGTCTTCTGCATGTTGAAGCTCGCCACGTTCACGATCCTGTGAAACTGCCGGATCTCGAAGAGCAGCCTCACGATCTGCGACATCTTCAATCCCTTGATGCCGTTGATCTTGATCGGGTGGACGCGGTATACATCCTTGTCGATCGCCCCTTCGACGTTCTTCGATTCGATCTCGTTGGACGGAATGCCGACCTTCTCGATGAGCGGGGTGATCATGGCGAGAAGGTCCGAAAGCTCGTTGGCCGAGGGAAGTTTCTCGAGAGAAGCGCGCAGTCGCCGCTTCAGTTCCCGTTCCTGCAGGCTGATCTCGGCCAGCTTCGGCGCGTTCGCCTGCGCGCTGGCGATCTTGCCCTGCAGTTCCGAGATCTCGGCCTCCCACTTCTGATACTCCGGATAGAGCGTGTCGTAGCCGTAGTAGCCGCCCAGGGCCACGAAGAGCAGGATGTAGATGACGTTCTTGTTCATTCCGCGCCGCCCCCCGTCTCCGCCGTCGCCGCCTCGGACGGGGTCGGGTCGTCAAGCGAGCCGGCCGGCTGGAACTTGTAGGTTAGCGGAGCGTCCCAGGACCAGTAGTCGACGCCCTCGAGCCGCTCGCGGCGCAGGTTGATGCCCGTTCCGGCGTAGGAGAGGTGGGTGGAGGTCGTCACGTTCTTGTAGAAGATGCGCGCGTTGTCCTCGACCGTCGTCCTGAGGTTCAGCGTGATGCCGGCGGCGGTGAAATCGAAGCCGGCGTTGGTGAGCCAGGCCTTCTCCGGGATGCTCCGGCGGATCGCCTCCATCATCGCGATCCAGTCGTATTTCGAGGTCTCGAGTTCCCGGATCGCCTTGAAGCGCTCATCCAACTGGTCGCGGCGCTTCTGGATCTCGGCGATGCGATCGAGCACCTCCTTGTTCAGGACCGGCTTCTCGTTGATGAGGAGAGGCTTCCCGTCGACGATCACCTGCCCCTCGTACTTCGCGCGCAATTCCTCCACCTGCGCCTTCCTCTTCGAGTAGGCGAACCATCCGTAGGCGCCGGCTTCTCCCACGAGCAGGATGGCGAGGAGCGTCGCGTAGCGCTTGTAGACGCCGCGCGAGCTCTCCGCGAAGCTCTGCAGCAGGTCGCTCGGCAGGAGATTCAGCGTGACGGGCGCCGTCGAGAGCAGGGTCTGTCCGACGCCGTAGCATGACTGGTAGGCGCCCGGGTTCTCCGGCGGGGAGGAGATCTTCGCGTTGCCCAGGGCCTCGAGTTCGATGATCTCGAGGTTCAAGCGGGCCGCGAGGAATTCCTTGAGGCCCCCGAGCTTCGCGGCGCCGCCGGTGATATACACCTTCGTGACCGGCACGCCGTCCTCCTGCGAGGTGTAATACTCCAGGGACCGGCGAACCTCGGCCAGCAAACGCTCGGCCAACGGTTGGATCACGGTGTTCACGTCGGGACCGGCCGCGGGAGCGTCGGAGCCCGGCTCCTGTCCGCCCGTGGGCGGAGGAGGAGGCATGCCGGGACCGGCCGGCGGACGGGGCGGTCCCGCGGGCGGCGCCGGCGGCTTCGCACCCATCAGGCCTCCACCGGGAGGCGCGGAAGGCGCCGGCGGCTTCGCGCCCATCAGGCCGCCACCGGGGGGCGCGGGAGGCGCCGGCGGCTTCGCTCCCATCAACCCCCCGCCCGGCGCAACCGGCGGCGCGGCCGGCTTCGCACCCATGAGTCCTCCGGCGGGCGGCGCAGGCGGAGCACCGCCGGCCGGAGGAGGCATTGGAGCGGCCATCGGAGGCGGAGGAGGCCCGCCCGGTCCCGCCGGCGGCCTCGGACCCGGCGGCATCGGCGGAGGCGGCGCGCCCGGTGCGCTCGGCTTCGGCATCGGCGGTGCGGAGGGCGGAGCAGGCGGTCCACCCGCACCCGGAGCCGGAGGCAGGGGGCCGGTCACGGGTGGCGGAGGAGGTCCACCAGGGCCCGCCGGC
>CAZWVM010000173.1:0-7650 GCA_964637705.1 uncultured bacterium
CTCCCTGGCTCTCGCGGACGCCTCAAGCCGGCCGGAGTGACCGAAATCTCCCTTTGGGGCCAGTCGGTTCGGGTTCTTCCTCATGGCGTTCCTGGTCAAGCGCGTCGTGGCGACTTTGACCCGGGGGTGAAAGTGGATTCTTCTTTTACTACGCCTGAAAGAGGATTATCAGGAATTTCTCTGTGTCTCCGCGTCTCTGTGGCTTATAAGCCTCCGGGGCTCGGAGGCGGTTTCCTCCATTTGCGCCCGTCCCGCCGACCGTGTAGGGTATCGCCATGACGGTTGTGAGACACACGGCGGTTTACCCGGGATCCTTCGATCCCGCGACCTACGGGCACGTGGACATCGCGAGACGGGCGACGAGACTTTTCGACCGCGTCGTCGTGGCGATCCTGGAGAACCCGTCGAAGCAGACCCTCTTCACGGCGACGGAGCGACTGACGCTCATGGAGGAATCCCTGGCCGGGATCGAGAACGTCGAGATCTGCACCTTCCAGGGGCTCCTCGTCGATCTCCTCGACCACCTCAACGCGGACATCATCGTCCGCGGCCTGCGGTTCGTCTCGGATTTCGAATACGAGTTCCAGATGGCCCTGATGAACCAGTCGCTGAACCACAAGGTCGAGACGGTCTTCATGGTGGCGAACCCGGAGCGGACCTTCGTCTCATCGTCGCTCGTGAAGGAGGTCGCCCGCCTGGGGCGCGACATCACGCCCTTCGTGCCGCCCGCCGTCGTCAAAGCCCTGAAGGAGAAATACCGATGAATGTCATTGAAAAGGCGAAGTCCCAGGCCCGCGACGTGAAGCTGGTCTTCCCGGAGGGCGACGATGCGCGCGTCGCCGAGGCGGCGGCGCGCGTATCGTTCGAGTCCTACGCCAAGGAGGTCTCGATCCTGGGGCCCGAGGACGCGGTCAGGAAGGCCGCGCCGGGCGCCGACTTCTCGCGCGTCCGGTTCATCGACCCGGCGGTCGCCTGCCGCGAGCCGGAGCTGGTGGCGTTCCTGAAGAGCACGAAGAAATACTCGAACGTCGACGACGAGGAGGCCGCGAAGATCCTCTCGGACCGGCTTTTCTTCGGCGCCGCGCTCGTGGCGTCGGGCCGCTGCGGCGGGGCCGTCTCCGGCGCGGCCTCGACGACGGGCGACGTCCTGCGCGCCGCCCTGCGCGTCATCGGCATGGCGCCGGGGATCTCCACCATCTCCTCCATCTTCTTCATGACGCTCGCGGACCCGAAGTGGGGCGAGGAGGGGACGCTGGGATTCGCGGACTGCGGAGTCGTTCCGAATCCCTCGGCCAAGCAATTGGCCGCCATCGCCATCTCCTCGGCCGACACCTTCCGGAAGATCCTGGACCGCGAGCCGCGCGTCGCGATGTGTTCCTTCTCGACGAAGGGATCGGCCGCGCACGAGGACGTGACGAAGGTGATCGAGGCGACGAAGATGGTCAAGGAGATGAGGCCGGAGATCCTCGTCGACGGGGAGCTCCAGGCCGACGCGGCGCTCATCCCGTCGATCGGGGCGAGGAAGAGCCCCGGTTCGCCGGTCGCGGGCCGCGCCAACATCCTCGTCTTTCCCGATCTCGATGCGGGCAACATCGCCTACAAGCTCGTCGAGCGGCTGGCCGGCGCCGAGGCCCTGGGCCCGATCGTGCAGGGCCTGGCGCGCCCGATGAGCGATCTCTCGCGGGGCTGCAGCGCCGACGACGTCGTGGGCGTCGCCGCGATCACCGCCGCGCTCGCGATGAAGTGAGAACGAGGTCGTGACGGGGAACTCGACCGGGGCCCGATGATCTACCGCTATCTCGCGCGCGACCCGATGGGGCGCGTCGTCACCGGAGAACTCGAGGCGCCGACGCCCGAGCGGCTGCTGCTCGAATTGAAGGGGCGCGCCCTCACGCTCGTTCGATTCGAACCGGTCGCGGCCGGGCTTTCGCGCCGGATCTCGGCGCCGGAGCCGGAACGAATCCAGGCGGCGCCGGAGACGGGGGAGGAGGACCTGGACGGCGACGTCGAACTGCCCCCGGATGTGGAAAGCGCGGATCCCGGCGACGGGTCGCCGGGAGCCCCGTCCCCGCCGAAGAAAGGATGCTCGCTCTCGTTCAGCGTCATCATCCTGCTGCTCTATCTCGCTTTTCAGCTGATGAAGCTTTTCCGGTGAATCAGGGGAAGTAGGGACCGCCCGGGCACTTGCACCGAGCGCCCTTGTTGCCGCACCGGTTGCAGTAGTCGAGGAGATCCGCCTCGCGCATTCCGTTCTGCTGCGCCTCGTCGCGCGCCTTCTGGATGCGGGACTTTCTCATGGCGCCGGGAATGGCCTTCAGGAGCTGCTTCAATTGCTTCTCGGTCGGCAGGTGCTCCATGCAGAATCTCTGCCCGATGTAGCGCCGGCGCTTCTGGGTGACGATCGTGATGGCGCGGCCTTCATTCTTCCGACCCAGGGGCTTTCCGCACTTGCTGCAGACCCCCGCCGTCACGATCAACGTCTTGAATTGCTGAATTTTCAAAGCCGATCACCCGTCCGATGGAATCGATCAGTTCTTAAAAACAAGAATATGAGACGTTCATGAATCCGCGATCATCAAAAATGGTGGCGCATAATACTCATTTAGTCCTATTTTGTCAACAGAATCATTGATCTTTCGATTCGACCTCAGATAACTCCATGAAAATCAACGTGAAGTGTCATGGTCGAGCGTGGGTCTTTCAGGGCAATTCGCTTGACTTTGCAGGGCTTCAAAAACAGAATGTTCGGGGGTTAGTCACGGATCACGAACCACTCCGATCCGCACCATTTCCACGAGGTCGCAGGGCCTCGGAAGGGACACGATACCATGACCCATTCAGCCTCCCGGGAAGAGTCCGCCGGCATCAAGGCTGTCCGCGAAGCAGCGTCGGCCATCCGGAAGCGCACCGCGCTCAAGCCTCGCATCGCCATGATCCTCGGTTCGGGCCTCGGGGGGTTGTCCAAGGAGGTCGAAGGCGTCGTCATTCCCTACGACGAGATCCCGGGCTTCGCGCGCTCGACCGTTGCCGGCCATGCCGGGACCCTGCACGTCGGCGAACTGGCCGGGCAGGACGTCGTGGTCATGTCCGGGCGCTTCCACTACTACGAGGGATACGACCTCGGCGCCGTCACCTTCCCGATCCGTGTCTTCAAGGAACTCGGCTGCGATTCCATGATCGTCACCAACGCCGCCGGCGGCATCAACACCTCCTTCGAGGTCGGCGACCTCATGCTCATCACGGACCACATCAACTTCCTCGGGGCGAGCCCCCTGCGCGGCGCCAACGTCGACGAGCAGGGTCCGCGCTTCCCGGACATGACGATGGGCTACGACCGCTCCTACCGCGAGCTGGCGAAGACGACGGCGGATGACCTGGGGATCCGGCTGCGCGAGGGCGTGTATGTCGCCTCGATGGGGCCGAGCTACGAGACGGGCGCGGAGATCCGGATGTACCGGACCTGGGGCGGCGACGCGGCGGGCATGTCGACGGTGCCGGAGGTCGTCGTGGCGCGTCACGCCGGCCTGCGCGTCCTCGGCCTGACCTGCATCACCAACATGGCCGCGGGCGTCCTGCCCCAGCCGCTGTCGCACGAGGAAGTGATCGAGACGACGGAGAGGGTGAAGGGCACCTTCCGCCGGCTGGTCCTGGGGATCCTCGAGAGGATGGGCAGGTAGCATGGCCATGCTGGTTCCCTACGAGATCATCCGGAAGAAGCGCGACGGGGGCAGGCTCGAGCGCGCCGAGATCGAGTTCATGGTCGACTCGTTCACGAGGGGCGGTCTGCCGGATTACCAGATGGCGGCCTTCCTCATGGCCGTCTTCTTCCGGAAGCTCGACGACGAGGAGACCGCGATCCTCACCCAGGCCATGCAGGCCTCGGGCAAGTCGATGGACCTCTCCTCCGTTCCCGGCCCCACCGTGGACAAGCACTCCACGGGCGGCGTCGGGGACAAGGTTTCGCTGCCCCTGGCGCCCCTGGTGGCGGCGGCCGGCGGTTTCGTCCCGATGATGTCGGGGCGGGGGCTCGGGCACACCGGCGGCACGCTCGACAAGCTCGAGGCGATTCCCGGTTTCCGGGTGGGTCTTTCCGACGCGGAATTCGTGAAGACGGTGCGCGAGGCGGGATGCGCGATCGTGGGGCAGACCGCGGACGTCGCCCCGGCCGACAAGAAGCTCTACGCGATGCGCGACGTGACGGCGACCGTCGACTCGATGGATCTCATCGCCGCGTCGATCCTCTCCAAGAAGCTCGCGGCCGGCCCGCGCGCGCTGGTGCTCGACGTCAAGACCGGCTCCGGGGCCTTCATGCAGAAGCTCGAGGATTCGCGGGCGCTGGCACGATTGATGGTCGCGATCTGCCGCAACTCGGACCGGAAGGCGATGGCTCTCATCACGAACATGGACCAGCCGCTCGGGGTGAAGGCCGGCAACGCCGTGGAGATCGAGGAGTCGATCGATGTGCTCAGGGGAGGCGGGCCCGAGGACCTGGTGACGTTGACCGTGGAGTTCGGGGCGCAGATGCTCCGGCTCGCGGGTCTGGCGAAGGACGCGGCCTCGGGGCGGGAGGAGATCCGGAAACGGATCGCGGACGGGAGCGGGCTGGAGCGCTTCCGGAAGATGATCGCGATGCAGGGCGGAGACCCGCGCGTCTGCGACGATCCCTCGATCCTGCCGAGGGCGAAGAAGACCGCGGACCTCGTCGCGGACCGCGACGGCGTCCTGGCCTCGATCGACACCTACACGGCGGGCATGGCGATCGTGGTCCTGGGGGGCGGCCGGCAGAAGTCGGACGATGCGATCGACCCGGCGGTGGGCGCGGAGTTCCTGGCGAAGCCGGGCGCCCGCGTCGCGAAGGGGCAGCCCCTCGTGCGCTTCGGCTACAACGACGAGACGCGCTTCGCCGAGGCCCTGAAGCGGATGAAGGCGGCGGTCGTCGTTTCCGACGGCCCGGCGCGCGTCCTGCCCCTCATCGTGGAAGAGGTGTCTTGAAGCTCGCGAAGCGCTGGGAGATCCGGCGGCCGGAGCCCGAGGTCGTCCTCAAGCTCTCCTCCGCCCTCTCCGTCTCCGAGCCCGTGGCGCGGCTCCTGGCCGCGCGCGGCTTCGATTCGCCCGAGGCGGCGATCGCGTTCCTCGAGGCCGACCTCGAGGCGCTCGAGAATCCCTACCTCCTGCCCGACATGGAGAAGGCCGTGCGCCGCCTCATGATCGCGGTGAAGCGCCGCGAGAAGGTCTTCGTCGCGGGGGACCGCGACACCGACGGCGTCACCTCCACGGCGCTTCTCGTCAACCTGCTCGAACTGCTCGGTCTCGACGTCGGCTGGAAGGTGCCCTCCCCGAAGGACGGCTACGGCCTCTCGTCGGCCGCTGTCGCCGCCGCGGTCGAGGCGAAGGCGTCGCTCCTCGTGACCGTGGACTGCGGGATCCGCGATATCGCGGGCGTGGAGGAGGCGCGGGGGAAGGGGATGGACGTGATCGTCCTCGATCACCACGAGCCGGGCGAGGAGCTGCCGCGCGCGTGGGCGGTCGTCGACGCGAAGCGCGCCGACAGCGCCTACCCCTTTCCGGACCTCTCGGCCTGCGGCGTCGCCTTCAAGTTCGCCCAGGCGGCCCTGCTCGCGACCGACCCCGAGTTCCATGACAGGACGATCGTCTTCTTCGACGTGGAGACGACCGGCATGAGCCCGGCGCGGGACGAGATCATCGAGATCGCGGGGCTGAAGACCCGTAACGGCGTGGAGATCGGGCGGTTCGAGTCGCTGATCAAGCCGGAGGGCGCGGTGCCGGCGGCTCTCACCGAGATCCACGGGATCACGGAAGCGATGCTCGCGGGCGCCCCGCCGGCCTCCGAGGTCGTTCCCGCCTTCATCGAGTTCGCCGGCGACGCGGTGCTGGCGGCGCACAACGTCACCTTCGACCTCAACTTCCTCGCGGCGGCGGCGGAGAAGCACGGGGGGCGGAAGGTGCGGAACGAGACCTTCGACACGCTCGCCGAGGCGCGCGGCCAGTTCCCGGCGACGGACCACCGCCTCGGCGCTCTCACCGAGAAGCTCGGGATCGTCCACGACGAGAAGCACCGCGCGCTCTCCGACGTCTTCGCCGTCTTCGCGCTCTTCCGCCGCCTGATCTCGCGTCGCAACGACAAGCTCCAGTATTTCCTCAAGAACTCGCTCGACCTCGTCGCGCTCTCGACCCTGGCCGATGTCGTTCCCTTGCGGGGGGAGAACCGCGTCCTGGTGAAGCGCGGGCTGGAGGCCTTGAAGAAGAGCGCGCGGCCGGGGGTTGAGGCGATGCGCGAGGCGTTTCTCCGCAACGAGTCGATCACGGCGAAGGACGTCGCGTGGTCCCTCGTTCCGGCCCTGAATGCGGCCGGGCGCATGGGACGGGCCTCGCGCGCTGTGGAACTGCTGCTCGCGAAGGGCGCCGAGGAGGCGCGGCTGATCGTCGCGGAGCTCTCCGCGTTGAACGCCGAACGGAAGGAGCGGCTGCGCACGAACTCGGCGGCCGTCATGGAGGAACTGGATCGCAGCTTCGACCCGGGCCGCGACAGCGTCGCCGTGGTCGCGGTGAAGGAGATCGAGCACGGTGTGACGGGGATCGTCGCGAACCGCGTCGTCGGCGATCTCGGCCGCCCGACGCTCATCTTCATCGACGACGGCTCGGAGAGGATGGTCGGCACGGCGCGGTCCATCCCCGGCTACGACATCGTCGCGGCCCTGGAGCGCCTGGCGCACCTCCTCGAGAAGTACGGTGGGCACGCGGGCGCGGCAGGCGTGACGGTTCTCAGGGAGAACCTCGAGCGGCTCAAGAGGGAACTGGACGCGATGGTGGCGGCGGAGGTGCCGGCGGACCGCCTGATCCCGAGGCTCGGGATCGACGCGGAGGTGCGGGTCGCCGAGGTCTCTGCGCGTCTGCTTGCCGAATTGGAGCGGCTCGAACCGACCGGTCACGGCAACGAGCGCGCGGTCTTCTGCGTGCGCAACGCGACGGTGGCGGAGGCGAAGCGGATGGGCGACCGGGGCCAGCACTTGAAGCTCGCTCTCCGGGGCGACGGGGCGCGGATGGAGGCGGTTCTCTGGAACGCCGATCTCGCCTGGACTCCGATGGCGGAGGACCGCGTCGACCTGGCCTTCACGATGGAGAAGAACGACTGGAACGGACGTGCGGGCGTGCAGTGCCTGATCGAGGACGTGCGGCGCACCGAGTCGAGGGCGTAGGGAGGAGAAGAACATGGCGGAGACGAGGGTGCAGTATGCGGTCGTGGATGCGATCGAGGAGGGGACGTGCGTCGTCCTCTTCGACGACGGTCCGAAGCTCCATCTCGAGGCGTCGTTCCTGCCGGCGGGCGTCAAACCCGGCACGGTCCTGAGGGTGACCTTCGAGGTGGACGAAGCGGAGCAGGCGCGGCGGGTGGGGCAGATCCAGGACCTCCAGACGCGGCTCCTGAACCGCACGCGGAACCGGAAGCCGTAGCGGGCCGCGCCGTGAAGGCCGTCGTCCTCGGCGCCGGGCCCTGCGGTCTCTCCGCCGCCCGCCGCCTCTCCGCCCGGGGCGTCGAGACGGTCGTCGTCGACCGGATGCCCTTTGTCGGGGGGGCCTCGGCCTCGCGGCCCGTCGGCGACGGCTCCGCGCGCATGGACTTCGGCCCGC
>CAZWVM010000174.1:0-7604 GCA_964637705.1 uncultured bacterium
GTAGATGTTGCGGCGCGTGAACTTCACCGTCATCGGCGGCAGCTTGCCGTAGGCCCTCAGCGCGATGATCTCGGGGATCGCTATGCGGAAAGTGGGCGTCTGGATGAACCCCGCCGGCTCGCCGTCCAGGGTGGCCGAGAGTTCCCTCCAGGTATCGAAATCGTAGAGCCGGCACTCCTCGTCGACCACCGAGGCGTGGTCGGCGTAGACCAGGGAGAGGGCGCGGCGCCAATCGGTGATCTGGATCGCGAAGAAGTTCCGATTGAGAACCAGAGTCTCCATGGCAGGGTCATGCTAGGAAAGAGCTCGGACCGGGGCAAGAGGAATGCGCCGCACGCGTCAGCACCGAGTTGCGAACCGGATCGGGCCGGGGAAAGAATCGCCACGCAAATCATCCGCGGCGCCGGCGCGGGACGGGTCGACTAAATCGGGACGGGTCGATTAAATATTAAAGCCCGGCGATTGGGGCACCTGAGGGGGGGCAGGTATTGCCGTGATCGACCGGGCTTATAGATCGTTATTCAGTTACCGACATTATGGACAAAAGAGGGTTGCGATGCAAGGGGGATTTTTGCGGAATTTTTTCTGGCAGGAAAACCGCATATAGAACTGTTAGCATCCTAGTTTCAGGCATTGAATACAAACGAGTTGAATTGTGGAAAACTTTTCAAGTCACATTCAATAATCTTTTCGCCATTCAAAACCGGCCCCCGCCGTTCCCCTGTCCCCCGCCTCGAACCTGAGGTAGAGATCCGGGTTCACTTCGAGTTCCATTTCCACCCGCCGCTCCTCGCCCACCGATGTCGGTTGGGAGTATCCGAGGTAGATGCGATCGGAGATGTAGGCGCCCAGGGAAACGCGCGTGAACGTCGCCGAACCGGTGTCCGTCGAGCTCTTCTCCAGTCTCAAGGATTCCAGACCCGCCTCGCTGCCGAGATCGCCGCCGATCGAGGAGGCGATAAGGGGTACGGCGAAGTTGCGCGCCTCTCCGCCCGTCGAGAACTCCTCGCCCGAAAAACCCTCTTCGCGGCCGAAGGCGAGAAGCCTCACAAGTTCCTCCTCGCTGCGTTGCGGCTCGGACGAAAGCGCGACGCGCTGGTCCGAAATCGGGCCGCTGACGTGAGCCAGCACCTGGATGCGCCCGACACGTGCGAGCGCCCGGGCCTCGAGCGCCACCTCGCCCTGGTCAGGCAGGACGACGCGCGCCTCGCGGACCCGGAAGGTCGCATGGCGCGTGACGAGCCGCCCGGAGGTCCCTTCGAGAACGCCCTCGATCCGGGGCGCGACGTCGTTGCCCGTGAGATGCAGGGTGTCGGAAGAGAGGCGCATCTCGAGATCGTTCCCCGACACGCGGAGATCGCGGACGGCGAGGATGACATCGAGATCCAGCAAGGGCGGGCGGCCGGAGAGCGGCGGCGGTTCGGCGGAAAGGAACTCGGGAAGAAGAAACCGGCACGGGGCGGCAAGGAACCGGGCGCGGAAGACCGGTCGCTCGGACCCGGGCAGCAGGGAGAATTCGCCGCTCAGTCGCCCCTCGATCCCCGCGGCGGGCCTGATGGAGGCGTTCTCGAGACGCCCCTCGAGCCGCGTGGCCGAGGAGGCTCCGAAACCGTAGGTCCCTTCGGCGCTCACCCGCCCCCCCCCGATCCGCCCGGCCAGTCCCGCGAGTCGCGCGCCTTCGCGCGTGAACTCGATGCGGCCGCTCAATTCCTCAGCGCGCGCGGTTCCCCCGATCGGAATCGAGACGTCGCGCAGATCGACGGCGCCTTCGACGGCGAAGCGTGACACGGGCCCCTCGACCATGAGTCGGGCATCGGCCCGGCCGCTCACGTTCTCGAGAACGGGATGCAGGCGCTCGAAGGCCGCCAGGTCGGCATTGGCGCCCTCGAAGCGAAGCGCGAGGAGAGGTTCTTCTCCCTCCATTCCTTCCTCGACCGTGCCGGCCACGGAGAAAGTCCCTCCCTGGGTGCGCCCGGAGAGGGCGGCTATACGCCAGGTCCGCCCGGCATCCCGGTCGCCGGTGGCGCAGGTCACGCGGCCCTCGAGATCCTCGACGGCGATCCCGGAGTTCAGGACCAGTCGTCCGCCGGTGAGATGCAGCGCGGCGGCGGTCGTCTCGCCGATCTCGAAGGTGCCCTCGAGGCGACCCTCCCCTGACTCGAGCCAGGGCAGGCGCGGGCGCGCGGCCTCGACAAGATCGGACAAATCGACCGCGAGCCGGCCGGACGCGCGCAGGACGCCCTTCTCGTATCGTCCCGTCCATTCCGCCTCGCTACCGCTCCCGTCGCCCTGTCTCGCCGCCATCTCGATGCCGCCGCGGCTCCAACGGAACGATAGCGGTCCACGGAACCGGCGGCCCGCCGCTTCGATGCCGCCCGTGCCGCCCGCGGCCTCGGCGCGAATCGGCACGAGACCGGGACCCACCAATCCTTCGAAGAGCAGGGACGCCTCGCCCGTCTCGGAGGAAATGACGGCCCGCGCGATGCGAACGATAAGCCCCGGCGCCTCCCCTCCCTCGATCGTCACCGCGGCGGATCCGCCGCGGCGAGGCGTGCCGACGTATCCGCTGTCGAAGGCGACCACCGAGGCCGCCCGGAATTCCGGGGCCTCGAGGCCGCGCACCGCCACCGTCCACCCGCGGCCGGGTTCGCCCGAGACGGCGGCCGACTCGAACGCGATCTCCGGGTGCCCGAGGATCGAGGCGTTCCCCGCCCGAGCCGCGACGTTCACGGAGAGATGCTCGATCGCGGCGGCGAGGGAAGGTCCCAGCAAGAGCGCGCCCGTGATCCGGGCGGCCAGCGACTCGCCCTCGAGCCGCAATGGATCGACGAACTCGAGGCGGCCCGGCAGGAAGCGGATGCGCGAAGGAGAGGCCGCGACGAGATGATCCCGCCACGAGAGCCGCCCGTGGCGCTGGAGCAGTTCCGCCGAGGCGGAGGTCAGGAATCTCTCGATGCGTCCGGTCGCGGAGAAACCCGTGCCGACCGGTCCCAGGCGAAGCCCTTCCACGTCGAGAGCCCCTTCGAACGAAGGATCGTTCCAGGGGCCGTCCACGCGCCCGTCCGCGGCGACGCGCGCGCCGGCGACGACGCCCTCGAATCGATCGATGCGCGCGTCGATCCGGCCGTCCACGATGGAGACATCGCGGCCGGCGAGGCGAAAGGCTGAATCCCCCGCCAGCAGGTGCCGGACGAGAAGCCGCCCGTCCTCCCAGGAAGCCCGATCCGCCTCGAGCCGGCCCTCCCCGCGATCGAGTCTCCACCGGGCCGCGAAGGAATCGATCTCGATGCGGCTCGGCAGGACCGCCAGGGTCGCCTCGAGGATCTCGACGGGGAGCCCGGCGACCGCCAGGCCCGCGATGCGCGCCTCACGGCGCGTCTCACCCGCGACCGTGAGGGTGACGCTGTCCAGGCGTTCGAGAGGGTGCGCGGCCAGCCAGGCCGCCGCGGAGTCCGGGAATCGCGGGGCGAGATAGCGACTCAAAGCCTCGTTCAGGATCCGCGTGTCCGCGTCGCGCGCGGAGAGACTCCACGCCCCGTCGCGCTTCACCGCGACGCGAAGCCCTCCGAGAGCCACCTGCCCCTCGACCCGCCACGGGCCTTCCTCGCCCCGTCTCAGGAATCCGTTCGCGACAAAGGGGCCGAGCGGGCCGACGCCGGAGAATGACTCGATCGAGACCTCGAGCGGGCCCGCGCCGCCCGAGACAAGGGCGGCGCCCGCGACGCGGCTCAGTTCGATATTCTCGAACCGGCCCGAAGCCTCCTCGATCACGACCGCGATTTCGAAGGCCACCCCCGTGTCGCGCTCCGGGACGCGGAAGATCTCTCCGGCCGCGGTGCGATCGAGGTCGAACTTCACGCCGCGCGCGCGCAGCGCGACCAGGCGCGGCGGGAAAGCGGCGAAGGAGAAGTCGAGATCGAGGCTCCGGGCTACGAGCACGCGGCGGTCGCCGAGGGTGAGCTCCGGCGCCTCGATGCTCAGGCCCGAGAGCCCGCGCGCGCTCCACGACCGCCAGGAGGGTTCCGCCGCGACGGCCGTCGCGACGAGGCGTCGGGCCGCCGCGTCGACGGCGCGAGGCAGGACGAGAAGGACCGCCGCCGCGAGCGCGCCCAGGGCGACGACGAGGAGCAGGAGCCTCCTAGAACGCATATCCGACGGTGACGTTCAGGCGGCCGCCGCGCAGCCGCCCGTCCCCGAGCGGCCAGGCGTACTCGATCCGGATCGGGCCGAAGGGCGTGTGGTAGCGAAAGCCGGCGCCCGCGTCGAACGCGAGACCGCGCGGACGGAATTCAGAGACGCGGCGCGCGACCTGGCCGGCGTCGGCGAAGAGAACGCCGTGCCCCCGGTCCGTGGGGAAGAACCTCCACTCCGCCTGGCCGAGCACGAAGAACTCGCCGCCCGCCGGCTGCCCGTTGGCGTCGACGGGCCCGACGCTGTCGAGGCGATATCCGCGCAGGGAATCCTGTCCCCCGAGAAAAAAGCGTCTCGACGCCGGCAGGCGGGACGTGCGCCCGAATCCGCGCGTCCAGCCCGCGGATCCTCCCAGCGCGAGCACGAGGCGCTCCCCCAGGGGGAGGGCTCGACCCGCGCGGCCCTCGAAGCGCCACGACTGAAGATCTCCGAACGAAACCGCCATCGAGAGGCTCGTTGCGGAGCCTCGTCGGGGAAACGCGCGGTCGTCGTAGGTGGTCCTCTCGATCGTGCCCTTCGCCTCGACGGCGGCGTAATCGGCGCGATCGATGTCGCCCAGCACCTCCGCGGCCGCGTTCGGAAGGACCTTGAGCAGCTCCGCGCGCGAGGCCTCGAGCATGAGATCGCCCCGCGTGACGTCCCCGAGAGGGATCTCCAGGCCGGTCGACACCGCCGTCTTGCGCTCGGTGAAGGCCTCGCGGATGTCATCCGAAAGGCGGGCCTGGAGCCGACCGGTGGAGGCGAAGGAGAGGGGCCACGGTTCGCGCAGCGTGGCCGCGCCGTAAAGGCGGGTGGCGGAGGCGTTCGCCTCGACGGAAAAGCGCCGACCGTGTCCGTCGAGGTTGCGATGCCCCCACTCCACGCCGCCGTGAATGCGATCCGTCGTGGCGTATCCGGCGCGCAGGGCGATCCAGCGCGGCGGCTTCTCCTCGACGGAGACCCTCAGGTCCGCATCTTCCGTCGCGACCGCGGACCGCTCGACCGGCGCGGTCGCCGCGCGGCCGGTGGTGTCGCGAAGGGGCGCAAGCACGATGGAACGGAAGAGATCACGGTCGGCCAGGCGGCGCTGAGTTCGCGCCAGGTCGGCCCGCCTCATCACCGCCCCGGTTTTCAGCGTGAGCTCGCGCCGCACGGCCTCGTCCCTCACGTCACGGTTTCCCGCGATGACGGGGTCGCGGTAGAAGACCAGGGGGCCCGCGCTGACGCGGTAATTGACGTCGACGGAATGGCTTTCGAAGGAGAGCGTCTGTTGGACCTCGGCGAAGGCGAAGCCGGACTCGGCGAGACGCCGGAGGAGCCGGGAACGCGCCTCGGAGGCCTCTTCGGGGTTGTAAGGCAGGCCCGCGCGCAAGCGCAGCAACGAAGCCATCTCCTTCAGGGAGATTCCGCCGGTCGCACCCTCCACCGCCGAGGATCTCAGCACGTATCGCGTCTCCTCCGACACCGCGACCAGGATATCGGCCCGGCCGCCGGCGATGGAGACGGAGTCCGCGGAGATGCGCGCGTGAAGAAACCCCTGGCGCCTGTAATGGGCCGCGACGCGACGCAGATCGTTCTCGATCTCGAGATCATCAAATGCGCGCGGCAGGATGAGAAAACGGCGGTGGGCTTGGGTCATGAGGGAGCGGAGCTTGGCGGTGGAGACGGCCCGGTTTCCGGCGAATTCGATCCGACCCACCCGGACGCGCGTGTCGGCCGCCCGCGCGGCCGAGAGGAAAGAGACGACAAGCGCGCAGAGGACCGCGGCGCGAAGGACGACGGGGCTTCTCATGAGATCCTCGCCATGATGCCCAAGCGAAACGCGCTTGGAAACAAAAAACGCGGGAGAGGATTCCTCTCCGGCGGGAAGAAGGGCATAATCATCGTTCATGACCGAATCCATGGCGGCGAACGAGCACAAGAGGCGGGCCCCGCGCCGCGTCGTGTACGGCATCCTGGTGGTATCGACCCGTTCGAGCCGCGGCGAGCGCGAGGACGCTTCCGGGCCGCTGATCCGCCGGAGCCTCGAGGCGGCCGGGCACGAGGTTTCCGGGCTCGAGGTGGTCCCCGACGAGGCGGAGGCGATCCGGGCGGCGATCGCGCGCTTCTCCGGCGCAGGCGTCGAGGCGATCGTCGCGACGGGCGGAACCGGGCTGGCTCCTTCCGACGTCACCGTCGAGACGGTGCGCCCGTTGTTCGTCCGCGAGCTGACCTCCTTCGCGACGCTCTTCGCCCAGCTCTCCTACGACGCCGTCGGTTCCGCCGCGCTTCTCTCGCGCGCGACGGCGGGCATCCTCGAGGGGCGCCTCGTCCTCTTCGCGCTGCCCGGCAGCCCGGCGGCGGTCACCCTCGCCCTGGACAGGCTGGTTCTCCCGGAAACCGGGCACATCCTGAAGCACCTTCGCGACTCGTGACGGCGCGCAGCCGCGCCCCGTCCGTGCGCCTCGACCAGCTCCTCGTCGAACGCGGTTTCTGCGCCTCGCGCGCCCGCGCGCTGGCCCTCATCATGGCGGGACGCGTGCGCATCGAGGGCCGCGACCGACTCAAGGCCGGAATGCTCGTGCCGGCCGACGCCCCTCTCGCGGTGACCGAGGTCTCCCCCTGGGTCGGTCGCGGCGGGGAAAAACTCGCCGGCGTCCTCTCGGCATGGGGACGGGAAGGACGGCTCTCCGGAACCTGGCTCGACTGCGGGGCCTCGACCGGTGGTTTCACCCAGGTCCTTCTCCACAACGGCGCGGAGCACGTCTTCGCCATGGACGTCGGCCACGGCCAGCTCGACGACTCGCTCAGGAGGGATCCGCGCGTCACGGTGATCGAGCGGTTCAACATCCGGCACATCACGAGGGGGGTCGTGCCGGTTCCTCTCTCGGGCGTGACCCTCGACCTCTCCTTCATCTCGTCGCGCCTCGTCCTGCCGTTGCTCCCCCCGTTCCTGGAACGGGGGGGACCGATCATCCTTCTCTTCAAGCCCCAGTTCGAGGCGGGCAAGGGGGAGGTCGGAAAGGGCGGGGTCATCCGGGACGAGGCCCAACGAGAAGCGATACTCTCCGGATTCCGGGCCTGGTGCGCGGATTCGAGGTGGGAGATCCGGCGCGAGGAGCCCTCGAGCGTCACCGGCCGGGACGGAAACCAGGAGTTCTTCCTGGAACTCCACCGCCCGGTTCCCGACCCGGGACCAGGAGACGAAGAATAAGAGCCCAAAAAACAGGCCTTGACTAATGGGCTCCCCGCAACAAAATAATGATGAGCGGGTCACGGGCTACATAACTTTCATTCCTGTGCGAACCCGACCGGCTCAAGGGCAGGCACGGACGAGAGGGTCAGGTCGGCCGGAACTCATAACGTGTTCTGAGTGAACTCTCTTTGCCAACTCGTCCAACCGCGCCCGCACAGAAAGGGGACGGGGTGAAGTGAGCGTGAAGAAGAAGGCCAAG
>CAZWVM010000175.1:0-7497 GCA_964637705.1 uncultured bacterium
GGATGCTCAAGGAATTCCGGGAATTCGTGGTGCGCGGGAACGTCTTCGACATGGCGGTCGGCATCATCATCGGCGGAGCCTTCGGCACGATCGTGAAGTCGCTGGTCGAGGACGTCCTCATGCCGGTGATCGGGCTCTTCGTGGGCGGCGTCGATTTCTCGAACTTCTACTTCGTCCTGAAGCAGGGCGCGGCCGCGGGTCCCTATGCGAACATCGCGGCGGCGAAGGAGGCGGGCGCCGTCGTGATCGGCTATGGCCTCTTCCTCAACCACCTCGTCAGCTTTCTCATCGTCGCCTTCGCGGTCTTCATGCTGGTGAAGACGGTGAACCGGATGAAGCGCGAGGCCCCCGCGCCGGCTCCCGCGCCCTCGACGAAGGACTGCCCCCAGTGCCTGATGCCGGTGCCCGTCGCCGCGAAGCGCTGCGGGCACTGCACGAGCGCGATCTGAGGATTCGCGGCAGGGGGGAGAGAGGAACGAACCCGGCCGCGTGATCTTCACCGAGCTCGGCTACCCGCTCCTCGTCACGGTCACCCTGCTCCTCTACGCGGTCCTCGCGGGCAGGAAGACGGGGCGGACCTGGCTCCTCCTGTTCGCGAGCCTCTTCTTCTACGGCTGGTGGAGCCCCCGTTATCTCCCGCTGATCTTCGCCACGTCGATCCTCGATTATGTCACGGGAGGACTCATCCACCGCGCCCGGGACCCGTGGTTCCGCCGCTTCGTGCTTCTCTTCTCCCTCGCGGGCAACCTCGGCGTCCTGGCGTATTTCAAGTACGCCAACTTCTTCGCCGCGAACGTGGACGCGGCCTGCGCCCTCCTCGGACTCCCGGCCTTCTTCGGACGCACCTACGCCATCCTCCTGCCGGTCGGGATCTCCTTCTACACCTTCCAGTCCATGAGCTACACCCTCGACATCTATTTCCGGAGGCTGGAACCCTGCCGGAGTTTCCTGGAGTTCGCGGCGTTCGTCATGTTCTTCCCTCAGCTCGTCGCCGGGCCGATCCTGAGGGCCTCGGAATTCCTGCCCCAGCTCGATCGCGTGGCCGCGCTGTCCCTGCGGTCGCGGGGCCTTTTCCGGATCCTATACGGCCTCGGAAAGAAGATGTGGCTCTCGGACGCCCTGGGGATTCACGTCGTGGACCCGGCTTTCGCGGACCCGGCCTCCCATGCGGGCTTCGCGATGTGGATCGGTGTCTACGCCTATGCCTTCCAGATCTTCCTGGATTTCTCCGCGTATTCCGACATCGCGATCGGAACGGCCCGGCTCTTCGGCTTCGATCTGAACGAG
The DNA here is from genome assembly GCA_964637705.1 of uncultured bacterium. GTDB lineage: Bacteria > UBA8481 > UBA8481 > UBA8481 > UBA8481 > CAZWVM01. The sequence goes on from CAZWVM010000175.1 coordinate 1,288, forward strand.
AACTTCCGTTCGCCCTATCTGGCGTCCGACCCTCGCGAGTTCTGGAAGCGATGGCACATCTCCTTCTCCACCTGGCTCCGCGATTACCTCTACATCCCGCTGGGCGGAAACCGTGGCGGCGCGTGGTCGGTGCGGCGCAACCTGGCGGTCACGATGCTCCTCGGCGGTCTCTGGCACGGCGCGTCCTGGACCTTCGTCGCCTGGGGCGCCTGGCACGGAGCGCTGCTCGTTCTCTTCCGCGACCGGGCGTTTCCGGCCGCGGTGCCCCGCCCTCTCGCGCGCTTCGTCTTCTTCAACCTCGTCTGCTTCGGCTGGGTTCTCTTCCGCGCGGGCACCCTCGACACGGCCATCGCGGTGGTGGAATCGATGGCGGCGTGTCCGCGACCCGGGGTCCTTGCGCCCGGGACGCTTCTTCTCCTGGCGGCGGCGTGGTTCCTGCACGACGTCGTCGAGCCGAGGATCGAGAGAATCGACGCGCTCCTGGACGGATGGCCGGCGTTCCTGAGGGCGGCCGTCGTGTATGCGTGGATCCTGGGCGTGGTCTGGATGTGGGAGGCGCACGTTGCTCAAGCCACGTTCATCTACTTCCAGTTCTGACACCGCCCCGCCGTCAGGCGGGGGGCGGCGGCTGCTCTCGACCGCGGCGTGGCTGGCCGCCCTCGTCGTTCTCGTGCCGCTCGGATTCCGCTCGACCGGCCTGCGCTACACCCTGCCGTACCACGATTACCGGTGGATCCGGGACCACGTGCTCACCGACACTCGCCCCCTCGATACTCTCTTCCTCGGGTCGTCGCAGAGCGGCGTCTGCATCGACCCGTCGGCGGCCGTCCCGGGATTCGGCGCCGAGCGCCGCTCGATCGTCGTCAGCAACGCCTGGCACGGAAGAAACCTGCGCTACGTGATCCTTCGCGACGTCCTGTCGCGACGGCGCGTTCGACGCGTGGTGATGGAGACGTCGAGCCTCATGGAGACCGTGAGATCCCACGAATGCTTCGGCTCGGTCGCCCTCCTCGAGGACGCCTGGTCGATACCGCTTCCCCGCGCGGCCTGGCCCGGTCTCTTCGCTCCGCGCCATTGCCGGTGGGTCTCGGATCTGCTCATGCCGTTCCTCGCGCCCCCGGTGCATGCCCTTCGCGAGCGGCTCATGGAGGCGTTTCCCGATGCGATGGGCGAGAACCGGGCGGCCATCGAGGAGATGGAGCGGAGGCACGGGTATGACCCGAGAGCGGGAAGCATGGGGGCATCGGCGCCGGCCGTCCTGCCCGCCGGCGCCGCCCTCATCGACGAGCGCGAAGCGCTACTGCGCAGGCTCCTGCCCTCCGCCTATCGATTCGAGATGGAAAGGTCGACACGGTTGTGCCGGGAGAACGGAGTCGAACTGCTCTTCCTGTATCTTCCGCCCCGCGGCTACGGGGCGCTCGATCCGCGCCTGCGCGAGGACCTCGCGCGCTTCGCGCCCGTCCTCGAGCCGCCCTGGGAGGAATGGCAGGATGCCTCGCTCTGGCGCGACGAGTTCCACGTCAACAGCGAGGGAACCGCGCGGATCTCGGCCTGGCTGAGGTCGCGTTTCGTCGACTATTCGAACCCGATCTCCGGCGACGAGGGAGAACCGCGCAACACGATGTGAAGGCTCCCGTCGGGCTTGGCGATGCGCCCGATGAGAGACCCGGTCCTGCCGAGGGCTTCACGGAAGGAGGCGGAGGGAGTGGCGCGCACGCGGATCTCCATCGGGGCCGATCCGATCGCGTTGCCGGGCCCGATCCGGCCTTCTCCCTCGAGACGCACGTTGCCGCCCTCGGCGCGGAGGGTCTTCACCACGACGACGTCCTTTTCGAAGTCGATCCGCGCCGTCAGTTCCGCGGCCTCGATGCGCGGGAGATCCATGCCCGCGAGCACGGGACGTTCCAGGGAGGGTTTCGCGATGGAAATGTCCAGGGAACCCACCCGTCCTTCTCCCGTCTTCTCGACGCGGCCCCGCGCGCTCAGGAATCCCTTCAGGCCCGCCCGGACATGCCGCGTCGGGGCGAACCGGGCGAGATCCACGCCCTCCAGTTCGATCTCGTAAGAGGCACCGTCCACGCCGAGCGCCGCCCGTCCGCCCGCGAGGAGCGTTTCGACGGTCGCGGCACGCCGGCCCAGAAAGAGTCCGAGGCCGGGCGTGAGGCGGAGCGATTCGAGGTCCTGGGTGGCCGACCCGCCGGCCCACGAGGCGGTCACATCCTCGCAAAGAACCGAGAGCGGCAACGAGAAACGGGCCGCGCGGCAGGTGAGCGTGACGCCGGTGCGTTCCGCGACGCGCGGGAAGATCCAGCGCGCGGCGATGCCGTCCAGGGGGAGAGAGAGGGCGAGCGCCAGGGCGAACGAGACGGCGAAGAGGAGGATGTAGGAGACGGCGGCGCGCATGACGTCACGCCATTACACGCGCTCGACAGATTCTCGGCAAGGTCTCTTTTGGACGCGGCCGGCGTCCTCGATTGACATCTCACCCGCGCCCGGGCCCCCGCGGCCGCCCTCGCCCCCGCGGTCGATGAATTCTGTCCGGTTTTCCCCCCGCTTTCCCTATAATCGTCCCGTGAGCCTCTTCGAACTCTGCCGCGCACTCAACCGGCGCCGCCTCGAATCCCTCCAGGACGCCTTGACGTCCCAGAAGTGGAAGACCTTCTGCGCCATCCCGGCCATTCTCCATTACAATTTCCCGTTTCTGCCGGGGTGCCGGGACGGTTTCGCTCCCCACGGTTTCGTGCGGCCGTCCTTCGCCGTGGACAGCCTCCACCACGCGGGGGAACTCTTCATGGACTTGCGGACCCGGACGGCGCCGCCGCGCCAGTCCCGCCTGCTCGGGCTCTACGCCATGGGCTCGGTCGGCAGCGCCTGCTTCACCTCCGCCTCCGACATCGACTTCTGGCTTCTCCACGAGGCGAAGTCCTTCCAGGGCGGGGACTGGCAGCACCTCGAGGAGAAGCTCAGGGCGGTCGAGCGGTGGGCGATGGAGTCGGCCGGGCTGGAGACGCATTTCTACATCCACGAGATCGGCGAGGTTCAGCGCGCGACTTTCTCCTACGACCGCCAGCACGCCGGGGAGTTCGGGGCGATTTTAAAGGAGGAGTTTCTCCGCACGTGCGTGCACGTGGCCGGGTTCGAGCCGGCGCACTGGGGCGGCCCGGACGCCGCGATCGACTTCGGCCCTGTTCCGCACCTCTCGACGGAGCAGTACCTCTCCGCCTGCCTGACGCAGCTGGAGAAAGCGCTGGAGAAGCCCTTCAAGTCGGCCCTGAAGATCGCGCTCCTGAGGCGGCTCGCCGCGAAGCCGGCGGAGAAACTGCCCGCCGAGATCTTCTGGGAGCGGGCGACGCTGGGCGCGAGGCCGGATCCGTACATGCTCCTCCTGGAGACGCTCTGGGATCACTTCAGCGCGATCGGCGACACGGCCGCGCACTCGTTCCTCAAGAACGTCCTGTATATGAAGATGGTGGCGGAGGAGACTTCGCCGGAACGGCTGAGGCGCAACAAGGACCGTCTCCTCGCCGCGCGCTTCCAGGCGATCGGGCAGGCGATCGATTTGGACCGGCTCGACGGTTTTTTCCTCTGGCCCTTCGAGGAGCGGATCCGGTTCTCCGAGGAGATCACGCGCTACCTCCAGGATTCGCTGCGCGAGATCAGCTCCTACATCGGGCAGACGAAGCTCGACCCGGCGCGGGTCAGGGCCCTGACGCGAAAGGTGATGCTGAGGCGCGCGGCCGGGGACGTCGTGGAGAGCCTCACCTTCTCCGACGTGCCGTCCCGCGGCGAGCAGGTTTTCTCTTGCGTCCTGGACGAGCGGACGGACGAGTGGCTGCTGGCCTTGCAGCGTTTCAGCGGCCGCCCCGACGTCGCCGGAATCGAGCCGGTGAGGAAGGCGAAGACGATCGTTCCCCTGCTCGCCTTCGGCATTCGCAACAACCTCCTGAAACGCTCGAAGACCGAGGTGAGGATCTACCCGAGCGACCTGGCGCCGCGCCGGATGCCCGAGATTCTCGAGGCGGTGGAACGCCTGCTGACCGGTTCGGTCTCCGACGAGGCCCTCGAGGGCGCCTCCGTGCCCCAACGGCATCTCCTGGTCCTGGAGCAGCCGGTGATGAAGGATCCGGAGTCGCGCCGGGCCAGCCTCTTGACCCGTACGAGCTGGGGCCTCGTGGAGCCCCGGTGCTTCGCGGGCGCGGAATCCTTCCCGGCGGCCCTCCGGGCGATCCTCGCGCTGCCGCACGCCGCCGGCGGCGTCGAATTCCTCCTGGACCCGGTCTCGGGACCGGACGGGCGCGAGGTGACCGAGGCCTTCGAGAGGGACACGGCGGAGGATCCGGCGGCGACGAGCGTCATCCGCGACACGAGCGTCTACCACCTGATCCGGCGCGGAGGCGTGCGGAGCGCGTCGAGCCTGGAAGCCCTGCTCCTCGAGCTCGGACGCGAAGGCGGCCGGGTCGCCCTGGCCGCCGTCCCGGGCGGCGAGGACGGGGAGATGCTGAAGGGACTCTTCGCGCGCGCCGCCCAGGGGCCCGCGGCGATCTTCCGCTTCGCGATGGAGCAGGAGACGGGGTTTCTCGTCGTGGACCGCGACGGTTCCTGCGACGGGTGGACGGTCCACGAGGCCGACGCGCCCTACAGCCTCATGGCGAACTTCCGTTACATCCGCAACCTTCTCGGCGGAAACGCCGTCGAGGTCTACGCGGTGGAGCGGCGAAGGGGTGTGCGCGACACGTGGCACTTCGGCAAGATCCCCCTGGATCCGCCCGCCGAGTCCTCCTCGGACCTCCACTTCAACCTCGCGGAGGACGGGCAGGTCTCCATCCGGTTCGGCTCGCGCACCATCGAGCGCGGAGCGATGAGCGAGGCGTGCGCCCTCGTGGCCCAGCTCATCCGCGCGGCCCGCAAGGTGAACCGCTACTATCCGCCGTTCCTGACCGGCGTGACGTTTCCCCCGGAGATGTCGAAGCGTATCTCCATACCCGAGGCGACGCGCGTGAAGAGGGAGCTCGAGGGGAGGATCGGGAAGATTCTCGCGGCGATGTATTAGCGCGGGGCGCCGAGCGGATCAGAAGAGCTTCGGCTGATCCAACTCGGGTCCGCCGAGGCACGTCGGGCCCTCGGCGCGGGCGTCGTTGACGACGGTGGAGACTTCGCGTTGCGTCATCAGCCCGTGGGGATACGGAACGAGAAGAGCCTTCAGGTCGCGGGCCGTCGTTTCCTCGTCGAGCCATACCTTCCAGGATTCCCGCGCGAGGATGACGGGCATGCGCGCGTGGATCGGCGACATCAGCGCGTTGGCGGCGCAGGTGACGATGACGACGGAGCGGACCGACCCGACCTCGCCGGAGCCTTCGGCTTCGACCTCGTCCCGGGGTTCCTCGAAGAGCCCGGCCATGGCGAAGAGAGAGCCGTCCTCGACCTGGAAGTGGTGGGGCCGGGCGAGGCGGCCGGCCTTTCGCCACTCGTAGAAGCCGTCCGCAGGCACGAGGCAGCGGCGGGTCCGGAAGGCCCCGGAGAAGGAGGCCTTCTCCTCGAGCGTTTCGGCGCGCGCATTGATGAGCGGGCGGTTCGCGCCGGCGCGACCGGACCAGCGGGGGACGAATCCCCAGTTCATCATCTCGAGCGCCCGCGCGGGTCGATTCCGGACCGTCGCGACCGGCCGGGAGGGGGCGATGTTGTATCGAGGCCCGGGGAATCCCTCGCACGGCTCGGCCTGGAAGAAGGCGGCGATCTCCTCCAGGGGTGCGAGCAGCGTGAACCGCCCGCACATCACTCCGTCTCCCCGCCGATGACGGCGCGCAGGAAGGCCGCGGCCCGATCCGAGATCCCGGCCGCCTGGCTTTCGCGCGGCCCGGCCACGTTCAGGGTCCCGATGCGGTTCTCCCGGATCCAGGCCCTCACGGTCCCGGGATCAGGGGGGGCGAGGAGATCGACACAGAGAACAGGACGGCCCAGCTTTCTCGCGACGCCCTGAGTGAACGCGGTGCCGCTGCGCGGGCGGATCTCCGCATCGTAGAGGATGAGGGTCCCGTCGGAATCCCGGACGTTCCACTCCGTCCGCTCGTCGTACCGCGCCGAGGGTGTTTCGGCGAGCGGGTAGCGGGCGGGGACGACGCCGTCCTCGGAGAGGCGGCCTTTCGGGCACCATCCTCCGGTCTCCATCCCGAGTTCGATCGCGACGTCGAGCGCGGCGCGATCGACGCCGGT
>CAZWVM010000176.1:0-7469 GCA_964637705.1 uncultured bacterium
ACGAATCGGCGGGCGCGACGATCCTGCCGACCCTGGACATGGTGATGGCCGGCCGGGGCCGCGACGCCTCGATCCTCACCGGCATGGGCGTCTACTTCGGGGGGCTCCTCCTCATCGTTCTCTCGCCCCTTTTCTTCACGATCTGGCCGTACATCTACACGATCGCGCGCGCCAACCTCCACTGGGTCGTGGGGCTCGTCGTCGTCTTCTACGTGATGAGTGAATGGCCGAAAGGCGCGGGGCGCGGGGAAACGACCTGGCAGCGCTTCGCGGACGGCTGGCGCAACCTCGGGGCCGGCCTCCTCACCTTCGCCCTCTCCGCCTTCGCCGGCATCATCCTCCTCACCAAGCCCCTCGCCCCGGCGGACCGCAGCTTCCAGAACATCATGCCGATCTTCCTCGGCTTCTTCGCCTTTCCCTCGATCATCCAGCTCTACCTCTCGGAGTTCCACCTGCCGGAGCAGCACAAGAGCCGGTTCGTGAACGCGGGATGGAGCGACTTCCCGGCCTCGCTTCCGGCGGGGCTTGCCGGGGGCTTGATGGCCATGACCGTGCCGGCGGTCACGATCGGGATCGCCGCGGTCTTCGCCAGCCACTTCACGAACCACCGCGCGATCCAGACGACCTCGTACCAGCCGGCCAAGGTCCCGGGCACGGCGGTGCACCTGCACACGCCGGAGATCTACTGGCAGCAGGAGCGGGTCTTCGTGATCGCGGGCGGAGTGATGAAGATGCTCTACTACATCGGCGCCTTCCTCCTGCTCTTCGTACTGACCGACGTCACGCCCTCGGGCATGGGCCGCGGCGGCCTGAACGTGATGCTCAAGCCGATCTTCTCGCCCGAGAAGGGCGACTACGCGATCATGTGCGGCGTGATTCTCCTCTCCTCCTCGATCTCGATGCTCCTCCTCTTCGCCCTGAACGAGGTCGCGATCTGGATCGTGCCGAAATTGAACGTGAAGGTCGTCTACGGCTTCATCACGGTGATGCTCCTCTTCATCCTCTACTTCATGGGCGGCGGGCTGACGGCCCTCGGCGTGGCCGCGGTCACGACCTGCATCGGCTCGATCCCGGTCTTCTTCACCTGCCGCCGCTCGCACTGCATGGCGGTTCTCCTCGTGCCGATCATGCTCTCCTCCTCCGGCCACGGCGAGACCATCGCGCGGCTCCTGGGGCTCGCCTGAGATGAAGGGATTCACGCACTTCATGTCGGGCGTCGCGGCGGCGACGTGCATCCCGGAGATCGTGCGGATGTCGGCCGCGTCGCGGCTCGACACCGTCGAGGGCGCGGCCAGCTCCCTGATCCTCCTCCTGCCCGGCATCTTCGGGATCATGCCCGACACCATGGACTTCAAGCTCGGGCAGTTCTTCTCGCCCGGCGACGTGATCGTCGATCCGGATCCCCGGAATCCCGATCCCCAGCAGATGGCGGACGGATTCGCGGAGGCGGTGAAGCGGGCCGGGGACACGGGCAAGCCCTGCCGCGTGCAGTTCTACCCCATCCAGGTCGGGGCGAACCTCTGGCGGCAATACAGCCTGATCTTCGACGAGTGGGAGGTGAAGTGCCAGGTGAACGAGGTCGTGAAGACCTCGCAGACGCCCATTCCCGGGACCCTCCTCCCGAAGCGACTCGGCGTGGCGAAACTGGCCTATCCCCTGAAGGCCCGCACGAACGCGAGCGACTGGCTGAACGAACTCGTGCGCAAGGCGCGGCGCGCGATCAAGGGGCCGGACCACCCGCCCGGCCCGGTGAAGCCGTCGACCCTGGACATCCTCTCGGGGACGCAGTTCGAGCTGGCGATGGAGGCGGACGGGAAGGTCTTCTTCAACTGGCTCCCGTGGCATCGCACCTGGAGCCACTCTTACGTGCTGGGGCTCATGCTCACCATCCCCGTCTTTCTCATCGCCTTCCTCGCGGGGCTGGACAAATGGTGGATCTACGGTTGCGCGGCCTTCCTCGGTTTCGCCGTGCACATCACGGAGGACATGACCGGCCACATCGGCGGATCGCTCCTCTGGCCCTTGCACAAGCCGCGCTGCGAGGGGTTCGAGCTCTTCAAGGCCTCGGACCCGCGCACGAACTTCAGCATCAACTACACCGCCATCCTCCTCATCCTCTGGAACATCGACCTCCACACGACGCAGGTGATTCCGATCGCATGGTGGGCGTATTGGAGCCTCTTCTGGGCGGTGCCGCTCGGCGTCTACTTCTGGTTCGTGGCGAAGAAGAAGGTGGAACTGAAGGAGAAGGACAAGCTGGAGCAGACGGAGGAGCCGGACGGCATGGGCGAACTGGTGGTGGACTGACCGCCCACGCCCCGCAGCCGTTCCGCCGGTCCGGCCGGCGCTTCGATCCCTTTCGCGCCGCCGCCCTCGGCGGCCTCGTCGTCTCGTTTCTCGTCCTCGCCGGAGCCTGGTTCGCCTGGCTCCCGGGCCGGGCCGGTCTCATGGCCGAGAACGCAGGGCACTTCCGCCTGCTGGGGCTGGTCGGCGGCGCGCTCGCGGCGCTCGCGGGTTTCCGGGAGCCCGTCGTCCGCCGCGTCGGCCTCCTCCTCCTTCTCGCCCACGCCGCGCCGATCCTGTCCTACTCGATGCCCGTTCGATCGGACGGCGGCGGCGCTGCCGGTCCGACTCTTCGCATCGCCTACGCGAACCTCGGCTGGCCACGCGATCGCGTCCCCGCCCCGCTTCTCGAGTGGATCGCGCGCGAGAACCCGGACGTGGTGGTTCTGACGGAATACGATCCGCAGGCGGCGGAGGCGCTCGCGAGCCTGGCGAGCACCCGGCCTCACCGGATCGAGGAGACCCGCACCGACCGCTTCGGCATGGCGGTCTTCTCGAGGGTTCCGCTCGCGGACAGTTCGCTGCTCGTCGTCGACGACTGGGGCGTGCCGGCGATCCTCGTCGCGGGCGACTCGCCCGCGTGGCGACTCTGGCTCCTGCACCCCCTGCCGCCCTCGACGCCCGAGCAGAGAACGCTCCGCGACCAGTATCTCGGGAACGTGGCGGCGCTCGTCGAGAGGGAAACGGGGCCGACGATCGTCGTGGGCGACATCAACACGACGGAGCGGAGCGCGGGATACGCGCGCCTCGAGGCGGCCGGGCTGCGCGACGCGCGGCGGGGACGCGGCTGGAGCCCGAGCTGGCCGAGCTTCAAGCTCTCGTGGCGGGGACACGAGGCCTGGCTCCTCGGACTGCCCTTCGCCATCCCGATCGACCACGTCTTCACGCGCGGCACGGCGGCCGTGACGCGACGGGAGTTCGGGCCGCCCTTCGGATCGGATCACCTGCCGATCCTCCTCGAGGCCGTCATTCCCGTTGTTCCGCCGGAAGAGCGGCGGCTATGATGAGCGCCATGAACCGGTGCGCGCCATGAGCTTCCTCCGCGACGAGATCCTCGCCTTCCTCGCGGCCGTCACCTTCTTCACGCGGATCCCGGTGCCCGGTCTCGCGCACTCGGCCGAGCGGCTCAACCGCGCCGCCCGCTACTTCCCGCTCGTCGGCTGGATCGTCGGCGGCGCGGGCGCGCTGGCCTGGCTCGCGGCGGGCCGCTTCTGGCCCGAACCGCTCCCGGTCGTCCTCTCGACGATCGTCACGATCCTTTTGACCGGCGCCTTCCACGAGGACGGGTGGGCCGACTTCGTCGACGGGTTCGGCGGAGGAACGAGCCGGGAGAGAGTTCTGGAAATCATGAAGGACTCGCGCATCGGAACCTTCGGCGCGGTCGCTCTCGTCGCGATGCTCGCGACCAAGGTGCTTGCGCTGGCGTCGCTCTCCCCGTCGATCCTCCCCTGGGCTCTCCTGGCCGGCCACGCCTCGAGCCGCTTCGCGGCCACCGTCTTCCTGCGGACGCATTCCTACGTCCGTGAAGACCTGCTCAGCAAGTCGAAGCCCCTGGCCACCGCGCTCTCGACGCCGGGCCTCCTCCTGGCCGCGGTCTTCGGGCTCCTTCCCTCGTGGCCGCTCGGCATCGCGGTCCTGCCCGCGCTCGCCGCATCCGCGCTCGCCGCGGGCTGGATCGGCCGCATGATGGCGAAGCGGCTCGGCGGCTACACCGGCGACTGCCTCGGCGCGGCCCAGCAATGCGCGGAAACGGCCTTCTACCTCGGGCTGTCGGCGTCGGCGGGATTCTCACTCCCGGCCGGGCCGTGACGGCGGGGGGATTGATTTCTCACGGCGGCCGGCCCTACAATGAGTTACGACATGGAGCCTTTCGCCCATGAGTCCTGAACGGCGCAGCGGTCTTCGGCGGTCGAGAAAAGCGACCCTCGTCCGCGTGCTTCTTTCGCTGGCCCTGATCGCCGGCGCCTACTTCTCCTACGTCCATTACAACGCCGACGGAGCGGAGCCTCCTGCCGCGGCCGCCGTCTTCACGCCCGATCGAGTCGTGCAGGCCCCCAACGACGGCGCCATCGAGATCGACTACGGGCCCGCCCGCATCACGGTCGAAACCGGAAGCCGTGTCGTCTTGCCGGGCGCCGGTCTCTTCCACGGCCGCGAAGTGACCCTCGAGAAGGGATCGGTGCGGGCGCGCGTCGACCAGCTCGCGCGCGGGCGGCGCTTCTCGGTCCGGACCTTCAACTGCGTGGCCGGCGTGCGCGGCACGGACTTCAAGGTCGCGATCGTCGACGGCGGGAACACCGTGGTGGATGTCGAGGAGGGACGCATCTGGGTCGAGAACATGAAGGGCGACACCTTGATCCTCGGGGAGGGTCATCGCACCGTCGTGACCCTCGAAGAGCGGCCGATCTTCATCGAGAAGCCCTCGCCGAACGTCTTCGACGACATCCCCCGGCAGGGGACGACGCTGAGCGTTCCGCCGCCGGCCGCCCCGGTCGTCATGCCGATGAAGGACGAAACGGAGCGACCCGCGGCGCGCCTGACTTCAACGGCGGCGCCGGGCGCGGAGGCCCCGGCCCAGCGCGTGGTCGGCGCGCAGGGGCTCCCCTATGATCCCAGCCTCGACCCGGCCAACGTCGCCCCCGAGAATCTCCAACCCCTCAACCCGGCTCCCTCGCAGGTCCAGCCCCGCTCCTACAACTGAACCCTAACGCTTCCGCGGAGGCATCTTTGCGCCGCAATGGCGGCACGTGACGGTCTCGCGGGCCTTCTCGCGGGGAACGATCCGCGCGTGGCCGCACTTCGGGCAGGTTCTCTTCGCGCGCGCGGCCGCGGTCGCGGCGGTCGCATAGAGCACCATCACATCTCCTCCTTTTCCGGGGCGCCGACCTCGGCCGGCGGCACGGATCCGGCCCCGGCCCCCGCGAGCGTCTGGGCCAGCCGCATCGCCGTCTCCAGGTCCTCGGCGATGCGGAACGGGAAATCCGACGCGAGGGCGAGGACCTTCTCCTGGATCTCGCCGCGCACGACGAGGACGAGCGTCGAACCGTTGGCGCGGCACTTCCAGGAACTGCGGAGAATCTGCCAGAGGCCGCCGTCGGTGACCTTGAGGGCGTCGAGGAGGTTGATGACGACGGGCGCGCGGTGCGCCTTGAGCCAATCCGCGATCCTCGATATGAGGTTCCTCCCGGTATCGATGTTGAGGCAGCCCGCGATCGTGCACCAGAGCGCATCACCCTCCCGGCGCTCGTGCACCGCCCCCTCCTTCTCCGCCTCCTCCAATCCCATCGTCTCGATGAAGAGCTCGATGAGCCGGGGATTGAACTGCGTTCCCGCCGCCTCCTTCAGGCGCCCGATGGCCTCGCCGGTGGAGACGCCCTTCCGGTAGGGCCGGTCCGTCGTCATCGCGTCGTACGCGTCGGCGATCGCGACGATCTGGGCCGCGACCGGGATTTCGGGCCCCTTGAGGCCGTCGGGATAGCCCGACCCGTCCCAGCGCTCGTGGTGATGGCGGACGATCTGGCGGGCGGCCTTGAGGTAGCGGGATCCCGAGAGGATCTCGAAGCCCAGCATCGGGTGCCGCTTCATCTCCTCGTATTCCTCGCGCGTCAGCGTGCCCGTCTTCTTCAGGCTCGTGTCGGGCATGGCGACCTTGCCGATGTCGTGGAGGATGGCCCCGATCCGGATCCCGTCGATCTCCTCCTCGCTCATCCCGAGGGTGCGGGCGAGGGCGGTGGAGTAGGAGAGGACGTTCTCGGTGTGCATACCGGTGTAGGCGTCGCGCTTGTCGATGACGCCGGCGAGCGCGGTGAGCACCTCGATGTAGGCCTGCCGGGAATCCGCGGCGGTCTTGGCCTCGAGGATGGTGAGCGAGACGAGGTCGGCGAAGGCCTCGACCGTGGCGACGGTCTCGTCGGAGAGACTCCCCTCCTCGCCGGAGACGCAGATCGCGATGACGCCGAGAGTCTTCTGGCGGGCGCGCAAGGGCACACAGGCGTATTCCTCGGAAGAGGTCCGCCCGTCCCCGGCGCGGAACCGCTCGGTCCGCCCGGTCGCGGCCGCGCGCGGGATGGCGCGGTACAGCTCGTCGCCAGGCCGGCTCTCGACGGGATAATCCTGGCCGCGCATGTAGGCGGAGAGGAACCCGGCGGCGGCGACACCCTCGATCCTCGTGCCCTCCTCGTTGACGAGGTAGACGGCGACGCGCGTCACGTGCCCGTGCCGCCGAACCTCCTCGCAGACGGCCCGGACCTGCGCCTCGAAGCCGTGGACCGCGAGCACGTTGCGGCACATGGCGAGCGCCATCTCGATCCGGGCCCGCTCGCGAACCAGTTCCTCCGTGCGCTCGGCGACGCGATCGCGGCTGAGCTCGAGCTTCTCGGCCATGGCGTTGAAGTCGCGCGCAAGGTCGCCCAGCTCGTCGCCCCGCGACGCGGCGAGGCGCGCGTGGAGCTGCTCGTCGGCGAGGCGGCGCGTCATGCCGACCATCTCCCGGACCGGCTTCACGATCGTCGTCGCAAAGACGAGCGCGGCAAAGGTGACGAGCCCGACGGCGGCGACGACGACGAGCAGGGTCAGGTTCCTGACGCGGCGAACCGGGGCGAGGAACTGCTCCTCCGGCATCGAAGCCCCGACGTGCACCGGGGTCCCCTCGACCGGGCCGACGGCCGCGACGTGCCCCTCGTACTCGATCCATCGCTCGCTCTCGTAGGGCAGGCCCAGGAGCGGCCGGTTCGCGGCCTCGTCGGTGGTGAAGATCCTCCCGTCGAGGATGAAGAACCCGGCGACGGGCCGCCCCTCCCCGATGTTCGCCCGCGCGACGCGTTCCATCAGGAGCTCGGGACGGAAGAAGAAATGGATCGTTCCGCGCGCCTCGCCGCGCGTCACCGGGCGCGAAACGCAGAAGAGGTCGGATCCCGTGATGGCGATGCGCCGTGCGTCCACCGGGACCGTGTCGACCATGCCGGGCTTCAGCACCGCGATGTTGGGGCCCTTCGGGAAGGTGGCGATGACGCCAAGGAACCTCTCGTCACGGGCGAGGTGGTGGCCGAAGGTGCGCTCGATGATCTCCCGGAGGATCGAGACGTCCTTCGTCTCGACGTAGCGCAGGTAGAGCTCGAAGTTGCGGT
>CAZWVM010000177.1:0-7450 GCA_964637705.1 uncultured bacterium
GCTACGAGATCGTGAAACAGCACGGCGGCGAGATCGAGGTCGAGAGCGCGCCCGGAGAGGGATCGCTCTTCCGCGTCGTGCTTCCCGTTGAGTCCGGGCCCGCGTGATGCTACCCTGTCCCGGATCCCGGGGTCCGGGACGGAACGAGGATGGAATGCGATGAGCGCTTTGAGCCTCATGAAGAAAACCAAGGAGAAGGGGAGCGAGGCGAAGACGATCCAGCTCGTCTCCTTCTGTTTGGGCGACGAGATCTTCGGCGTGGACATCATGAAGGTGCAGGAAATCATCCGGTGGCAGGAAGTCACGAGGATGCCGCGGATGCCCGAGTTCCTCGAGGGCGTCATCGACCTGCGCGGGACCGTCATGCCGGTCGTCGACCTGAGGAAGCGCTTCGGAATGGGCGCCACGGCGATCGGTCCGGCGACGCGCATCATCGTGACCCTCACTTCCAACCTCCCTGTCGGGCTCGTCGTGGACTCCGTGCAGGAGGTCCTGAAGCCCGACGAGAGCCAGATCTCGCCGCCGCCCGCCATCGCGGCCGGCATCGGGCACGAGTACCTGCGCGGCCTCTGCCGCGTTCGCGACAAGCTCGTCATCCTCCTCGATATCGACCGCATCCTTTCCAGCGAGGAGACCGCCTCGCTCTCATCGATCGGGTAGGAGCGCTTGCCGGAATCGACCGGGGGGCGGGTCGCGGGCGCGTCGCCCATCCGTGTTCTCATCGTCGACGACTCGGCCTTTCTCCGCAAGATCCTGGGCGATGCGCTGAAACAGGAGAAGGACATCGAGGTTGTCGCGACGGCGGTGAACGGCCGCGTCGCCCTGGCCAAGAACCGCGACCTTCGTCCCGACCTCGTGATCCTCGACGTGCAGATGCCCGAATTGGACGGCCTCCAGACGCTCTCGGAACTGATGAAGGCAGAGTCTCCCCCCGCGGTCCTGATGTTCTCGGCCCTGACTCGCGAGGGAGCGGAACTGACGCTGAGGGCCCTGGAGGCGGGGGCCTCGGATTTCGTCTGCAAGCCGCAGGGCGGGGCGGAGAAGATCGGGGACACCGCGCGCGATCTCGCCGAGAAGATCCGGCAGATCGTCAGGCATCGCTCGGCGACCGGCCGGACCTCGCTGGTCGCGCGCGTCAAGACCCGCATGGCCGTGGCGCGAGGCCGGGCCGCGCAGGCCCCCGTCATCCGCGAGCCGGCGATCGTCTGCGTCGGGATATCGACCGGCGGTCCCGCCGCCTTGATGAAGCTCTTCGCCGGCCTCGATCGCTCGGCTCCGGCGATGGCCCTCGTCCAGCACATGCCGGCCGCCTTCGTCGCGCCGCTCGCCGCGAGGCTTTCCGACGTCTCGGACATGAAGATCCGCGTCGCCTCGCAGGGATTGAAACTCGAGAAGGGAGTCTGCCTCGTCGCGCCGGGCGACTACCAGATGGAGATCCTGCCCGACGGTCTCGAGTGCCGTGCGGTCCTCAAGAAGGCGCCTTCCGTCTCGGGACATTGCCCCTCCGCCGACGTGCTCCTCTCGACCGCGGCCTCCGCCGCGACGACGCGCGCGATCGGGATACTCATGACCGGCATGGGGCGTGACGGCGCCGACGGCATGGCGGCGATCCGCAGGTGCGGGGGACGCACGATCGCGCAGGACGAATCGAGTTGCACCGTCTTCGGCATGCCGCGGGCGGCGATCGAAGAGGGAAATGCCGGCCTGGTCCTCCCCCTGGACCGGATCGCGGCGGCGATATTGGACCGGGAGAAGATACCGGGCTGAGCGGAGCCGGGCGACTGAACCCCGCCCCCCCTGATTCTTACATGCCGATAGAGTGAAAAATGTTACAGGATTTTCCGATAGATATGAAAGATATAACTCAAGTCAAATCAGTATCATACTGGTCCAAAATGAGCGATTTTGTCTTGCATTTCGCATCAGGGATCCTACATTACGAAATGAATGCCTACCGTGGAGTCGAGCCGCCTAGCGAAGTATATATGTTTCAACCTCGACGACGAGAATTACGCCCTGCCCATCGACGAGGTCCGCGAGATCATTCTCGTTCCGCGCATCACCCGGGTGATCAATGTTGATCCGTTCGTCCTGGGGATCATCAACCTGCGCGGAGAGATCGTAGCCATTCTCGACCTCAGCCACTTCCTCGGCAAGTCGCGTCATGCCGCGGGCGAGGCGAACCGCGTGATCATCGCGGAGTCGGGCGGCATCTGCGCGGGGCTCATGACCGACAGCGTCGCCGCCGTGCGGATGATCGATTCCGAGCAGGTCGGCCCGGTTCCCCTGACCATCGAGAACGCGCGCAGCGCCTACATCCGCGGCGTCGTGCAGACCGAAGACCGTCCCCTTTCCGTCCTCTCCCTCTCCGCGATCTTCGCGGCGGACGAGGTGAGGAGACTGAGAGGAGAAAGGATCAACTGAGCAGGCAGGGAAGGGCGAAGAGCCCGGTTCAGCAGGATGAAGGAGGTTGTCGGATGGCCGAGAGGATTGGCGTATATATCTGCCGATGCGGAGGGAACGTCACGGAGACCGTGGACGTGGACTCCCTCGTGGCGAAGTATGCCGCGGACGGGCGCGTGGCGGCTTGCGAGGGGCACGACCTCCTGTGCGCGCCCGCGGGCCGGGAGTTCCTGGCCGGCGAGATCAAGTCGAAGAAGCTCGACAAGCTCGTCATCGCGGCCTGCTCGCCGCGCGAGCACGAGAAGACCTTCCGCAAGGTCTGCGACGGCGTGGGGATGAACCCCTACCTCTTCCACATGTCGAACATCCGCGAGCAGTGCGCCTGGGTTCATAACGACAAGGCCGAGGCCACGGAGAAGGCGGATCGCCTCATCGAGGGCGGCGTCCGTCGCATGCCCTTCATGAAGCCCTTGGAGAGCCGGCAGATCGATTGCTCCGCCGACACCCTGATCATCGGCGCCGGCCCGGCCGGCATCACAGCGGCTCTCACCCTGGCCGAGGCCGGCCGCAAGGTCTATCTCCTCGACCGCCAGCCTTCTCCCGGCGGCCTTCTTCTCAAGTATGAAAAGGCCGCCCCGACCTTCGAATGCTGTCCCTGCATGATGGCGCCGAAGATGTCCGCCGTCGGCGAAAACCCCAACATCACGCTCCTTGCGAATTCCGACGTGGAGGACATCGTCGGGTTCTACGGCAACTACACCGTCAAGGTGACGAAGAGGGCGCGTTACGTCGACACCGCCGCCTGCATGGGCTGTGTCGAGGTCTGCTCCGAGCCCTGCCCGGTCTCCGTTCCGAAGGAATACGACGAGCGGCTGGGCATGCGCAAGGCGATCTACACGATCTTCCCGGGCGCCGTTCCCAACGCGCCCGTCATCGACATGAAGACCTGCGTCCGGGCGAAGGGCGAGAACTGCACGAAGTGCGCCGAGGCCTGCCCGTTCGGGGCGGTCGTCTACGACCAGGTCGACGAGCACCTGACGCTCTCCGTCGGCGCCGTCATCATCTCCACCGGCACCGAGCTTTACGACGCCGCGAAGATCCCGAACCTCGGGTACGGCCGCGTCCCCGACGTCTACACCTCGCTCGAGTTCGAGCGCCTCGGTTCCACGACCGGTTGCACCGCCGGCAAGATCGTCAAGAAGGACGGGACCCAACCGAAGAAGATCGGCATCCTTCACTGCGTGGGTTCCCTGGACAAGCGCTACAACGAGTATTGCTCCCAGATCTGCTGTGAATACGCGATGAAGTTCGGCGTCCTGGCCAAGGAGGGCATGCCCGAGGTCGAGGTGGTCAATTTCTACAAGGAGCTGACGCTCGCCGGGAAGGCCTACGAAACGATGGCGAAGCGGACGGTGCACGAGGGCACGAAGCTGGTGCGCGTGGACAATCCGAACGACGTGAAGGTCGGACAGAACGGAGCGGGCATCAAGGTGGAGTACACCCAGTCCGGCGCCGCGAAGTCCGAGACCGTGGACATGCTCGTCCTCTGCCCGGCGCTCCGGCCCGCCTCCGGCACCGATGAATTCGTGAAGATGCTGACGCTGAAGACCTCGGCCGACGGGTTCCTCGCCGAGGAGAACGTCAACATGGCGACGACGGCCACGACGACCGACGGCATCTTCATCGCCGGAGCGGCGCGCGGGCCGTGCGGCGTGGCCGCGGCCACGACCCAGGCCCAGGCCGCCGCGGGCCAGGTGCTGGCCAAGCTCCAGCCCGGCAAGAAGCTCGACGTCGAGGTCATCACCGCGATCCTCGACGAGGAAATCTGCTCCGGGTGCAAGACCTGCATCGTCATGTGCCCCTACAAGGCCATCTCGTTCGACGAGGGCAAGAAGCACGCGGTCCTGAACGAGGTGCTCTGCCGCGCCTGCGGCACCTGCGTCGCCTCCTGCCCCTCCGGGGCGCTGGACGGCAAGTTCTTCACGCGCGAGGCGGTGCTGGCGGAGATGGGAGGTGTCCTGTGAGCGAATTCAAGCCGAAGATCATGGCGATCGTCTGCAACTGGTGCACGTATGCCGGGGCGGACAACGCCGGGAACTCGAGGCGGCAATACCCGGCGGGAGTGCGCCTCGTGCGCGTCATGTGCTCGGGCCGCATCGAACCCCTCTTCGTGGTCAAGGCCTTCCAGATGGGCGCCGACGGCGTCATCGTCATGGGTTGTCACCCGGGCGACTGCCATTACCAGGAGGGCAACTACAAGGCGCTCCGGCGGTGCGAGGTCCTCAAGACGACGCTCCGGCAGTTCGGCATCGAGCCCGAACGGTTCAAGCTCGAGTGGGTCTCGGCCTCCGAGGGCGAGCGATTCGTCCAGGTCGTGACCGAGATGTACGAGAACGTGAAAAAGCTGGGGCCTTATGGCGCCGCTGAGCCGCTATCAGCGGCGGCAGGGAGGTAGGACGATGGCGAAACCGGTTGTCGCATTCAATTGGAGCTGTTCCTGCGGGGGCTGCGAGGAAGCGGTCGTCGACCTGCACGAGGGAATCCTCGACGTCGTCAAGGCCGTGGAGATCGTCTTCTGGCCCGTGGCCATGGATTTCAAGTATACCGACATCGAGGCCCGGCCCGACAAGTCGATCGACGTGGCGTTCCTCAACGGATCGATCCGGACGTCCGAGCAGGATCACATCGCACACCTCTTCCGCAGAAAGTCGAAGGTCGTCATCGCCTTCGGCGCCTGCGCCTGCCTCGGAGGCATCATGGGCCTCGGGAATCTCCACGACCGGAAATCCATCTTCGAGAACAGCTACGGCACGCGGCCGTCCCTGGACAATGCGGCCGGGACCGTGCCGAAGACCGAGACGACGACGGACGGCGTGACGGTGACGCTCCCGGAGTTCTACGACACGGTCAAGACCCTGGACCAGACCGTGGACGTCGATTACTACCTCCCGGGTTGTCCCCCGATGCCCGAGACGATCTCGGACGCGCTCGGGGCGATCCTTTCCGGGAAGCTTCCGCCCAAGGGAGCGGTCCTCTCGCCCGGCAAGGCGCTCTGCGACACCTGCGAACGCAAGGCCACGAAGCCCGAGCGGGCCGAGGTGGCGATGTATCGCCGCCCGCACGAGACGATGATCGACCCGGACAAGTGTTTCCTGGCGCAGGGACTCGTCTGTGTCGGCCCGGCCACGCGCTCGGGCTGCGGCACGAAGTGCATCAACGTCAACATGCCCTGCCGCGGGTGCTACGGACCGCCCAACGACGTGGAGGACCAGGGCATGGCGGCCCTCGCGGGTATCTCCTCCATCCTCACCGCCATGGACGAGAAGTCGGCGTCGGAGGCGGGAGGCTCGATCGCGGACCCGATCGGGACCTTCTATCGCTTCAGCCTGCCGTCCTCGACGCTCCGGCGGCGGCGCATCACGGAGGTGAGATAATGAAGAAGATCACGGTCAGCCCGATCACGAGGCTGGAAGGCCACGGCAAGATCGACATTTTTCTCGACGACAAGGGCGACGTGCACCGCGCCTTCTTCCAGGTGCCGGAGCTCGCGGGGTTCGAGAAGTTCTCGGAGGGGCGCCCGGTGGAGGAACTGCCCCGCATCACGCCGCGCATCTGCGGCGTCTGCCCGACGACCCACCACCTCGCCTCGGTCAAGGCCTGCGACGCGGTCTATTCCGTGGATCCGCCCTCGGCCGCGAAGAAGATCCGCGAGTTGATGAACTCGGCCTTCTTCGTCGAGGACCACGCGATCCACTTCTACTTCCTGGGCGGCCCCGACTTCGTCGTCGGTCCCTCCGCCCCGGCCGCCGAAAGGAACATCCTCGGCGTCATCAATAAGGTCGGCCTCGACATCGCCGGAAAGGTCATCGCCGCGCGGCGCGAGTGCCGCGAGGTCGTCGAGATGATCGGTGGCAAGGTCATCCACCCGGTCGGCTGTATCCCCGGCGGAGTCTCCCAGCCCCTGACCGCGGCGAAGATCGCCCGGATCAAGGAGGTCGCGGAGCATGCCGTCGAGTTCGGCAAGCTCACGATCGCGATCTTCGAGGACGTCGTCCTCAAGAACAAGGACTACGTCGACCTCGTCGTCGGGGATGTTTACGACCACCGGACCTATTACATGGGGCTCGTGGACAAGAACAATCACATCAACTTCTACGACGGTGACGTGCGCATCGTGACCCCGGACGGAAAGCCGTTCGCGAAGTTCGCGCCGGCCGAGTACCTGGAGCATGTCTCCGAGCACGTGGAACCGTGGTCCTACATCAAGTTCCCGTTCTTGAAGAAGGTCGGCTGGAAGGGCTTCGTGGACGGCGCCGATTCGGGCGTCTACCGTGTCGCGCCCCTGGCGCGCCTGAACGCCTCGGAGGGCTTCGCCACCCCCCTGGCGCAGAAGGAATGCGAGAGGATGTATTCGGTCCTCGGGGGCAAGCCCGCGCACAAGACGCTCGCCACGCACTGGGCGCGCGTCATCGAACTTCTCTACGCCGCCGAGAGGCTCCGGGAACTGGCGAACGATCCCGAGATCGCGGCCCCGGTCGTCAGGACCCTGCCGACCGCGGTTCCCCGGGAGGGCGTCGGCATCGTCGAGGCGCCGCGTGGAACGCTCATTCACCACTACAAGACCGACGAGAAAGGCATGGTGAAGGACGCGAATCTCATCGTGGCCACGATCGGCAATTCGGCCGCGATCTGCATGTCCGTGGAGAAGGCCGCGAAAGGTCTCATCAAGGGCGGCGTGGTCAACGACGGGCTCTTGAACATGGTCGAGATGGCCTTCCGCGCCTACGACCCCTGCTTCGCCTGCGCGACGCATTCCCTGCCCGGGCAGATGCCGCTGGAAGTGACAATTCGCGATTTCGCGGGTAATATCATCCAAACTCACAGGAGGGTGTGATCATGGCCAAGGTGGATATGGATTGCATGGGGCTCACGTGTCCCCAGCCGGTTCTGAAGGTGGCGGCGAAGTCGCCGTCCATGAAGCCCGGCGACGTTCTGGAAGTGAAGGCCGACTGCTCGAGCTTCCCGTCCGACGTCAAGAAGTGGTGCG
>CAZWVM010000178.1:0-7417 GCA_964637705.1 uncultured bacterium
ATGGCGTGCATGCCTGTGCGCGAAATCATAATCGGATACTCACATGCTATTATAACCCCCTTTTCGTCCGGGTCAAGGGGCATTCTTCATGGATCCTGTGGAAAACGGTCCGAGCCGCGGCCCTGCGTCGCGGCCTCACGTTGCGCGAGACCCGCGCGCAAGCATTGACGGGTGGCTGCGCTTCCGGAGCGCGGGGATGATTGACGGCCGCGCGCGGTCATGCGAGGATTTGCGGGTGAGTTCCTCCCTGCTTTCGATCATCGCCGCGCGGCACTCCAAGCGCGTTTTCCTCGACCGTGAACCTCTCCGCTCCGACGTCGAGGCCGTCCTCCGGGCCGCCGCCTCGGCGCCGTCGGCGAAGAACACGCAGCCCTGGGACGTCGTGGCCGCGCGTGGAGAGCCGCTCCGCAAGCTCGCCGCGTCCCTCTGCGCCAACTATGACGAGAACAAGCAGGAGAGCGCGGACTTTCCCTACTACCCGGATCCCCTTCCGGCCGCGTTCGCGGAACGGGCGCGGGAGACGGCCCTCGCGATTTTCGAGCACAAGGGAATCGACCCCTCCGACTCCGCCGCGAAACGCGCTCACTCCCGCGGCAACTACGAGTTCTTCGGCGCGCCGCTCGTCCTCTTCTTCCTCCTGCCCGCCGGCGCGGCGCGCGGCACCTTCCTCGATCTCGGCTTCTACCTCCAGAACGTGATGCTCGGATTCGAGGCGATCGGCGCGTCGTCGTGTCCGCTGGCGAGCATCCTCGCGATGACGCGCTCGATCCGCGATTCCCTTCGACTCCCCGACGACCGCTGGCTCTGCTGCGCGCTCGCGGTCGGATACGCGGATCCCGCCGCAAGGGTCAATTCCTTCTTCCCCCCGCGCCGGCCGCTCGAAGACGTCCTCACCTGGAAGGAATAGGCGCGTGCGCGCGCACCTCGTCCGCGCGGGCGCCGACCGCTCGTGAAGATCCTCCTCGTCAGGCCCTGGGGCGTCGCCGACGAGATCATTCCTCCGATCGGGCTCGGTTATCTCGCCGGCGCGGTGCGCGGGCGGCACGAGGCGCGGATTCTCGACTGCCTCAAGGACGATCTCCGGCCGGACAACATCGACGCCGCGCTCTCGTGGAGGCCAGACGTCGTCGGAATCACCCTCTTCTCGAAGGACCTCGCGATCGCGCGCCGGTACCTGGAGCGCGTCAAGGCGCTCCTTCCGTCTGCCGTCACGCTCGTGGGCGGCGCCCATCCCTCCTGCGCGCCCGAAACGATCTTCGACGTCTTCCCGGATGATCTCGACTACGCCTTCGCGGGCGAGGCCGAGACGACCCTGCCGGTCTTTCTCGACGCGCTCGAATCGGGCTCGCGGGACTTCGACGGCGTCGCCGGTCTCATCCGCCGCGTCGACGGCGCCGTCCGGATGAATCCCACCGTCTGCCCCGCGGAGCTCGACCGGTTCTCCTGCGCCTGGGACATGATTCCGCCGGGCGAGTATCCTCCCCTGCCGCACGGCGCGTTCTACCGCGGCTTTCCGATCGCTCCCGTCATCGTGACGCGAGGCTGCCCCTTTCACTGCACGTTCTGCTCCGGCCACCTGATCAGCGGGCGCCGCACGCGCAGTCGCTCGGTGGCGCATGTCATCGACGAGTGGGCGCGCCTGATCGAGACTCACGGCGTCAGGGAATTCCACATCGAGGACGACAACTTCACGGGGCAGCGGAAGTTCGTCCAGGACTTCTGCCGCGCGATCCTGGAGAAGGGATGGAAAATCTCCTGGACCTGCCCCAACGGGGTGAGGCTGGATACCCTCGACGAGGAGACCCTGTCCCTGATGAAGCAATCGGGCTGCTACATCCTCTCGGTCGGCATCGAGTCCGGTTCGGACCGCGTGTTGAAGCTCATGAGGAAGAATCTCGACACGAGGAGAATCCGCGAGAAGATCGCGCTGATCCACGGGGCCGGGATCAAGATCAGCGGCTTCTTCCTGATCGGGTTTCCGGGGGAGACTCGCGAGGAGATGATGCGAACGTTCCGTTTCTCGAGGGAACTCCCCCTGGTCCGCGCCACGTATTCCTATTTCCAGCCGTTTCCCTCGAACGAGGCCTCGAGCTCGCTCGCTCGCGTCGACTTCGCGAAGAACGACCTCTGTCTCCACCACGTCAACTACCTTCCCGAGGGATTGACGGAGAAGGAAATCCACCGGCTTCGCCGCAACGCCCTTCTCCGCTTCTATCTCCGGCCCCGCGTCCTCGCCGATTTCATCGGGAGCATCAGGAACCTCCGGCACCTGAAGGGCGTGGCGCGCCGCGCCACAAGATGGTTGAAGGCATGACCGGGATCCTCTCCGAATCGGACCGGGACCGGTGGCAGATCGAGGTGCTGCGACAACTCGAGCGCGCCGGCCGGTACCAGGAGTGGCAGGTATCGATGGTGATCCCCGATCCGGGCCGGAAGATCCTGGAGTTGGGTTGCGGCATCGGCGTCCTGACGAGGAAGATGGCGAAGACGGGCGGCGCGGTGACCGCGGTCGACCAGTCGGAGGAATCCATGGCGGCGCTCATGCGGAGCCTCGACGCCTCGGACGACGTTCGACCCGTCACGGGGCGGCTCGAGGATTCCGCGACATGGGCGTCGATCGGAGGAGATTACGACACGATCCTGGCCTTCAACGTTCTCGAGCACGTTTCCGACGACCGCGAGCTGCTGACGCGCGCACGGCGGGCGGCCGCCAGGGGCGGAAGGCTTCGCATCCTCGTTCCGGCCTGCCCCTTTCTCTTCGGATCGGCCGACCTCATCGCGGGACACCGCCGCCGCTACGAGCTTCGAGCGATGAGGCGGCTGCTCGAGGAAACCGGATGGGAGCCTCGATTCCTTCGATACTTCAACGTCATCGGCGCGCTGGGATGGTGGTGGCGATTCAAGATCCGGCGCAAGGGTCTCTTCTCGAGCGACGAAATCGGGATCATGGACCGGCTGACTCCGCTCATGCGCCGCGTGGAATCGCTGGTGCCGCCGCCGTTCGGAATCTCCCTCTGCGTCCACGCCGTGAAACCGTGACACCGACTCTCGTGATTCGCGACACGCCCGTCCGTCCTCCCGCGCTCGCCGCCGCGATCCTGGGCGCTCTCGTCACCGTCGCCGTCTTCTCTCCCGGGTTCGTCTCTCCGGATTCCCTCGAGCTTCTCTCCGAGGCGCGTTCCGGGATCTTTCGCGACTACCAGCCGCCTCTCCTGGCCTGGATCTGGAGCTTCACGGATCGAGTGGTGTCCGGACCGCTCGGCATGCTGATCCTCGTCAACTTCGTCTTCTGGTTCGGAACCGCGGTTTTCTTCGACACGGTCCTGGCCCGGGCGGGGCAAGCCGCGGCGGCCGTCCTTCTCCTGGGATTCCTGCCCCCCGTCTTCGGCCTTCTCAGCACGATCTGGAAGGACGTCTTCATGGGAGCGTGCCTCGTCGCGTCGTTCGCATGCCTGGCGCGCGCCGGGAAGTCCGTCCGACCGCGGCGCTGGGCCGTGCCCGCGATCCTCCTGCTCTTTTTGGCGGCGGCCTCCCGCCACAACGGCATCGCCGCCGTTCTCCCGGCGGCTCTTTGGGCGAACGGGATTCCGGGCGTTGCGCCGGGTTTCGCGGGATCAAGCCGTTGCCGGCGAATCGCGGGCGGATTCGTCCTGGTCTTCCTCATCGGCATCGGCGTCCGCTCTTTCGACGCCGCCGTCACGACCGGGCCGTCGGAACACACGGGCCAGGTTCTCTTCGTCCACGATCTCGTCGTGCTCACCGTCGAAACCGGCGAGGACCTGGTGCCGGAGCCGTTTCGTCCGAAGCCCGCGATGACGCCCGGCGAGTGGCGAACGCTCTACTCGCCCTGGAACGTCGAACCGACGTACACGGCGGGCGGCGGCCTCTCCGTCCCCGAACTACATGATCCGGAGGCCGTGAGAATCCTCGGGCGCGCCTGGCTTCGCGCCGTCCTGCGCCATCCGGCAACCTGGCTGCGTCACCGCGCGCGGCTCTTCTCGATGCAATGGGGATTCGGCTCGAAGGTCTGGTATCCGTTCCAGGCGGGTATCGCGGAGAACGATCTCGGCATTTCCACGGACCTGGCGCCGCGCGCCGAAGCGGCAGTCCGGATCCTCGGCCACTTCGCGGACTCCATCCTCTTCCGCGGCTGGTTCTATCTTCTCCTGGGCGTTATCGGCCTGGCGATCGCGTGCGCGCGTGGAATCGAACGCCACGCGATGGAAGTCGCGCTCGCTTCGAGCGGGCTCCTCTACGGCCTCGCCTATTTTCTCGTCTCGTCGACCCCGGACTTCCGGCTCATCTGGTGGACGGTCGTCTCGGCGCTGCTCCTCGTTCCTCCGACGCTCCTGCCGCGGCGGAGTTGAAGGTTCCCGCTCCCGGCATTACGCCCTCCCGGGCATGATCCGGCGCGCCGCGCGCTCCCCCGTGACGGCGTTCAGCCCTTCTTCGAGGCCTCCAGATAAGCGAGCCTCAGGCGCGTCAGAGCGTCCTGCAGGAGCTTCTCCTCGTCCGCCTCGAGATTCCCCTTCGTCTTCTCCTGCAGCACTCCGAGGATGTCGATGAGATACTTCGCCTGCGGCAGGTTCTTCGCCGTCTCCCCCGTCCGGGGATTCGCCATGAGTCCCAACCCGATGAAGGCCTCCATCGAGAGACTCGTCACGAAGAAATCGAACCGCGCCGGGGGCATTGACGTCTCCGCATCCGGGGCCGCGCCGTCACTCCCTGAGGGTTTCTCGTTCGTCTCGGTCATGGCAAGAGATTATCGGCGCCCGCTTCCGGGTCAATGGCTTATCGGCCACTGATCGGCCGCGTGGGGACTTCCGGTCGAGAGTTCGCCGGACGTCCGATCCTGACCGCCGCGTATCCGAGCCGGCCGAGGTTCAGGGAGACGCGCCGATCGGCGGCCGAGACCCCGAGCGTCGAGCGGCCGCCGTGCAGAAGACGGGCCTCTCCGATCGGTTCCCGGAAGGTCGCCCTCAGCATGACCTGGTTCCTCGACGGATTCGCAGCGATCCAGTAGAGATCGCCCTCGTGCTCGACGATGCGATTCGGCACCTCCGCCGGCGCCACGGTGGCGAGGAGCGCGTCCGCCGTCGTCCCCCTCTCCAGGACCGCGTCCAGGTCGATCAGTTCGCGGTTGATCCGGGCGATCTCCTCGAGAAGATCCGGGTGCTCCTCCAGCTTCCAGACCACGCCGTCCAGTCCGCCCACCATCCAGATGAAGAAGAGCAGCCCGTCGGGACCGGCCGTCAGCGCCTGGTAGACGATGTTGTGCAGTTCATGCCGGTCCGGCGCGCGATACTGCCAGGGCCGCTGGAAGAAGACCGGTATGCAGACATAGAGAGGCTTCACATCGCAGAGCGAGCGCGCGTAGGCGGCATACCGCGCCGTGATCTCCATCTTCACCTCGCCCGGATGCGAGCCGATCGGGTAGGGTGTGATGCCGAAGATGTCGGCGTGGGGAAGGTAGGTCGTGTACTCCTGCGGCGTCCAGACGGTGAGAAAGACCGGCTTGGTGGAATGCCGTCTCAGCCAGGCGACCTTCGATTCCACCACGTCCGAGGAATAGCCGTAGATGTCCGGCTCATCGAAGGGATACCAGGCCCGGATCACGGGCTCGGTGTCGAGGGCGCGGATCTTCGCGTAGGACGTCTCGTCGTCCCCGAACCACGCGGGAATCAAACCGAGTCCCCGCCTCCGCGCTCCCTCCAGGTCCCACGTGTCGGTCGGACAGATGACGAGATTGAATCCGAGCGAGACGACCGTGTCGAAGGTCTCCTCCCCGAGCGTGTAGAACCCCCTCACGAACTCGGCCCGGGCGGGCGCGGCATGACACATCAGACACAAGAGGATCAGCGGGCCGAGGATGCGCCGGGAATGCCGGGCTTCCACCCGCCTATACCACCAGGTTCAGGATCTTGCCCGTCTTGTAGATGACCTTCTTCGGGTTCGATAGATCCATCTTGATGGAGGCCCGCGCGGCGGCCAGGGCCTCAGCTTCGCCGGCGTCCGGCGCGATCCGGATCGTTCCGCGCAGTTTCCCGTTCACCTGGACCGGAACCTCGACCGTCGCAGTCACGAGGGCCGCCGCGTCGACCTCCGGCCACCGCGCCTCCGCGGCCAGGCCCGGAAGACCCAGGCGCTCCCAGGCGGCCTCCGCGAGGTGCGGGGCGATCGGCGCGAGGCAGGTCAGGAGGATCTCGAGCGCCTCGCGCGATGCCGGCGTCTTCGCACCGTGCGCCTGCAGGGCGTTCAGGAGCTCCATCATCGCCGCGATCGCCGTGTTGAACTGGAACCGCTCGGCGACGTCGCGCGTCACGCGCTGGATCGTCTCGTGAGCCTTGCGCCGCAGTTCCCTCTCCGCCGCCTCATCGGCCGCCGCCGCCGGTGCCTCCGCGCGCTCCTCGACGAGGTCATGGACGCGCCTCAGGAACCGGAAGGACCCCTCCATGGCCTGGTCCGACCAGAGCAGTTCCTTCTCGGGAGGAGAGGCGAAGAGGATGAAGGCCCGGGCCGTGTCCGCGCCGTAGCGGTCGATGATGAGACCCGGGTCGACCGTGTTCTTCTTCGACTTCGACATCTTCTCGACCGCACCCACGGTGACCGGATTCCCGCACTTCGCGCATTTCCCGTCCACGCACTCGGACGGCAGGATCCACTCGTGCTCGGGGCAGCGATAGGTCTCCAGGCAGACCATGCCCTGGGTGAGAAGATTCGTGAAGGGCTCCTCGCAGGGAACGAGCCCCATGTCGTGCAAGACCATCGTGAAGAAGCGGGCGTAGATGAGGTGCATGCAGGCGTGTTCGACGCCGCCGATGTACTGGTCCACGGGCATCGACTCCGCGATGAGCGCCGGGTCGAAGGGCGCCTCGCCGTTCTTCGCGTCGCAGTAGCGGAGGAAGTACCAGGAGGAATCGACGAAGGTGTCCATCGTGTCGGTCTCCCGGCGCGCCGGCTTCCCGCACTTCGGGCAGTCGCAGCCGACGAAGGTCGCGGAGGATGCCAGCGGATTTCCTCCCGCGCCGAACTTCACGTCGTCGGGCAGGAGAACCGGCAGGCGGTGCTCAGGCACGACCCCGCAGGCATCACAGTACACCGCCGGGATGGGCGTGCCCCAGTAACGCTGGCGCGAGACGAGCCAGTCGCGCAGGCGGAACTGGACGTGCGGCCGTCCCCATCCCTTCTCCGCGGCCAGGGCCACGATCCCGTGCCAGGCCTCCCGGTTTCCCTGCCCATCGAAGGGCCCCGAGTCTCGCATGACGCCGTCCTCGACGTAGGCCGCGCCCATCGCGGCCGGGTCGAGAACCGCGTCCGCCGGATGGATGACGGCCTTGACCGGCAGGCCGTGCTTCCGCGCGAACTCGAAGTCGCGCTGGTCGTGCGCCGGGACCGCCATGACCGCGCCGGTGCCGTA
>CAZWVM010000179.1:0-7374 GCA_964637705.1 uncultured bacterium
GGTTGATCCCGTGGACGCCGTGCGGCTCGACGTCATCGACGCGGAAGAAGACGAACGAGGCGCAGCGATACAGGTAGGCGTCCATCTCATGCGGGTGCTTCGCGAAGTATTGCCGGATCCTTTGCATCGATATCTCGGCCTGCGGGATCTTCCCGTCCTCGACGAGAAGCCGCCCGATCGCGGTGTAGGGCTTCTTGTTGCCTCCCGCGTAGCGCGCGCTGTGGAGAGAACCGTCGGGGTAGCGCAATAGGCCCGACCCCTGGACCATGAGAAAGAACCGGTCGAGCTTGTGACGGACCCAGGCGCGCTCCAGTCCGCGGTTCGCGAGCGCTCCCTTGTCGATCTGGGCGTGTGTCGGGTATCCGCGTCGCCGACCGCGTCCCGTCGGGGCGGGGCGTGCGTAGAGCGGCACCGAGAAGCTCTCAGTCCTGACCGGGCTGGCCTCATACTCGGGAAGGTAATAGCCCGTGAAGAGGACGAACCCGTCGCTCTCACGCCCCACGGACCGGTAGAGCGCGAATCGCTCGCGCAGGGCCGAATCGAAGCCGGGGCGAGCCCAGGAGTCCCCGACGAGGTCGCGAAGCGCGAGGAGAGTCGCCGCCATGCGGCCCCGGCTCACCCTCCCCTGCCGGCCTCCGAAGGTCAAATCCCCCTCGCCGCGCGCGACGAGAAACCTCAGTTGGTCGTCGATCGCTTGGATGAGTTCGCCCGAATCGTGGTCGAGAGAAAAGTCCTCCCACGCAACCGAGCGCAGGGATGGACCGGGCCGAACGGGCTCAGAGGTGTCGGCGAGTTCGCGAGCACCCGCGGGGGGCGGCGGCAGGGCGAGCGCCGGACCGGGATACTCGCCCGCGATCTCCGAGGCCTCCAAGGGCTCGAGCGGTGGCTCCCCGCAGGCGACGACGGATGAGAGCCAAAGACCGGCGATAACCGCCTTCGCCCACTCCTGACTCCTCACTCCTCACTCCTTGCTTCGCGATAAGCCGATGGAGGGATTTGAACCCCCGACCAGCGGTTTACAAAACCGCTGCTCTACCCCTGAGCTACATCGGCGGACGAGTTCCATTACACGTGTGAAGCCGCCCCAAGTCAATGCACGAAAACGGCGTGAAAAAAGATACGCATCCGATGAAAATTTGTCAGTCTGATCCTACAATTTACGCGGTGGTGACTCATTGATTTTATGTGCATATCGATGCCCGAAGTGCTACAAATATGGATATCGATGTCCGACAGATACCGTCGTCATTTTCCTACATCACTATTCATTGTCGCGTTTCTTCTCGCCTGGGTCTTCCCGGTTCCTTTGCCGTCGCTCGAAGCCGCTCCATTTCGAGGCACGGCCTTGACACCGTCCGCCTACACCTCCGACTCCTGGACGGTGCTCTTCGACGATTTCGAGAACACGACGCGGGCCGAGTCGAAGACGGTGAACGCGGTCTATGCGGCGGGCTACCGGTCCGGGATGGGCTTGAGGCTATCCGACACGAACGCCTACGCGTCGTATGGTCCCTCCTCGTGGAACGGGAGCGGGCCGGGGCCGGACACGGACAACAACCGGTTTCGTTCCGGCACGATCGAGTTCTACTACAAGCCCGACACGACGCTCACAGCCGTATCGCGGTCCTACCTCGTCTCGAGCGGACGGCAGAACCCGAACGATCCCCTGCTCCTGGGGCGCTTCACGCTGGGCCTCTCCGCGGGGACGTCGTTGGAGTGGTCGATCGGAACGGCCGCAGCCTGGATCACGCTCACGGACTTCACGACGCAGATGAACGCGGGGCAGTGGTATCACGTTGCGGTCACGTGGGACACGATCGCCGGCGTCTCGATCCTCGTGAACGGTCGCGTGAAGCAGACCGATCCGACGGCGGCGGCGGTGGAGTCGGGAGTCTTCCACCTCGGAGGCTCGGAGGATCCAGCGAAGGCGACACCGCCGGGCACCTTCGACCGGTTCCGCTTCTCCTCGCGCGTCCGGACGGAGACGGAACTCCCCACGGCGCTGGAGATCACGCTCGACTCGCCCGCCGGCAACGTCTTCGGGCAGACCCTGTATCAGCCGTTCCAGGTCTTCTACAGCGCGCGCGCCTCCGATTCGCCCACGATCAGCGTGAAGCTCATCCTGGCGACGGACACGTATGCCTTCACGGGAAGCGAGATCCGGACCGGGCTCTCGGCCTCGGAGACCGTGACCCTTTCCGGTCTCCCGAGCGGCCGCTACCGCCTGGTCGCCGTCGCGCAGACCTCGGCGGAAACCGCCTTCGTGGGCACGGACTTCCTGGACATCCGGCCGGACACCTCGAGCATGACGGTCTCGATCGGACAGCCCGACAACCCCCATGTCTGCGTGATCAGCCGGCTGGGATGGGCGGCGACCTGGATGAGAAACCTGCGCGACGCGATGCTTGAATCGGCCATCGGCCGCCTCCTGACCGCGGAGTACTACGCGCTGTGATCGTTCACTCGCAGCCTTGCTGCCGCGATTCGTTCCTCACTCCTCACTCCTCACTCCTCACTCTTCTCCTTCTGTCATTTGCCTCTTGCCTGGTCTTCGCCCCTTCCGTCCACGCCGCCGCGGCCGACCTGACCTGCACGGGCCTGGTCTTCCGGCCGGACAACGTCTTCGACAACCAGCTCTTCGCGGCGGGCAGCGATTCGGGCGTCTACATCAACGCCTACTTCAACGGAGGGACGCTGGAGGACCCGGACAACAACGGCGGGTACCGGATCGAGATCTTCGATTGGACCGGGAAACTGGTCCGGCGCCTGATCTCCCGGCGCATCGACGACGACACGGCGGCGAACATCTGGTGGAACGGGCAGGGGGATTCCAACGTCAACGACACCCTGCCCTACGGTTCCTACACCGTCCGCGTCTATGCCTCGATGAGGGACCCGACCGTTCTCTTCCAGATCAAGGGCACCGGCACGGTCATCGACATGCCGGCGGACCTGCATGTGAACGACAACGGCGTATTGACCTGGACGAACACGGGACAGAGCCGTTCCTTCTGCCAGGTATCGCTCGGCGACCCGAATACGTCGCCTCCGACGTTCATCCGTCGCAAGAACCTGGAGGTGGACTTCCCCTCGGCGCCCACCGACAACGTGAACTCCTGCTGGGGCGTCACGGTCAATTCCCTGGGGCAGGTCTTCCTGGCCATGGACGACAACGCGGGCAACGGCGCGGACTGCATGATCGCGAAGTACGACCCGACGACAGACACGTGGGTCGCGGAGTCATGGTTCTCGAACGCCAACATGGACGACGTCCTGGGGTTGGGCATCGACCGCTTCGACTCGATCTACGTCGCGACCCGCAGTCCGGGCAACGCGGTGACGGAGGGCATCATCAAGCTCCGCGACAACGGCGCGACCGGAACGGCTCTCTTCACGATCGACAACGGGACGAACTGCTGGGACATCGCCCCGTCGTGGGACTCGACGGTCGTCTACGTGGCCGAGGACGAGAACGTGGACATCGACCGGCACCGGGGAAGCGACCTGGCGCAGACGACGAACCAGTGGGTCAACCCGCCGGCGGCGCCCCACGGGATCTGGGTGACCCCGGACCGGGACAGCTTCGTGTATTGGACGATCCCGACCCAGAACCGGTTCGTGAAGTACAACGGGAGAACCGGCGCCGTGCGCTACCAGGTGGTTCAGAGCAACCTGAACGGAGCGGAGGGCATCTGCGTCTGGCAGAAGGACGTGACCGGCGAGACCTTCGTCATCGTCTCGAACCGTACGACGAACCAGATCTACATCTTCAAGGAGAACACGGCCGGCGACACGGCGACGTTCGTGCGAACGCTGGAGGACGACCCGTACAACCTGATGGGCGCGTGGGACATCGGCGTCCTTCCCGACTCCACGATCTACGTCGCCTGCCAGCAGTCGCGCTCGATCAAGAAGTTCGACAAGAACGGCGTCTTCGTGCCCTTCACCAACGCCCCGGGCGGCAAGGACGTGATCCAGGGCATCGACGGAACGACCTTTCTGACCGACTCCCGGGGTTTCAACGAGATCCGTGGCGTCGACGCGGACGAGACCGGCAATGTCTACGTCTACGACCAGTGGAATGTCTCAAACAACGAGGACGGCGGCGTGGAGCGCTCGACGGTTCTGAAGATCTTCGGCACCGACGGATCGCCGTCGCGCAACCCCATCGACATCGACGATATTCATCCCAACATCAACGACTTCAACCAGCCGGTCAACATGTGTCTCTGGGCGAACGGGGCAACCTACACGGTCTCGAGCGAGGATGACGCGCGTTGCTTCGTCGTGAACGGAAACGGCGTCTTGCTGGGCGGGCTCGCCGGCAACGCGAAGATGGGATGGATCAACCCGGCCAATGACCTGTACGCCGTGAAGACCGGCCCCTGGTTCAACTCGCAGAACAACCGTTTCAACACGGGCGCGATGTGGATGTTCCTGATCGACGAGCGGGTGGAGATGTATAACAACACGCTCAACACCCGTTACCGCACGGCCACGTCGTTCGACTTCGGCCCCTATCCGAACAACGCCGACGCCACCCCCTGGCCCTTCCTCGTCGACGACTTCGGCGAGATGTATTCCCTGGCCTCGGACGAGGATTTGTACAAGTACAACGCCGAAACACGCTACGACAGCTTCCTGACCCAGCGATTGCTTCGCTACACCGGTTTCGGTTCCGGCGCCCCGCCGCCGATTACGAACTTCAACGACGCCAGCGAGATGGTCTGGCTCGACGGCAAGGGGCAGTTCCTGCGCAACCCGTCGACCGGGCGCTACGAATCGCTGGTCTGGGTCCTGGACAAGAACAACGACCGGCTGGTGCTGATGCGCCTCGAGTGGAACAGCGTTCTGGAGGGTTCGGTGACGATCGCGCCGGCCTCGGACACGCCCTTCGTCGCCTCGGCGGCGATCTCGGGAAACACGGTCGTCTTGCAGGCCGGCACCTACTACGTCGGCGAGGACACGATCACGATGCAGTTGAACTTCACGAATGCGATGAACCCGGCGGCGACGCCGGCGATCGCGGTCTCGGTGAAGCCGAACGGCGGCTCCTTCTCGAGCTGTTCGCAGGTGACGTATTCAGGCACCGCCTGGACGGGCCAGTTTCGCGTCACGCGCGCGATGTCGGACGGCGACGCGCAGATCCGGGTACAGGACGCGCAGGACTTCGCGGGCGTGACGCCCTCGGCGCAGTATATCGACCCGAACCCGGACCAGACGGACTTCGACTACAGCGACAACTTCAAGCACTTCGTGATCGACAACACCCCACCCGTCTTTTCCGTCCTGACGCCGCCTCCCGAGGGCACATCCACGACCTCGGATCTCTACACCGTGGCGGGGAGCATCCTCACCGAGGCCACGGGGCTGGCGGCGACGTTGATCGTGGAGGTCTACTCCGATTCGGCGGCCGGTTTCCTCTTCGACCAGAAGACAGTCTATTCCGCCTCGTCGGACGGCAGTTTCACGGCCTCGATGAGTCTGAGGTCGCCGGCGCCGGCCGACAACTGGATCCAGGTGACGGCGATCGACAAACTGGGCAACCGGACGCCGATGAGTTCGCGACGCCTGGTCCGCCGCGAGCGCTCGACCTTGAACGCGTTCATCAATCCGGCGGTCGATATCCAGGTCGGGACATTCCGCCGCTACGTGATCCAGAACACGGCGGCGAGCAACCTGGTCGACGACACCCTGAGGATCACGATTCCCGCGGCCTGGAGTTCTCCGCAATCATCGCTCGGAACGACGAACGGCTATGTCACGACCTCCTGCGAGGGCACATACACGGAATCCTATATCGTCGGACAGCAGATCACCTTCCTGGGAGTGACCTTGAACATCGGCCAGAGGCTCTACGTCTACTACGGCGACTCATCGGCCAGCCTGAACGGACGGGCGGCGCCGGACATCGACGCGCCGCTGGACAACCCGTCGAACACCTTCATCGTGGAATACCAGAACCTTGGCGACACGCTCTGGGAGAACGTGGCGGCACCGGCCGGCAAGACCCTGCTCGTCCCCGTCGTCGATTCCTACGTGACGGTGACACTATTGGAGACGGGGCCCCTGGGGCGCGTCTCGACGGTCATCGGCAAGGGCATCGACACGCAAATCGTGAAGCTGAGGTTCCGCAACACGAACACGGGCGCGCACACCGACCGCATGACGCAGTTCCAGATCCTCGTTGAGACGGACACGGGCATGGTGATTCCCTGGAAGATCGTGGCTTCGCGCGTCCGGTTGTACAATTCGGCCGAGTTGATCACCTTCGCGGACATCACGAACATCCCGGAGGCCCCCACCCTTTCGATCAACCCCGCCGGTTTCACGATCCTGCCGGGGCAGTATCGCGACATGGAGATCCGGATCACCACCTCGCCCTCCGCGTCCGTCGATACCGCCCGCTTCTACTTTCTCTCACCGACGGCCGCCTTCACCTTCGTGGATGACGTCAGCGGAAAGTCGATATCCGTTTTCGATCAGGAGACCGGCGTCACGGGGAACAAGACGGGCCTGTATGACGTCATCGGAGCGGCGATGATGGAGACGATCGCGATCGGGGTCGATACGTCGCTCGCGCCCCTGGACGTCGCCACGGGGCAGACGGACGTCGCGATCATGGATCTCTACCTCCTGAACGACGCCCCTCACGAGGACACGCCGGTGAACTCGGCCCGCATCGACCGGATCCTCCTGCAGGTGAGGAACGCCGACGGCACGGAGCTCGCGCCTCACCGGGTGCTCCGCGGCATCCACATCCGCGACGCGGCGACCGGGACGACCTACGGCGGCATCGACACGCCCGCCCTTCCCACGAGCGGCGACACGGTCACCATCGACCTCTCGGGGGCCATCATCCTGACGGAAGCGACGATGACGGCGCGCGTCTACGTGGACATCGTGAACGAGACGCTGGGGGTCTCGGCCTTCCGCCTGCGGCTCTCGGACACCTCGCTCATCACCGCCAAGGACGTGGTCAGCGGGCTTCCGGGCCGCATCATGGACAACGCCGCACGGGCCGAGACTCTCCCCTTCATGACGGACACGGTCGTGATCCTGAGGCGCGCCCGGACATCGGACACCCCGGTCCGCGTCCACCGCGGCGACCTGACTCCCGTATCCGGCGAACTGGGGCAATCGATCGCGACGGGGGACCTCTTCCACGTGGGCGTCACCTTCGCCGTCGCGGGGGGAGGGAGCGCCCTGCGGGTGATCCCGACCGACACGGACCTGTCGTTCTGGATCGCGGGCGTGAACCGCACAAGCGAGTTCACGGTGACGGCGCCGGCCGCGAAGACGATCGCGGCGGGCCAGTACGACACGATCTACTACCCGGTCATCCAGAACCTGGGAACATCGATCGGGGTCATG
>CAZWVM010000180.1:0-7210 GCA_964637705.1 uncultured bacterium
CGCGTGAAGCTCGTCTCGATGCTCCTGGCCGAGCCCAATTTCCTCATCCTCGACGAGCCCACCAACTACCTCGACCTCTCGACGCTCATCCTCCTCGAGAACTTCCTCGCCGATTTCGCCGGGGGGTTCCTGATCGTCTCGCACGACCGGGAGTTCCTGAAGCGGACGTGCGAGGAGACGCTGGAGATCGAGAGCGCGGAGATGACGCTCTACCCCGGCACGGTGGACGAGTACATGGAATACAAGGCGTCGGTCCGGGAGCAGGCGGAGCGGTACAACGAGGGGATCGAGAAGAAGCGGAAGCAGCTCGAGCGCTTCGTGGACCGTTTCCGCGCGAAGGCCTCCAAGGCGACCCAGGCCAAGGCGAAGATGCGGCAGATCGAGCGGCTTCAGAACAAGGAGATCGCGAAGCCGCTCTCGACGGTGCGGATCCGGATCCCGCGGGTCGAGGACCGGAAGGGGATCGCGGTCCGGTGCGAGGGACTCGCGATCGGGTACCCCGAGAGGACGGTTGCGACCGGGATCGACGTGGAGTTCGACCGCGGGGCGCGCGTGGCGGTCCTGGGGGACAACGGGCAGGGGAAGACCACCTTCCTGCGCACGCTCGCCGGGGACCTGAAGCCGCTCGCGGGCGGCGTGCGCTGGGGCTTCGACGTCTCGATCGGCTACTACGCCCAGCACGTCTACTCCGCGCTCGACCCCGGTCTCACCATCCTCCAGCACCTCGAGCGACGCGCGGCGGAGAACGTGACACGGCAGGAGATCCTGGACCTGGCGGGCAGTTTCCTCTTCAGGGGCGAGGACGTGAATCGGGAGATCCGTGTGCTTTCGGGCGGCGAGCGCGCCCGGGTCTGCCTCGCGAGCCTGCTCCTGACGAAGTGCGACGTACTGCTCATGGACGAGCCGACGAACCACCTCGACTTCGAGACCGTCGAGATCCTGGGGAATTCGCTGGAGTCCTACCGCGGGACGATCCTCTTCATCAGCCACGACCGGACCTTCGTCAACCTCCTCGCCAACCGCATCCTGGACATCAAGGACGGGCGGGTGCTGCCCTACCCGGGCACGTATGAGGAGTATGTCGACCGGCTCGAGACGCTGGCGCGAGAGAACCCGGAAGGGGAGCCCGCGTCCGCGCCGAAGCCGGAGGCGAAGGCGCTTTCGAAGGGCGAGGAGATCCTCCAGCGCCGGAAGGAGACACGGGAGGCGATCGCGCGGACGCAGGCCGATCTGAGGAAGATCGAGGCCGGGCTGGCGACGCTCAGGAAGGAAAAGGCCGGGATCGAGGACGACATGATCCGGTACCCGCGCAAGTGGTCGCGGACGAAGAGCGAGCGGCTCGCCGAGACGGGGCGCCTGATCGAGGCCGGGGAGGCGAGTTGGCTCGAGGCCAGCGTGCGGCTGGATGAATTGAAGGCGATGCTGTTGAAGCAATAAATATGTGGACACTCACGTCATTTTCTTGGGGCGACCTTTCTTTCGAGGGTGCAACACTCGCCCGCTGAGTGCTTCCAAGGACGAGACAAATGACTCGCTCCCCGCGGGCCGACCGACGGAAGTTTTGTGTTGCCACTCTTTCGCCCAGTCGGCCTCCTCCTCGACCCGGAGATAGTCTTTCCAGTCGGGAACGATCACGAGCGGCCTTCCGCTGATCAGAGGATCATGCTCGACTTCACCACAATGGAATCGCGCGCTCGACCATCGATAGGCCCATGGAACTCGCACGATCCCGGCCCGCACCGGATTGCGTTCGACATAGCGAACGGCGCGGAACGTGTGTGCATCATCCATGACGCAAGAATGAAAGCGTCCTTGCCACAGAAAACCCGACCATCCTTCTCTACGGTTGATGTGAGTCGTGTAACGGGTGTGAGCTCGTCCGAAACACAGGGCCAGCGAATCCTCTTTTTCGGGAACCGCAATGATGTGAACATGATTGGGCATCAAACACCACGCTGCGCATCGTACGCCGAAATCGAGGGCGGCCTCCGAAAGGAAACCGAGATAGCCGATGCGGTCCGAATCCTTGAAGAAGACCTTCTGCCTGCGATTGCCCCTCTGTGTGACATGGTGGGGTAGTCCCGGAACAACGAGGCGCGGCATTCTCGGCATGACAGAATGATAGCGCAAAACAGGTGCGAATTCGTAAAAAGGTGAGTGTCCCCGATTTTTTCCGATTTTTTACCCGGCACGCTTCTTGCTCCTGTTCCTCCCCGAAACCTGAATTCGGGAGGTAGTGACATGAAGCGTCCCCTGGCGGTCTCTCTGGCCCTTTCCCTCGCCGTGCTTTCGGCGGCGTGCTCGTCGAATTCGACGCGGACCACGCGCAACGATGTCTCGCCGCCGGGCGGAGCCGTCACGCGCGACACCACGCCGGTCTCCGTCCCGAGGGATCCCGAGGCCCCGGTCTGGGTTTCACGGGAAGTGGCGCCCGAGTGGCTCGCGAACAGGGCCACCGTGACGTCGCCCGACAACGTCGTCGGGCATTCCGTGAAGGTGCCGGGCCGCGAGGCGGCGCTTTCGATGGCGCGCATGGCGGCCGTCAAGGAGGCGGCCCTGCAGATCGCGATCGACGTCACGGCGGACGGCGCGATGAGCGACACCGCGGTCAACGCGACGACGCGCACCGGCGACGCGGTCGGATCCTCCGGAACCTCGTTCGAGGAGCAGGTCGCGGCGGCGGCCCGGGACTGCGTCATGGGCTCGCGCATCGAGGACGAGTATTACGAGCGCTTCTGGTCGCCCGCGACCGGTTGGTCCTGGAAAGCCCACGTTCTCCTGCGCTACGACTACCAGAAGAGCGTCTCGGCCACCCGCGAGAAGCTGCAGATCGGCTGAACCCGCGATGATCCGGCGGACGGCTTGGACGCGGGGAATCGCGTCGATCGCTCTGGCCGCGTTGCTCACGGGCTGCGCGGCCACGGCCGGGCTCGCTACGCCGGCGGCGCCCATCGGGCCGACGGAGGTCCGGTCCCGCCCGATTTGGATCGACCACCCGCCCGAGGCCGTGGGCGGCACCCGGATCTTCGTCGGTTGGTCGAATCCCCAGTCCGACGAGGCCTCCGCCCGGGACCGGGCCTTCCGCAACGCGCTTCAGCACTACGCGGTCTTCATCGGGGTCGAACTGACCAATCGCGAATTGCTTTCCGTTCGCGCCGACAGTCTCAACGACACCTCGAGCCTCGAGGGCCGGAGCCGCATGAGGCTGGGCGCGGTGCTCGGCGGCTTCCGTGCCGACGAGTGGTTCGTCGAGGAACGGCAGGACCGGTTCGAGGCGTGGGTGAAGTGCCATGTGACCGATGACGAGATCGCCGCGGCGCGGGAATTCTTCCTGGCGCGGCCGCTTTCGCAGTCGCGGCTCGTGGCCGTCAGCATCGAGGGCGACCCGCAGGGAATCGTGCGGGACCGTCTTGCCGTCGCGCTCACCCGGGCGGGGTTCTCGACCACGGACCTGCCGCCCCTCGAGCAGACGTCCTGGATCCTGAGGGGACGCTATTCCGCCGAGCCTCGTCCCGCGCCCGAGAGGGGAGAACGCAGGGTGCTCGTCTACAGCAGTCTCGTGCTGGAGTTCGTGAAACCGGGTTCGCAGGAGATCGCTCTCGCGTTCGACAAGAGCGCGATGGGGCTGGGCTTCGACCTGCGCGAGGCGACCGCCAACGCGGCGGACCGGCAGATCGACACGGAACGGTTCCGCGACTACCTGGACGAGATGAAGTGGGAGGCCGGCCTCCCTTAGCCCCCCGCGACGCCGAAGGGATCCATTCCGGAGCGGTCGGGCGGCTACAGCCCCGAGAGCGCCCCGTCGAGGGGGCCGCTGCCCTCGCGCAGGATGGCGGGCGCGGAGCCCGTGAGGTCGATGACGGTCGAGGCCTCGGCCAGGTGGAAGCCTCCCTCCAGAACGAGGTCGAGCCGCGGATAGGTCTCGGCGAAAGCCTCCGCCGTCTCGCAGTAGCCGTTGCCGTCGCCCGAAACGGCCGATCCGGAGATCAGGGGCTCGCCGATCGCCTCGCAGACCGCGTCGACGATCGGCACGCCGCAGATCCTCACGCCCACCGTCCTCTGCTTCGTCAGGGTCAGCCGCGGAAGCTCCTTCGTCGCCCTCAGGATGAAGGTGTAACGACCCGGCGTCAGCCGCTTCATCAGCCGGTAGCCGACGCGGTCGATGTAGGCGTAGTGCGAGATGAGAGTGAGATCCTTCAGGAGGAGGGAGAGGTTCTTCGAGGGGGGGAGGTTGCGCAAATCGCGGAGGCGCTCGACGCCCTTCTTCGAGGAGAGCGCGGCGACGAGGGCGTAGGTCGTGTCCGTGGCGAGACCGATGACGCCGCCCTCCTTGAGGAGCGCGGCGATCTCGCGCAGGGGCGTCTCGAACTCGTCGCGTATCGCGGCCATGCGTCCATCATATCGCTCTGCCCTCGCCGGCGAAAGAGCGGAGCGTTTTGATGCAGGGAATTCACCACGGAGATCGCAGAGAAAATCGATTCGAGATGACTCATGTATTCAGTCCGAAGACCGGGCGATCGTTTTCCAGAATCTATGACCCGGATCTCTCCGTGTTCTCGGTGTGCTTCGTGGTTACCCTGCAACCCCGGGTTCCGGCTTCGCTTCCTTCTTCGGTTCCTTGATATCGACTTTCAGGTGGAGCTCCCGCAGTTGCTTCATCGTGACCTCGGACGGGGAGCCGACCATCAGCTCCTGCGCCTTCTGGTTCATCGGGAAGGTCGTGACCTCCCGGATGTTCGGCTCGTCGGCGAAGATCATGACGATCCGGTCCACGCCCGGGGCGATGCCCCCGTGCGGCGGCGCACCGTAGGTGAAGGCGCGGATCATGTGCCCGAACTTCTCATCGACCGCCTCCTTCGGATACCCCGCGATCTCGAAGGCCTTGTACATGATGTCAGGCCGGTGGTTCCGGATGGCGCCGGAGGAAAGCTCGATCCCGTTGCAGACGATGTCGTACTGGTAGGCCATGATCGTCAGCGGATCCTTCTCGAGAAGGGCTTCCATTCCGCCCTGGGGCATCGAGAAGGGGTTGTGCGAGAAGTCGATCCTCTTCTCCTCCTCGTTGTATTCGAACATCGGGAAGTCCACGATCCAGCAGAAGGCAAGGGTATCGGAGGAGGGCTTGATGATCTCCTGCCCCAAGTGCCGGCGGATCTCGCCGAGCACCTTGCAGGACTCGAGCCACGGCCCGGCGCTGAAGAAGACCGTGTCGCCGGGCTTGAGTTTCAAGCGATCCTTGAGGGCCGCGATCTCGGCCTCGGAGAGGAACTTCAGGATCGGGCTCTTCATCTCGTTCTCGAGCACGTTGATGTAGGCGAGGCCCTTGGCGCCCAGGGACTTGGCGAATTCCTCCAGCTTGTCGAAGAAGGAGCGGGAGTTCGTGGCCGAGTTCTCGAGCACCAGCGCCTTCACGCACCGTCCCTTCACGGCGTTGGAGGCGAAGACCTTGAAGGTGGATCCCGCGAAGATGTCCGAGACGTCCGTCATCTTCATCTCGTAGCGGATGTCCGGCTTGTCCGTGCCGTACCAGTTCATCGTGTCGAGGTAGGTGAGGCGCGGGAAGGGCATCTGGAGGATGGTCTTCTTCGTGAGCTTCGGGACGAGGTGGGCGAAGAGGGCTTCGAGCACCTGAAAGAGGTCGTCCTGGCTGATGTAGGACATTTCGATATCGAGCTGGTAGAACTCGCCGGGCGAGCGGTCGGCGCGGCTGGCCTCGTCTCGGAAGCACGGCGCGACCTGGAAATACTTGTCGAAGCCGGCGCACATGATGAGCTGCTTGTATTGCTGGGGCGCCTGGGGGAGAGCGTAGAACTTCCCGGGGTGGAGGCGCGAGGGGACGAGGTAGTCGCGCGCGCCCTCCGGGGAACTGACGGTCAGGATCGGCGTCTGGAATTCCCGGAATCCCGCCCCGGTCATGAAGTGCCGGATCTCCGAGATCACCTCCGAGCGGTAGAGGATGTTCCGGTGGAGTCGGTCGCGCCGCAGGTCGAGGAAGCGGTATTTGAGCCTCAGTTCCTCCGGTTGCTTCGATTCGTCGGCGATGGGGAAGGGGAGGGAGGCGACGACCGAGTCGATCACCAGGACTTCGCAGAAGACCTCGATCTCGCCCGTGGGCAGATCGGGGTTGACCGTTTCCGGCGTCCGGGCCCGGACCTCGCCCTCGAGGAAGATGACGCTCTCGGGCTTCAGACGGGTGGCTTCCGCGTGGGTGCTGGCGTTAAAGGCGGGGTCGAATACGACCTGGGTGAGGCCGTAGTTGTCGCGGAGGTCGACGAAGGTGATGCCGCCGTGGTCGCGCACCCGGTGCACCCAGCCGGCGAGCTTCACGCGTTGCCCGATCTGTTCTTTTCTGAGCTCACCGCACGACATGTCGCGGTGGAGGGTCCTGTTCGGAGAGGAAGTCTTCATATGACGGAGCATGATGGTGTCACGGGTGGGGACTGTCAATAGCGAATCGGGCCGCCGGTGGTCCTCAACTCTGTTGCTTTCAGGGGCGTTCGAGTCTATCATCTCCGAATCATGCTTTACGTCCAGAAATTCGGCGGCTCATCGGTCGCCAATGTTGAACGGATCCAGAACGTGGCGCGCCGCGTGGCGAAAACCGTCGCGGCCGGCAACCAGGTGGTCGTCGTGGTCTCGGCCATGGGCGACACCACGGACGACCTGATCGACCTGATCAAGAAGATCTCCGGCCGTCCCCCCGTCCGGGAATACGACGTGCTCCTCTCCACGGGAGAGATCGTCTCCGCGGCGCTCCTGGCCTCGGCTCTCGACCAGATGGGCCACAAGGCCGTTTCGATGACGGGGACCCAGATCGGGATCCGCACTGACGGCGTCTACACGAAGGCCAAGATCGTCGACATCGACGCGGCGCGGATCCGGAAGGAGCTGGACGCGGGCCACGCCGTGACGGTGGCGGGTTTCCAGGGGATCGACGAGCGGGGGGACATCACCACGCTCGGCCGCGGCGGGTCCGACACGACGGCTGTGGCGCTGGCCGCCGCGCTCTCGGCGGATGTCTGCGAGATCTTCACGGACGTGGACGGCATCTACACGGCCGACCCGCGGATCGTTCCGGCGGCGAGGAAGCTTCCGACGATCATCTACGACGAGATGCTGGAGATGGCCACGGCGGGCGCGCGCGTGATGCAGTCACGCTCGATCGAGTTCGGGGCCAAGTTCGGCGTCAAGATCCACGTCCGTTCGTCAT